>DAIDJQ010000030.1 GCA_027451305.1 Cellulomonas sp.
TCTTGTCGATGAGGGCGTCGTACCAGCTGCGGCCGAAGTTCTTGATCGTGGCCTGGCTCGCGGCCGGCGCCTTGTCCAGCGTCGCGCCCTTGACGGCGGGGCCGGGGTAGAAGTAGCCGGTGTCGTAGGCCATGGCGTTGACGTCCGGCGTCAGCATGTACTGCAGCAGGTCGAGGATCGCGGCCACCTTGTCGGCGCTCTGACCCTTGGGGATCACGGCGTAGTGCGCGTCGGTGACCCACGTGAAGTTGTCGAAGGCGGCGGCCTCGAGGGTCTTGGGCTCCTGGCCGAGCGCACGCGGGTTGATGTCCCACCCGGTGGTGGTCGGCACCATGGCCCAGGTCCCGTCAGCCATGTTGGAGATGACCTGCCCGGTGCCGGTCGGGTACGACGAGATCGTGGAGCCGAGCTCCTTGAGGTAGGCCCACGTCTTGTCCCAGCCGTTGACCGGGTCCGTCGGGTCCTTGTCGCCGAGGATGTACGGCAGGCCCATGAGGAACGTGCGGCCCGGGCCGGAGTTCGCCGGACGGGCGTACCCGAACTTGCCGGGATGTGCCTTGGCCCAGGCCAGCAGCTCCTCAGGCGTCTTCGGCACGGTGGTGACGACGGCGGGGTCGTACTGCAGCAGCGGGCCTGAGGGGTAGTAGGTCGTGACCACGCCGTAGCCCTGTGCCAGGGCCTCCATCTTGGCGGCCGGGTCCAAGTAGTTGTTCATGTTGGTGAGCCGTGCCGCGTAGTCCGTGGCGATCGGCATCCACAGGTTCTGGCCGATCCCGGCGGACAGCCCGTCGGTCCCGGTCATCACCAGGTCGACCTTGAGGTTGTGGCTGTCCACCTGGGGCTTGATCGTCCCGACCAGGTCGGGCGCTCCGGCGCTCTCCCACTTCACCGAGGAGATGATGTCGGGGTGCGCCTTGACGAACGCATCGACCATCGGCCCGGTGAGCTTCTGGTTGCCGGCGACGTCGAGGATGTCGAGCGTCACCGGGGCGGACGGCTTGGCAGGCACACCACCCGGGGTGCCGGCGTCGCTCGCCGTGGCTTGGGCGCCGGTCGTGGCCTTGGGTGCTGCGCAAGCCGTCAGTGCGAGTCCGAGCACCACGAGGGCGGTGCCCAGGCGGGCGGACGTGAGACTTCTCATGGACAGCCTTCTTTCTGACTAGACCGGACCTCGTTGCCCGGGTTGCTGTCGGGTGAAGCGGTGCCGCAGGAAGAGCTAGGCGGGCTGGGCTGCCGTGCGCAGCCGAGCGTGGGCGTTGTACGGAGCGGTGGACTCGCGCACGACGAGCTGGAACGACAGGTCGTGGTGGTGCGTCGGCGGCACGTCGGGACGGCGGAGCAGGGCGACGAGCATGTCCGCGCCCGCCCGGCCGCAGTTCACCTGGGGGATCCCCGCGCTGGTCAGGGCGGGCGAGCTGAGTGCCGACATCGGGATGTTGTCCACGCCGACCACGGAGATGTCCTCCGGCACCAGCACCCCACGCTGCTTCAGCCGGTCCAGCAGGCCGAAGGCGACCAGGTCGTTGTACGCCAGTGCCGCGCTCGCGCCGGAGGCGATGAGCAGGTCGCCGGCGGCGATCCCGCCGGCGACGTACGGCTGGAAGGAGCCCAGGTCGAGCAGCTCGGTGTCGGGGTACTGCGCGGCGATGGTCTGGGCGGCCGTCAACCGCTCCCGGCTGGACCAGGAGGTCGCGGGACCGCCGACGTAGGCGATCGTGCGGTGCCCGAGGGCGCGCAGGTGCTCGAGGGCCAGCCGGACCCCACCCATGTTGTCGATGAGGACCGCCGGGAGCGGTCCGCACTGCCGGTTGACGAGCACCAGGGGAGCCAGCTGCGCCAGGTCGGTCAGGGCCTCGTCCGGCGAACGCGGTGAGCAGAGCAGCAGACCGTCGACCTGGCGTGCCATCTCGCGGATGAGATCCGCCTCCTGCGACGGGTCCTCGTCCGAGTCGGCGATCATCACGCCGTAGCCGGCGGCGCGCGCCCGCGCCTGGGCGCCCTTGGTGATGGCGGAGAAGAACGGGTTCTCGAGGTCCGGGACGATCAGCCCGATGGTGCTGGTGCGTCCCGTCGTCAGACCCCGTGCCGCGGGGTTCGGGTGGTAACCCATGGCGCGCGCCGTCTCGAGCACCTTGGCGAGGGTCTCCGCCGCCAGGTCGTCGGGACGCGTGAGAGCACGTGACACGGTCGACACGGAGACGCCGGCCATCCTCGCGACATCCCGTGCGCTGACCGCCACGGTCCCACCTCCGTTGGTGTTGTCCATCCAGGCTGCGACGAGTATGCAGACGGTTGCAGGAGTGTGTCAAGCAATTGTCGGTACCAGATTTGCGGGTGGCTTGATCGCATCGCGCAACGACGCGAATGAGCAGGTCAGTACGCTGAATTGAGTCGAAGGTGGTCGACCTGGACGGCATGCTGCAGAGTCTGCAACGCACTCAAGATGTTGCACCGCAGGGAGCCGGGTGACGGTGCGGCGCGATGCGCGGGCGCGCTGAGCCTGCAGGCGCGGGTGAACGCCGGGGCCGCAGCCGGCGCGGGCGGCCGTACGGATCAGCCGACGCGC
>DAIDJQ010000031.1 GCA_027451305.1 Cellulomonas sp.
ACCGTCTGGCGCTGGTCGGACGGGGTCTCCACCTGCACGCCGTCCAGGTGCGCCCGCCAGTCCGCGGCGGTGGCGGAGCGGCGGGCGGTGAAGCTGCGCGGGCCAGGGCCGCAGTCGTGCTCGAGGTTGACCTTCGCCTGATCGACGCCGCGCAGCGAGAAGCCGAACCGCACCTCCACCACCTGGCCCGGCTCCGCGCGGCCGGCCCACATCAGGCCGAACGGCCGCAGCGTGGTGGGCCGGATCCGGTCGAAGTCCAGGCGCGTGCCGCCCGGCATCAGCCGACGGTCGTACCAGAGCATCTGCCGCCACGCGCCCGGGGCGTCGCACTCCACGTGCACGGCCAGGGGCGCGCCCTCGACGACGATCTCGCCCTGCGCCACCCCGGGGGCCACCGCCTGCAGCCGGGCCCGCAGCGGCACCGTGCGGCCGTAGGGGATGATCAGGCCGCCCATCGAGAAGTCGATCACCACGCGGGCGTCCCGGTGGGCGGGGAACGTGTACCGGTGCACGGCGCTCTTGGGGCCGACGGTCAGCTCGCAGTGGATGCCGCTGCCGAGGGTTGCGGAGTAGTAGCCGGGCTCGGCCTGCTCGTCGACCACGTCCCACAAGGAGCCCAGGTCGTCCAGCGGCTGCAGCATCGGCGTGACGCGGAAGTAGTTGTAGTACTTGCGGATGGCGCCGGTGCCGGACTGCTGGAAGTGCGTGAACCCGCTGGCCACCTGCCGGTCGTACAGCGGCACCGGCAGACCCTCGGTCCCCAGGTCGTACCGGCCGTAGCCGGTGGGGTACGCACCGGAGTACGCGCACGCCGAGACCATGCCGAGCGGGTACGTGGCACCGGGGTGGGTGTTGCCCACCTGCGGCTTGGGCCACCACCAGGTGGCGGCCAGGCCCTGCGGCTCCGGGAGCTCGGTGGCCTCCGTGCCGATGAACGGGTCGACGTGCTCGAACACGTGGGTCCCCTCTCCTCTGGCCGCATCGTGCCTGATCGGCGGAGGTTACGGCAGGGGGATGACGTCCGGGTTGCGTCGACACGTCGGGACGGCGCGGGATCACGACGACGGCCGTCGGCCGCAGATCACGCGCCGCCCGGGAACCCGATCTGCCGCCACGCCTCGTAGGTCGCCACCGCCGCCGCGTTCGACAGGTTCATCGACCGCCGCCCCGGCAGCATCGGGATGCGGACCCGGTCGGTCACCCGTGGGTCGGCCTGCACCTCCGGTGGGAGGCCGGTCGGCTCGGCGCCGAACAGCAGCGCGTCGCCGTCCCGCCAGTCGACGTCGGTGTACCAGCGGCTCGCTCCCGTGGTGAAGGCGAGGACCCGGTCGAGGCCGGCCAGCGCGTGGTCGAGATCCGGGTGCACCACCACCTGGGCGAGGTCGTGGTAGTCCAGGCCCGCGCGGCGCAGCCGCGGCTCGTCGAGCTCGAAGCCGAGCGGTTCCACCAGGTGCAGCACGGCGCCGGTCCCGGAGACCATGCGGATCGCGTTGCCGGTGTTGCCCGCGATGCGCGGGGTGTGGAAGACGACGTGCAGCACGAGGCCCGATGCTGCCACCGTGCGCCCACAGCTCCGGCGCCCGGCGCGGCGGAGGTCGCACGCTGCGGTCCCCTCGGTCGCGCAGCTCCGTGTGGGCGCCGGTCGCTAGCCTGGATCCGCACCGCCGACGCCGGCCGGTGCACCTGCCGAGAGGATCGCCGCCGATGCCCACGCCGTACGCCGCTGCCGAGAACCGGTACGACTCGATGACCTACCGGCGCACCGGGGACAGCGGCCTGGACCTGCCGGCCCTGTCGCTCGGCCTGTGGCACAACTTCGGCGACGCGAGCCCCTACGGCAACCAGCTCGACGTGCTGCACACCGCGTTCGACCTGGGCATCACCCACCTCGACGCGGCCAACAACTACGGCCCCGGCCCCGGCTCGGCGGAGACGAACCTCGGCCGTGCGCTCGCGGCCGACCTCGCGGCGTACCGCGACGAGCTGGTGATCTCGTCCAAGGCGGGCTACGGCATGTGGACGGGGCCGTACCAGGACGGCGGCTCGCGCAAGTACCTGCTGTCCTCGCTCGACGCGTCGTTGCAGCGGCTCGGACTCGAGTACGTCGACATCTTCTACCACCACCGGCCGGACCCCAGCACCCCGCTGGAGGAGACGATGGGCGCCCTCGCCACGGCCGTGACCAGCGGGAAGGCGCTGTACGTCGGTGTGTCCAACTACTCGCCGTCGCAGACGCGCGCCGCCCACGCCCTGCTCGCGGAGATGGGCGTCCGGCTGCTGATCCACCAGCCCAGCTACTCGATGTTCAACCGGCACGTGGAGCACGCGGCGCCGGGGGAGCGGGAGTCCCTGCTGGACGTGGTGGGCGACCTCGGGATCGGCACCATCGTGTTCTCCCCGCTCGCGCAGGGGCTGCTGACCGACCGCTACCTGTCGGGGGAGGTGCCCGCCGGCTCCCGGGCCGCCACGGGACGCTTCCTGTCCGCCTCCAACATCACGGCGACCTACCTGCAGCGCGCGCGTGCGCTCGACGAGTTCGCCAAGGGCCGCGACCAGAGCCTGGCCCAGCTCGCCCTGTCGTGGGTGCTGCGCGACGCGCGCATCACGTCGGCCCTGGTCGGTGCGAGCTCCGCCGAGCAGCTGCGGTCCAACGTCGCTGCGCTGACGGCCCCGCCGTTGACGGACGGTGAGGTCGCTGCCCTGGAGGAGTGGGCGGTCGACGGAACGGGCCGCAGCTGACCCGATCCCGCACCCGGCTGCTGGAGCGCTCAGCCGGAGTGGACCGCCCAGCCGGTCGGCGGGACCGACCCGGCATCGCCCCACGACGGGTCGCTGACCGCCAGCCGCTCGCCGGCCGGCGCCGCCACCGGCTCGGTCCCGAGGTTCAGCGCCAGCACCAGTGAGGCGCCGCCGCCGCGCTGCGCGACGGTGATCCGCGCCGCTGTGTTGGAGAGCTCGGACACCTCGGTCGTGGCGTCGACCACCCACGGATGCCGCCGGCGCAGGCCGAACAGCTCCTGGTGCAGCCGGTAGACCGGCACCCCGATCGGCGACAGCCCGTCGGGCAGGGCGGGGAACGCCGGCCGGATCTCGTCGTCCCCGCCGACCCGCGCCTCCTTCACGCCGCGGAACCCGTGCTCGTCGCCGGCGTACACCGACGGGATTCCGGGCAGCAGCGCCAGCAGGGCGACGGCGTGCCCCGACAGCTCGGGCGGAACCGTCGAGGCGATCCGCGTCACGTCATGGTTGCCCACGAACGTCTGCGGCAGGAACCGCTCCACCAGCTCCCCGTGCCGGGTCAGCGACCAGGCCAGCTCCCACAGGTTCCGGTCGACCAGCGAGCTCCAGATCGCCTTCCACAGCTCGTACTGGGTCACCGAGTCCAACCCGGACTCCGCGACGTAGGCGGCGTAGTCGCCGTGGATCATCTCGCCGAGGAACCAGGCGTCGGGGTGCGCGGCGCGTACCGCGGGCAGCACGGCGGACCAGAACGACGTCGGCACCGCGTACGCCGCGTCGAGCCGCCAGCCGTCCGCACCACGCTCCAGCCAGTGCGTCATCACCTGCCCGACGTACCGACGCACCCGAGGGTCGTCGTGGTTCAGGGCGACGAGGGCGCCGTGCCCCTCGAACGTCGCCGGCCGGCCGGCGTCCCACCGGATGAGCCCACCGGCCTCGCTGCCAGGCCCGTCCGCCAGTGCCTGCCGGACCCAGGGGTGCCCGCGCGCCACGTGGTTGAACACGCCGTCGAGCAGCACGCGCACCCCACGGGCGTGGGCCGCCGCGATCAGCTCGGCCAGCTGCTCGTCCCCACCGAGCCGGGCGTCCACGTGCAGGTGGTCGAGAGTGTCGTAGCCGTGCGTCGCGGACTCGAACACCGGGCCGAGCAGCAGCCCGTTCGCCCCGAGACCCACCAGGTGGTCGAGCCAGCCGATCAGCTGCCGCAGCCCACGCCCCGGTGCCGCTGACGACCCGTCCGTCGCGGCGCCGGTGAAGCCGAGCGGGTACACCTGCCACCAGATCGCCTGCGCGGCCCAGCCGGTCTGCGGGCTCGGGTGCGCGTGCGACGGCTGCGCCTGCGGCCGGTCCGTCCCCTCCGACCGGCCCGGGGTTCCCGCCCGGCCCGCCGCGCCCGACCCGTCGGCCACTCAGACCTCCAGCGCCGCGAGCACGCCGGCGCCGTACCGCTCCAGCTTCGCCGCACCGACGCCACCGATCGACGCCAGCTCGTCCAGGCTCGTCGGGCGCCGCACCGCCATGTCCCGCAGCGTGGCGTCGTGGAAGACGACGTACGCCGGCACTCCCTGCTCGCGCGCGACGCCTGCCCGCCAGGCGCGCAGCCGTTCGAAGGCCGCCGCGTCGTCGTCCTCCAGCTGCACCGTCGCCGCAGCCGGACGTGCCGTCCGCACCCGTGCCGTCCGCGCCGAGCGCGGCGCCTCCCGCCGCAGCCGTACCTCCCGGTCACCGCGCAGCACCTCGGCGCTGCCCTGGGTCAGCCGGAGCGTGCCGTACCCGTCGGTGTCCACCGCGAGCAGCTCGGCCGCCAGCAGCTGCCGCACCACGCCCCGCCACTCCACGTCGGACAGGTCCGCACCGATCCCGAAGGTCGACAGCTCCTCGTGCCCCAGGCTCCGCACCCGGTCGGACACCTTGCCGCGCAGGATGTCCACCAGGTGCCCCACGCCGTACCGCTGCCCCCGTTGGTCGAGCCGGACCACCGTGGACAGCAGCTTCTGTGCCGGCACCGTGCCGTCCCACGTCGAAGGCGGGTCGAGGCACGTGTCGCAGTTGCCGCACGGACCCGTCGACTCCTGGCCGAAGTACGACAGCAGCTGCACCCGCCGGCAGTCCGCCGTCTCGCAGAGCGCCAGCATCGCGTCGAGGTGCTGGGTGAGCCTGCGCCGGTGCGCCGCGTCCCCGTCCGACCCCTCGATCAGCCGCCGCTGCTGCACCACGTCCGCCAGCCCGTACGCCAGCCAGGCGGTCGACGGCAGCCCGTCCCGGCCGGCGCGGCCGGTCTCCTGGTAGTAGCCCTCCACCGACTTGGGCAGGTCCAGGTGCGCCACGAACCGCACGTCCGGCTTGTCGATCCCCATGCCGAACGCGATGGTCGCCACCATCACCAGACCGTCCTCGCGCAGGAACCTCGCCTGGTTGCGCGCCCGCACCGCCCGGTCGAGGCCCGCGTGGTAGGGCAGCGCGGAGATGCCCTGACCCACCAGGAACTCCGCGGTCTGCTCCACGGACGCCCGGGACAGGCAGTAGACGATCCCGCTGTCCCCGGGGTGCTCGGTGCGCAGCAGGTGCAGCAGCTGGGTGCGCGGGCTGTCCTTCGGCACGATCCGGTACCGGATGTTGGGCCGGTCGAAGCTCGCGACGAAGTTCCGGGCGCCCTCCAGCGCCAGCCGCTGCACGATCTCGGCGTGGGTGGCCGCCGTCGCGGTGGCCGTCAGCGCGACGCGGGGGACGTCCGGCCAGCGCTCGTGGAGCAGCGACAGCTGCAGGTAGTCCGGCCGGAAGTCGTGCCCCCACTGCGACACGCAGTGCGCCTCGTCGATCGCGAACAGCGCCACGCGGCCCCGGTCCAGCAGGTCGAGGGTGTCCGGGGCGGTCAGCCGCTCCGGGGCCAGGTACAGCAGGTCCAGCTCCCCGGCGAGGTACGCGCGCTCGGTGTCCCGACGAGCCGTCGGGTCCTGCGTCGAGTTGAGGAAGCCGGCGCGCACGCCCAGCGCGGACAGCGCGTCCACCTGGTCCTGCATCAGCGCGATCAGCGGCGACACCACCACGCCCGTGCCGTCCCGCACCAGCGACGGCACCTGGTAGCACAGCGACTTGCCGCCACCGGTGGGCATCAGCACGATCGCGTCGCCGCCGGCCACCACGTGGTCGATCACCTGGGCCTGGGTGCCGCGGAACTCGTCGTAGCCCCACACCGTGCGCAGCACGTCGAGCGGGGTCTGCGACGTCTGCTGCACCCGCACACCCTACGAGTCGCCCCCGACACCCGGACGCCTCCCCGTGCACGGCCGTCGGTCCGTAGGGTGGCCGCATGGGTACTGCACTGGTCACCGGCGCGAGCGCCGGCCTGGGACTGGAGTTCGCCTGGCAGCTCGCCACCGCGCACCACGACGTGGTTCTGGTGGCGCGGGACGAGGAGCGGCTGCGCCGCCTCGCCGCCCAGCTCGAGGCGGCCGCGGGCGTGCGCGCCGAGGTGCTGGTGGCAGACCTCTCGGTGCGCAGCGACCTCGACCGCGTGGCCGACCGGCTGCGCGACGAGACGCACCCCGTGGGGCTGCTGGTCAACAACGCGGGCTTCGGGCTCGCGCAGGAGCTCATCGGCGGCGACCTGGCCCGCGAGGAGTACGCCCTGGACGTGATGGTGCGGGCGGTGCTGGTGCTGTCCCACGCCGCGGCCGGCGCGATGGTGCAGCGCGGGCGCGGCGCGATCCTGAACGTGGGTTCGGTGGCAGGGCTGCTGGCCTCCGGCACCTACTCGGCGCACAAGGCGTGGGTGCGCTCGTTCACCGAGGGTCTCGCGGTGGAGCTGCAGGGGACCGGCGTCACGGCCACCGTGGTGCAGCCGGGGTTCGTCCGCACCGAGTTCCACGAGCGCGGCGGGATCGACGTGAGCATGTTCCCGGACGTCACCTTCCTGAACCCGGAGGACGTGGTGGCCGCGGCGCTCGCGGACGTGCGCCGCGGCGTGGTGCTCTCCACGCCGAGCCTGCGGTACCGCGTGGCCGCCGCAGCCGCCCGGGTCGCCCCGCGGTCGGCGGTCCGCGCCTTCGGCCGCTACCGCAAGGCGCTGCAGGACCCGGGCCAGCGCTGACCGCCGGGCCGTCGACTGGCTACCCTGGCCAACCGTGAGCCACGACGCCTCCCCGTCCACGCGCGAGCAGCTGCGCGACCTGATCCGTGACCTCGCCGTGGTGCACGGCCGCGTCACGCTGGCGTCCGGACGGGAGGCCGACTACTACGTCGACCTCCGCCGCGTGACGCTGCACCACCGCGCCGCGCCCCTGATCGGCCACGTGCTGCTGGACCGTCTCGAGGAGGTCGGTCTGGGCCCGGGCGAGGTCGACGCCACCGGCGGCCTGACGCTCGGCGCCGACCCCGTGGCGACCGCGCTGCTGCACGCCGCGGCGAGCCGGGGCCTGGACCTCGACGCGTTCGTGGTCCGCAAGGAGGCGAAGGCGCACGGTCTGCAGCGGCGCATCGAGGGACCGGACATCGCCGGCCGGCGCGTCGTGGTGGTCGAGGACACCTCCACCACCGGCGGCTCCGTGGCGACCGCCGTCGAGGCGGTCCGGGAGGCCGGTGGCGAGGTGCGCGGCGTGGCCGTGCTGGTGGACCGGGACACGGGTGCCCGCGAGAAGATCGAGGCGCTCGGTGTGCCGTACCACTTCCTGTACGGCCTCGCCGACCTGGGCCTCGCCTGAGCGGCAGGGTCTCAGGTCCGAGGCTTCGCGTGCCGATGACCGGGCCATGAGACGCGAGGGCGGCGGCCCCCGGCGATGGCAGGTCACCGCGGTGCGCGTGCTCGCGTTCGTGGCGCTGCTCGTGATGGGCCTGCCGGTCCTGTGGGTGCTGTGCGACGAGCTCGTCGGTGCCCTCGCCGGTGCGGTCGGGGCAGACCCCAGCGGCTCGGCGGTCACCTGGCTCGCCTGGGGGCTGACGGTGCCGCTGTTCCTCCCGCTCGCGTGGCTCGCCTTCCGGACGAGCCTCGAGGGCGTCGCTCTCGGCCGCCGCGTGGTGCGCAGGTGGGCCGAGTCCCACGGCTGGTCGACGGGCGCGGTCCCCGAGCAGTTCGAGGACCGTTGGGGGTCGCCCCCGTTCGGGACGACGCGGTCCCGGGTGCTCGACCTGGTCAGCCGTGCCGACCCGCACGGCACCGTGTTCTCGATGACGTACGTGATCGACGACGTGCCGCGGCACGTGGTGACGACGGCTCGGCCGTTCGACGGATCGCCCGTGCGGCTGATCCCCAGGACGCTCGCCCGCGCTGCCGTCACTGCCGTCGGCGCCGTCGCGAGCCAGGAGATCTCCACGGAGTGGGCCGACTTCAACGAACGGTGGTCGATCGCCTCGGCCGAGCCTCGGCACGCGCTCGCGATCGTCCATCCGCGCATGATGGAACGGCTGATGCTGGTGGACGATCCGCACCTGGAGGTCCTCTTCGAGGGCGGTGACGTCGTCGCCCACACGCCCGGCCGGACCGATCTGGGCCGGGTGCCGCCGATGGCCGAGCTGGTCACCGATCTGGCCGAGCTGGTGCCGGCCTACCTGCTCCAGGACGCCCAGGCTCTGCCTGGTGGCGCCACGCGCCGTCAGCTCCGTCACCTGCGCCGGGTGCGTCCGGGAGGATGGCAGGCGTGAGCAGCTGGTTCGTCTGGCTCGTCGTGGTCGTGGCCCTTCTGGCCACCGCGGGGCAGGCGCTGCTGCGCGTCCGGGCGCGGCAACGGCTCCAGGGATGGGCGCGGTCGACCGGCTGGCGGTACTCCCCGCGGGACGACGAGTGGACGACGATCTCGTCGTCCCACCCCTTCGGCCAGGGCCGCGACCACCGTGCCTGCGACGTGGTGCAGGGTCCCTACGACGGCCGGGACGCGCTCGCGTTCGACTACCGCTGGACCACCGGCCACGGCCGGGACCGCGCCGTGCACCACGCGCACGTCGTCGCGCTGCGGCTGCCCGCCTTCCTGCCCACCGTCCAGGTGACCCCCGAGGGCCTCGGCACGGTGCTGGCCCACCTGGTCGGCGCCCAGGACGTCCGGTTCGAGTCCGACGACTTCAACCGTGCCTACCGCGTCACCGCGAGTGACCTGCGCACCGCCTCGGACGTGCTGAACCCCCGGCTGCTGGAGCGGCTGCTGCGCGCCGACGCGCGTCACGTCTCCTGGCGGATCGACGGCGGGTGGGTGCTGTCCTGGCGGCCCGGCGGCTGGGACCTCGACTCGCTGGCCGCCCGGCTCGGCGTGCTGGGCGCCGTGGTCCGCGCCGTACCCCGCCACGTGTGGCAGGACCACGGCTACGATCCGCTCACCGACAGCACCCCTGGAGAGGCCGTCCTGTGAACCCCGTGTCCGTCGTCCTGGTCGTGGTCGCGGCGATCGTCGTGCTGCTCCTGCTGTGGGCGGTGGCGCAGTACAACCGGCTGGTGCGGCTGCGGAACCTGGTGCAGGAGGCCTGGCGCCAGATCGACGTGGAGCTGCACCGCCGGCACGACCTGATCCCCAACCTCGTCGAGACCGTCAAGGGCTACGCCGCCCACGAGCGCGTGGTGTTCGACGAGGTGGCCCGGGCCCGGGCCGCAGCCTCCGGCACCGCGGCCGGCCCCGCGCAGCAGGCCCAGCAGGAGAACGCGCTGACCGCGGCGCTCGGCCGGCTGTTCGCGGTGGCCGAGGCCTACCCGGTGCTGCGCGCGAGCGAGAACTTCCAGCAGCTGCAGGCCGAGCTGTCCAACACGGAGGACCGGATCGCGGCCGGCCGGCGGTTCTACAACGCCAACGTGCGGGAGCTGAACACGGCCACCGAGACGTTCCCGTCGAACGTGGTCGCGGG
>DAIDJQ010000032.1 GCA_027451305.1 Cellulomonas sp.
GGTGGGGCCGTCCTCGGCGAGCCCGCACTTGACGGCGGCCGCGCTCATCAGGTGGACCGCCGCCGTGCTGATCACCTCGCCGGCGGACACCTCGGCGATGTCCCGGGTGGCGTCGGTCAGGGCCTCGCCGGCGTGGCGCCCGGGGCCGGCCAGGGAGGTGACCGGAGCACCGGCGGCCGGCGGTTCCGGAGTGACGTTGGCTGTCATGCCCGGCATCCTCTCATCGCGGTCCCCGGCCTCTCGCAGGTCGCTCACCAGGGCCGCGGCCACGGTACGGACCGGCCGGCGCCGGGGCCGCCACGGCCGTCTGGTAGCCTGACCCTCGACTGACCTGGCGTTGGCCCGCCCGTCGCGCACTAGTGACGGATTTCGACGGATGCCGACACGGCGAGCACGCGCCGGGTACACAAGTGGAGACCTTCCCACCTGGGTCCCGACCGCACAGCACGCCCGCCGGACGCGCTGACAACTGGGACCGGGTCCAGTCCGCAGCGCACGGCGACGCCGTGCGTGGACGTGTGGCGACCAGCCACCGGTGCGGCGCTGTCGAGGCCTCCGCCTGTGCCCAGGGCGGGGGCCTTCCTCGTTCCCGGGCGGTCGTCCGTCACGACTCTCGAGGAGCACCACATCAGCGAGCCCCGCATCAACGATCGGATCCGCGTCGCCGAGGTCCGACTGGTCGGCCCCAACGGCGAGCAGGTCGGTATCGTCCGCGTGGAGGACGCCCTGCGCCTTGCCCAGGACGCCGACCTCGACCTCGTCGAGGTGGCGCCCGACGCCCGTCCGCCGGTCGTCAAGATCATGGACTACGGCAAGTTCAAGTACGAGGCCGACATGAAGGCCCGTGAGGCTCGCCGCAACCAGACCAACACGGTCCTCAAGGAGATCCGGTTCCGTCTGAAGATCGACCCGCACGACTACGCCACGAAGAAGGGGCACGTCGAGCGGTTCCTCAAGGGCGGCGACAAGGTCAAGGTCATGATCATGTTCCGCGGCCGCGAGCAGTCGCGCCCGGAGATGGGCGTGCGCCTGCTGCAGCGGCTGGCGGACGACGTGACCGAGCTGGGCTTCATCGAGTCGATGCCCAAGCAGGACGGTCGCAACATGATCATGGTGCTGGGGCCGACCAAGAAGAAGGCCGACCAGCGCAACGAGCAGCGCCGCGCGCAGGCGTCGGTCCGGCCGGACGAGACGTCGAGCACGGACGAGGAGGCGGCACCTCGGCCTCCCGTGGCCGTGCCCGCAGCGGCCCCGTCGGTCGCCCCCGCGCGTCCCGTCGTACCGGCCGCGGCCGAGCCGGCACCAGTCGAGCCGGCACCGGCGGCGGCTCCCGCCGTGGTGTCGACGGTCCGCGAGTCGTCGAGCGACGCCGGCCCCGCGGCTCCGGCGACGCCGCGTCCCAGCCCCCGTCCGGCTCCGGCGCCGCGCGCGACGACCCCGGCGAACCGTCCCGCACCCGCCGCACCTCGGGCACCGCGCCCGGCTCCGGCAGCGGCGACGGGTGAGCCGGCTCCGGCGCCCCGGCCGACGGCCCCCCGACCGCAGGTCCCCCGTCCGGCGGCGCCGCGCACCACCGCCGGGACGGCCCCGCGCAGCACGACCACAGGCAGTCGCCCCGCACCCAGCACGCCGCGGGGCGCGGCGCCCACCGAGGGTGCCAGCTGACCCATCGCCGGGACGCCGACCGGCGGACCTGCACGACACGAGCCACCCGGGCACCCGGGTGGCGCGAGCGACAAGGAGAGACGGCAGCCATGCCGAAGAACAAGACGCACTCCGGTGCCAAGAAGCGCTTCCGCGTGACGGGCACCGGCAAGATCATGCGGGAGCAGGCCAACGGGCGGCACCTGCTGGAGCACAAGTCGAGCCGCCGCACCCGCCGCATCGCCGGTGACGTGCTCGTCTCGTCCGTCGACACCCCCAAGATCAAGAAGCTGCTCGGCCGCTGACCCGTGGACGCCCCACGGGGCGTCCCGGGCGCGACGAGCCTGGACCAGCAAGGAGCATCACGTGGCACGCGTGAAGCGGGCGGTCAACGCCCAGAAGAAGCGCCGGTCGACCCTCGAGCGGGCGAGCGGCTACCGCGGTCAGCGGTCCCGCCTGTACCGGAAGGCCAAGGAGCAGGTCACCCACTCCCTGGTGTACGCCTACCGCGACCGCAAGGCGCGCAAGGGCGACTTCCGCAAGCTGTGGATCCAGCGGATCAACGCCGCGGGCCGCGCCCAGGGCATCACCTACAACCGGCTGATCCAGGGCCTGAAGCTCGCCGGGGTCGAGGTGGACCGGCGTGTGCTGGCCGACCTCGCGGTGAACGACGCCGCGGCCTTTGCCGCCCTGGTGCAGGTCGCCAAGGCAGCGCTGCCGGAGGACGTCAACGCCCCCTCGGCGGCGTGAGGTCCCTCGACCCGGTCTCATCCGAACGCCCGGCCATGAGCGCTGAGCTGACCAACCCGCGCGCTGATCGCGTGCGGTCGGTCGCCGCGCTGGCCGGGCGTTCGGCACGTCGGCGCACGGGACGGTTCCTCGTGGAGGGCCCGCAGGCCGTGCGCGAGGCCGTGGTCGCCACCGAGGTCGAGGTGCACGACGTGTACCTCACCCCCGTGGCGGCGCAGCGCTACCCCGAGATCGTCGCGGCGGCCCACGAGCGGCGGCTGCACCTGCACCTCGGCGACGCCGAGGTGCTCGAGGCGATGAGTGCCGACGCTCAGCACGTGGTGGCAGTCGTCGAGCAGCGGCACCACCAGCTCGGCGCCGTGCTGACGATGCGACCCCGGCTGGTGGCGGTGCTGGCTCGTGTCCGTGACCCGGGCAACGCGGGCACGGTGGTGCGGGTGGCCGACGCCGCCGGTGCCGATGCGGTGCTGCTCTCCGAGGAGAGCGTTGACGTGCACAACCCGAAGGTGGTCCGTTCCACCGCCGGCTCGCTGTTCCACCTGCCGGTGGTCGACGAGGTGCCCCTCGGCACCGCCGTCGCGGCGCTGCACGACGCAGGTCTGACGGTGCTGGCCGCGGACGGCCGCGGGGACCTCGACCTCGACGACCTGCAGGACAGGACGGGTACAGGCACGCCCGACCTGGCGGCCCCGACGGCCTGGCTGTTCGGCAACGAGGCGTGGGGCCTCGGTGACGAGGACCTGGCGCTGGCCGATGCCGTGGTCCGGGTGCCGTTGCACGGCCGTGCGGAGTCCCTCAACCTCGCCACCGCGGCGGCGGTGTGCCTGTACGCGTCGGCCCGGGCGCACCGGGCCGTCCGCGTCTGAGACCGTGCGTCTGTTCGCCGCGGTCTGGCCGACCGACCCTGTTCTCGACCACCTGGACCTCGTCCTGGCGGCGGTGCGCGGGGGACCGGCGGGCGCGGACCGGGGACCGGTGCGCTGGTCGGCACGGGAGACGTGGCACCTGACCCTGGCGTTCTACGGCGACCTGCCGGACGGGTCGGTGCCGGTGCTTCTCGAGGAGCTGGCTGCCGTCGCGGCAGGGACCGAGCCCTATGTCCTCCGGCTGCGTGGCGCGGGGCTGTTCTCGCACCGCACGCTGTGGGCCGGGGTGGGTGGCGATCTGGACGAGCACCGGGTGCTGACCCGTGCGTGCGGCGCCGCCGGTGAGCTGGTGGGCGCACCGTCGGACCGGCGGGTGCGTGAGCGTCCGCACCTGACCGTGGCTCGGGTCAGCGGCGGCGCCGGGCCGGTGCACGGTCGACGCGGGGGTCGAGGCGGCCGTCAGGTCGGCGACGGCGAGGCCGAGGTCGGGGACGCGCTCGTCGCGGCGCTCGCCGTCTACGGGGGGCCGGACTGGACGGTGCGTGCGTTGCGCCTCGTGGAGTCGGAACCCGGCGCCGGGCGTGGGGGCGGGCCGCTCTACACGCCCGTCGCGGAGCTGGCCTTCGGAGCCTGACCTCCACCGCGGCCGGGCGGCGGGGATGCCCGGCAGGCGCAGCCCGGTCGCGGTGTCCACCTGGACGCACCGGGGGCGGCTCGCCGACCGCCACTAGACTGCCGCGTTGGCCGTGGCGTGCGCGCGGCGGCCGGCCGGTCCCGCGTGGTGCGCAGGGCGCCGGTCGTCGTCCCACCCCCTGGAAGGCTCGGATGCCCGACGAGACCACGGTCCTGTCCCCCCTCGACGCCGACGCGATGCAGGCTGCGCTGGACGACGCCCTCGCGGCCGTCGCGGCAGCTGCGGACCTGGCCGCGCTCAAGGTCGTCCGGCACGACCACACCGGTGAGCGCAGTCCGCTCGCCCTGGCCAACCGCGCGATCGGCGCGCTGCCCGGTGCCGACAAGGCTGCCGCGGGCAGGCTGGTCGGCCAGGTGCGCGGCCGGCTGACGACGGCGATCGCCGCCCGCGAGGCGGAGCTCGAGGCCGAGCGCGACTCGCGCGTGCTGCTCGAGGAGGCCGTGGACGTCACGCTGCCGGTGGACCGGCGGCCTGCCGGTGCCCGGCACCCGCTCGAGACGCTGATGGAGCGCGTCGGCGACGTGTTCGTCGCGATGGGCTGGGAGGTGGCCGAGGGCCCCGAGGTCGAGGCCGAGTGGTTCAACTTCGACGCGCTGAACTTCGGGCCGGACCACCCGGCGCGGCAGATGCAGGACACGTTCTTCGTCGACCCGTCGCAGTCCGGCCTGGTGCTGCGCACCCACACCTCGCCGGTGCAGGCGCGCTCCCTCCTCGAGCGGGAGCTGCCGGTCTACGTCGTGTGTCCGGGCCGCGTGTTCCGCACCGACGCGCTGGACGCGACCCACACCCCGGTGTTCCACCAGGTCGAGGGCCTGGCGGTGGACCGCGGCCTGACGATGGCGAACCTGAAGGGCACGCTCGACCACTTCGCCCGGTCGATGTTCGGTCCCGAGGCACGCACCCGGCTGCGCCCGTCGTTCTTCCCGTTCACGGAGCCGTCGGCGGAGATGGACCTGTGGTTCCCGCAGAAGAAGGGCGGACCGGGCTGGATCGAGTGGGGAGGGTGCGGGATGGTCAACCCGAACGTGCTGAGGTCGGTGGGGGTGGACCCCGACGAGTACTCCGGCTTCGCCTTCGGGATGGGCATCGAGCGCACGCTGATGCTGCGGCACGGGATCGCCGACATGCACGACATGGTCGAGGGTGACGTGCGCTTCTCCGAGCAGTTCCGGGCGGTGATCTGACGTGGTGATGGTCCCGCTCGCCTGGCTCGGCGACCACGTGGAGCTCCCCGAGGGCCTGACCGCGGCTCAGCTGGCGGCGGACCTGGTCCGGGTCGGTCTGGAGGAGGAGGCGATCCACTCCGGTTCCGACGTCACCGGCCCGCTCGTCGTCGGCCACGTGCTGTCCGTCCAGCCCGAGGCGCAGAAGAACGGCAAGACGATCAACTGGTGCCAGGTGGACGTCGGTGCGTTCAACGCCCTCGACGAGGCAGGGCAGCCGACCGTCGCGCGGGGCATCGTGTGCGGTGCGCACAACTTCGGCGCGGGCGACCACGTCGTGGTGGCGCTGCCGGGTGCCGTGCTGCCCGGCCCCTTCCCGATCGCCGCGCGCAAGACCTACGGGCACGTGTCCGACGGCATGATCTGCTCCGCCCGTGAGCTGGGCATCGGCGACGACCACAGCGGGATCATCGTCCTGACCCGGCTGGGGCTCACCGACGACGAGACGCCGACCGGAGCCGACGCGGCCGCGCTGCTCGGGCTGCGCGACGAGATCCTCGAGATCAACGTGACCCCGGACCGCGGCTACTGCTTCTCGCTGCGTGGCGTCGCCCGGGAGTACTCGCACTCGACGGGCGCCCGGTTCACCGACCACGGGCTGCCCACGGACGCGCAGCGGGCCCCGCTGGCGGGCGGCTTCGCGGTCGAGATCGACGACCGGGCTCCGATCGACGGGGCCCCGGGCGCCGACCGGTTCGTCGCACGGATCGTCCGTGGGGTGCGCGCCGACGCGCCGTCGCCGTCCTGGATGCAGCACCGGCTGGTCCAGGCGGGCATGCGGCCGATCAGCCTCGCGGTCGACGTGACCAACTACGTGATGCTCGACCTCGGCCAGCCGTTGCACGCCTACGACCTGAGCGGTCTCGCGGCCCCGATCGTCGTGCGTCGTGCACACGCCGGGGAGCACGCCACCACGCTCGACGGCGTCGACCGGACACTGGACCCGCAGGACCTGCTGATCACCGACAGCCCGGACGGTGCGCGGGGCTCCCGGGTGCTCGGGCTGGCGGGTGTGATGGGCGGCGCCGACAGCGGGGTCGCCACAGGCTCGACCGACCTGCTGATCGAGGGCGCGCACTTCGACCCCATCACCGTGGCCCGCACGTCCCGTCGCCACCGGCTGTCCAGCGAGGCGGCCAAGCGGTTCGAGCGCGGGGTCGACCCCCAGCTCGCGCGGGTCGCGGTGGACCGTGTCGCCGAGCTGCTGGTGCAGCTGGGCGGGGGCACCGTGGACGAGACCGGGACGGACGTGGACCGCACCACGGAGCCGCCGACGGTCCTGCTCGACCCGCAGCTGCCGGCACGCCTGGTGGGTGTCCCCTACGCGGACGACGAGGTGCGAGCGACCCTGGAGCAGATCGGCTGCACCGTCACGGGCGCGGCCGGCGGTCTTGCCGTGCAGGTGCCGTCGTGGCGGCCTGACCTGGCGGTGCCGGTCGACCTGGTCGAGGAGATCGCCCGGCTGCGCGGCTACGACACGATCCCGTCGGTGGTGCCGCCGGCGCCGTCCGGTCGTGGCCTGACGTGGCCGCAGCGGGCTCGTCGTGCCGTCGCCGACGCCCTCGCGGCCGAGGGGCTCGTGCAGGTGCTGTCGTACCCGTTCGTCGGGACCGCCCAGCTCGACGCCCTCGGCCTGCCCGCGGCCGACGAGCGGCGTCGGGCCCTCCGGCTGGCCAACCCCATCTCCGAGGCGCAGCCGCTGATGCGCACCGACCTCCTGGTGACGCTGCTCGACACGGCGCGTCGCAACGTCGGACGGGGTCAGGGCGACCTGGCGCTGTTCGAGACCGGACTGGTGACACTCCCGGTGGTCGGTGCCCCGGCGGCCCCGCAGCTGCCGGGCGGCACGCTGCCGACCGACGACCAGCTGACGGCCCTTGCCGCCGCCATCCCGGAGCAGCCGCGGCACGTCGCGGGGGTGCTCGCAGGCCTGCGTGAGCGGCCGGGCTGGACCGGTCCTGGGCGGCGTGCGGACCACACCGACGCGTTCGCCCTGGTGGACGTCGTGACGCAGCGCCTCGGCGTGCCCGTGCGTCTCGCCGCGGAGCCGGACCGGGCGCCGTTCCACCCCGGCCGTTGCGCGCGGGTGCTGGCCGCGGACGGACGCCTGCTCGGCCACGCCGGCGAGCTGCACCCCGCCGTGGTGGCCGCGCACGACCTGCCGGCCCGGACCGTGGCGTTCGAGCTCGACCTCGACGCGCTGCTCGCGGTTGCGCCGTCGGCACCCGTGCAGGCCGCGCCCGTGTCCACCTTCCCCGTGGCCAAGGAGGACGTGGCCCTGGTGGTGGACTCGGCCGTTCCCGCCGCTGAGGTGCTCGCGGCGGTGCGGGACGGAGCGATGGCGAGCCCTGCAGGGGACGTGCTGGAGGACGTGCGCCTGTTCGACGTCTACGTCGGGGACCAGGTCGGTGCGGGCCGGCGGTCGCTGGCGTTCTCGCTGCGGTTGCGAGCGTCCGACCGGACGCTCACCGCGGCGGAGACGGCCGAGGTGCGCAACTCGGTGGTCGCGACGGCGCACGCGAGGTTCGGGGCCGAGCTGCGCTCCTGAGCGCGACGGCGACGGCCGCCGCCGAGGCGCCGGGCCGGCGTGTCGATACGCTCCGAGGCGTGTCGAAGACGCGGCTCGAGGCCTTCAGCGACGGGGTCATCGCGATCGTCATCACCGTGATGGTGCTCGAGCTGCGCGCACCCCACGGCACCGACCTGGCGGCGCTGCGCCCGCTGCTCCCCGTCTTCCTCGCCTACGTGCTGAGCTTCGTCAACCTGGGCATCTACTGGAACAACCACCACCACATGCTCCATGCGGCCAGCCGCGTCGACGGGGCGGTGCTCTGGGCCAACCTGCACCTGCTGTTCTGGCTCTCGCTGTTCCCGTTCACCACGGCCTGGTTGGGCGAGAACCATGCCGCCGCGCTGCCGGCGGCCGCCTACGGGGTGGTCGCGCTGTTCGCGGCGATCGCGTACTGGGTGCTGCAGGGCCGGATCATCGCGTTGGAGGGCCCGCAGTCCACGCTCGCGCTCGCGGTCGGCGGGGACCTCAAGGGCCGGCTCTCACCCCTCTGCTACGCCACGGGTGTGGGGATGGCCTTCGTCCAGCCGTGGGTGTCGATCGGCCTGTACGTGGCGGTCGCGCTGCTGTGGCTGGTCCCGGACCGGCGGGTGGAGCGGCAGCTGGCGCGCGGCGAGGGCCGTCGACCCTGACAGCGCTCCGCATCCGGCGCGTTCACCGCCGGGCGGCTCGCGTCGGGCCGGACTGCTCAGGGGAGCAGCAGCACCTTGCCGGTGGTGCGCCGACCTTCGAGAGCACGGTGGGCCTGCGCGGCGTCGGCCAGCGCGAAGGTCGCCCCGATCCGCACGGACAGGCGTCCGTCGCCCACCAGGGCGAACAGCTCGTCGGTGCGGCTCAGCAGCTCCTCCCGTGTGGCCGTGTAGGCACCGATCGACGGCCGCGTGAGGTAGACGGAGCCGGCGGCGTTGAGGCGCTGCGGGTCGACGGGCGGCACGGGGCCCGACGACGCGCCGAACAGCACGAGCGTGCCGCGCGGGCGCAGGCTCGCCAACGAGGCGTCGAACGTGTCCTTGCCGACGGAGTCGTAGGCGGCCCGCACCCCGACGCCGTCGGTGAGCCGACGCACCGCGGCAGGCAGCTCGCTGGGCAGGTCGCCGAGCTCCCGGTAGCGGATCACCTCGGCCGCACCGGCTCCTCGGGCCAGCTCCTCCTTCGCGGCGGACCCGACGGTGCCGATCACGCGGGCGCCCCGAAGCGTGGCCAGCTGGGTGGCGAGCAGCCCCACCCCGCCCGCTGCCGCGTGCAGCAGCACGTCGTCGCCGGGGCGCAGCTCGACGGTGGACGTGACGAGGTAGTGCGCGGTGACGCCCTGCATCGGGATCGCCGCGGCGACCTCGTCGGGGACGTCGTCGGGCACGGGGATCAGGTCGGACGCCCGGACGGTGGCCAGCTCCGCATAGGAGCCCTTCGCGGCCGTCCATGCGACGCGGTCGTCGACCCGCACCCCGGTGACGGCGGAGCCGACGGCTACGACCCGCCCGGCCCCCTCCGACCCGACCACGTGGGGGTAGGGCATGGGGTACAGGCCGGACCGTCGATAGGTGTCGATGAAGTTCACCCCGGCCGCGGCCACCGCCACGACCACCTGGTCGGGACCGGGCTCCGGGTCCGGGAGCTCGACGACGTGCAGGACCTCCGGACCGCCCGCGGCGGTGGCGACGACAGCGCGCATGGCACCATCAAAACGCGTCCTGGCCTGCAGCGCGTTCAGGCGAATCTTCGTGCACTCTGGTGTATGTTCATGCACATGTCGTTCACCGTGGCAGTCGCGGGTGCGAGCGGGTACGCCGGCGGCGAGATGCTGCGGCTGCTGCTCGGTCATCCGGAGGCGCGCATCGGCGCCCTGACGGCGCACTCCAACGCCGGCAGCACGATCGGTGAGCACCACCCCCACCTGCACGCGCTCGCGGACCGAGTCCTCGAACCCACGTCCGTCGAGGTGCTCGCCGGTCATGACGTCGTGGTCCTCGCCCTGCCGCACGGTGCCAGCGGGCAGATCGCGGCCGACCTCGAGGCACGCGGGGCGGACGCGGTCCTCGTCGACCTCGGTGCCGACCACCGCCTCGTCGACGCCGCCGACTGGCAGGCGTTCTACGGCAGCCCGCACGCCGGGACCTGGCCCTACGGCCTTCCGGAGCTGATCCGGTCCGACCACGCCGACACGCAGCGCACGGTCCTCGCGGGCGCCCGCCGGATCGCGGTGCCCGGCTGCAACGTGACCGCCGTGACCCTGGGCCTGCAGCCCGGGGTCGCCGCCGGTCTGGTCGACCCCACCGACCTCGTCGCCGTGCTGGCCGTCGGGTACTCGGGCGCCGGGAGGTCGCTGCGCACCAACCTGCTCGCCGCCGAGGCGCTGGGCGCCGCCGCCCCCTACGCGGTCGCCGGGACGCACCGGCACATCCCCGAGATCGCGCAGAACCTGCGCTCGGCCGGCGCCGCCGCGGTGTCGCTGTCCTTCACCCCCGTCCTCGTGCCGATGTCGCGCGGCATCCTCGCCACCGCCACCGCCCGGGTCTCGCCCGGGGTCGACGGTGCCGCGCTGCGCGCCGCGTGGGAGGCTGCTTACGCCGACGAGCCGTTCGTCCACCTGCTGCCGCCGGGCCGCTGGCCGACCACGGCGTCCGTGCTCGGCTCCAACAGCGCCGAGGTGCAGGTGGCGCTCGACGAGGCGGCCGGTCGCGTCGTCACCGTGACCGCCATCGACAACCTGGTCAAGGGCACGGCCGGCGGCGCGCTGCAGTCGCTGAACCTGGCCCTCGGCCTGCCCGAGACCCTCGGCCTGCCCCTGGACGGAGTCGCCCCGTGACCGACCACCTCGCCGACGCACTCGTCGACACCAGCCCCGGCACGTCCCCGGGCGTCACCGCCCCCGCCGGCTTCCGGGCCGCGGGCGTGATCGCCGGGCTCAAGCCGTCCGGACGTCCGGACCTGGCCCTGGTGGTCAACGACGGCCCGGCGCAGGTCGGCGTCGGGGTGTTCACCACCAACCGGGTCGTCGGCCACCCCGTGGTCTGGTCGCGGCAGGTCGTCAGCGACGGCGTCGTCTCCGCGGTCGTCCTCAACTCCGGCTCGGCGAACGTGTGCACCGGGCCCGAAGGGTTCGTCCACGTCCACGAGACGGCCGAGAAGGTCGGGGACGTGCTCGGCATCTCCTCCGGCGACGTCGTCGTCGCGTCCACGGGCGTGATCGGCCAGCCGGTTCCGATCGAGACCCTGCTCGCCGGTGTGGACGTCGCGGCCGCGGCGCTCTCGGCGGAGGGCGGTCCGGCGGCCGCCACGGCCATCATGACCACCGACACCGTCGCCAAGACGGCCCACGTCACGGTGGAGACCCCCGACGGCACGTGGAGCGTCGGCGGGATGGCCAAGGGTGCCGGGATGCTGGCCCCGGCGCTGGCCACGATGCTCGTCGTGCTCACCACCGATGCCCAGGTGGACCCGGGTGGCTGCCGCACCGCGCTGCAGGGCGCCACGCGGACGACGTTCGACCGCGTCGACTCCGACGGCTGCATGTCGACCTCGGACACGGTGGTGCTGCTCGCGTCTGGCGCCAGCGGCGTGCTGCCTGACTACGTCCAGTTCGCCGATGCCGTCCGTCGCGTGTGCGCCTCGCTCGCCCGCCAGCTCGTGGCCGACGCCGAGGGTGCCAGCCACGACATCGCCGTCCACGTCGTCAACGCCTCGTCCGAGGCCGCCGCCGTGGCGGTGGGCCGTGCCGTCACGCGGTCCAACCTGGTCAAGGCGGCCATGTTCGGCAACGACCCGAACTGGGGCCGGGTGCTGGCGCAGGTCGGCACCGTGCCCGAGTTCGTCGCGCCCTTCGACCCGGACCAGGTCGACGTGACCATCAACGGTGTCCAGGTGTGCCGCGCGGGTGGTGCCTGGGCCGACCGGTCCACCGTGGACCTCGCCTCCCACCGCGAGGTCCACGTCGAGATCGACCTGCACGCCGGCACCGCCGACGCGACGGTCTGGACCAACGACCTGACCCACGGCTACGTCCACGAGAACAGCGCGTACACCACATGAGCCAGACCTCCGTCCCCGACGACTTCGTCTTCGACACCCGCACCGACCTGCGCCCGGACCAGAAGGCCGAGGTGCTGATCCAGGCGTTGCCGTGGCTGCAGAAGTTCAGCGGCGCCCTCGTCGTCGTCAAGTACGGCGGCAACGCGATGGTGGACGACGAGCTCAAGCGCGCCTTCGCCGCGGACATGGTGTTCCTGCGACAGGTCGGGCTGCGGCCGGTGGTCGTGCACGGCGGGGGACCGCAGATCAACGCGATGCTCGAGCGGCTGGACATCGCCAGCGAGTTCCGCGGCGGCCTGCGGGTCACCACGCCGGAGGCGATGGACGTCGTCCGCATGGTGCTCACCGGACAGGTCTCCCGCGAGCTCGTGGGGCTGCTCAACGCCTACGGACCGCACGCGGTGGGTCTGTCCGGCGAGGACGGCGGCCTGCTCCAGGCCCGCCGGCGCAACGCCGTCGTCGACGGCCAGGAGGTGGACGTCGGACTGGTGGGAGACGTCGTGCAGGTCAACCCCGGTGCGGTGCTCGACCTGCTCGACGCCGGCCGGATCCCTGTCGTCTCCACCGTCGCCCCCGACATCGACGACCCCACGCAGGTGCTCAACGTGAACGCGGACACCGCCGCGGCCGCGCTGGCCATCGCGCTCGGCGCCCGCAAGCTGGTGATCCTCACCGACGTCGAAGGCCTGTACACCGACTGGCCGGACCGGACGTCGCTGGTGCGCCGGCTCCGCGCGAGCTCGCTGGAGCGGCTGCTGCCCCGGCTGGACGCGGGGATGCGGCCGAAGATGGAGGCCTGCTGGCGAGCGGTTCGGGGGGGTGTGGGCCGTGCGCACGTGATCGACGGCCGGCAGCCGCACTCGATCCTCGTGGAGGTGTTCACCTCCGACGGCGTCGGCACCATGGTGCTGCCGGACGAGGAGCTGCCGGACGCCCCCGCGACCGCGCCGGTTCCGGTGGTGACGGCATGACGCCGGCCCGGCACGTCACTGCCGGCGGAACCGACGAGGGGCTGCCGGTCGCGGTGGACGGCGGCTCGGTGGCGCAGTGGACCGACCGCTACTCCCATGCGGTGATGGACACGTTCGGCCCGCCCCAGCGCGTGCTCGTCCGGGGCGAGGGCGCGTGGGTGTGGGACGCAGACGGCCGCCGCTACCTCGACCTGCTCGGGGGGATCGCGGTGAACGCCCTCGGACACGCACACCCGACCCTCACCGCGGCGATCAGCGCGCAGCTGGGCACGCTCGGCCACGTCTCGAACTTCTTCGCGAGCCCCACGCAGGTGGCGCTCGCCGAACGGCTCCTCGGCATCGCGGGCGCACCGGTGGGCTCCCGTGTGTTCTTCGCCAACTCCGGCACCGAAGCCAACGAGGCTGCGGTCAAGCTGACCCGGCGCCACTCCGCGGGTTCCCGTCCCCGACTGCTCGCCCTCGAGGGCGCGTTCCACGGCCGGTCGATGGGTGCTCTCGCGCTGACGCACAAGGCTGCGTACCGGGAGCCGTTCGAACCGTTGCCGCCGGGCGTGGAGTTCCTGCCGTTCGGCGACTCCGCGGCCCTCGAGGCGGCGTTCGCCACCGACGGCGAGAAGGTCGCCGCCCTCTTCCTCGAACCGGTGCAGGGTGAGGCCGGGGTTCGCACGCTGCCGCCCGGCTACCTGGCGCTCGCACGACGGCTGACCCAGGAGCACGGCGCGCTGCTGGTGCTCGACGAGGTGCAGTCCGGGATGGGCCGCACCGGACGGTGGTTCGCCTTCCAGCACCCGCACATCGGCGGCGGGGTCGTCCCGGACGTCGTCACCGTCGCCAAGGGTCTCGGCGGCGGGTTCCCCGTGGGCGCGCTCATCGCGTTCGGCGAGCACGCCGCGGCCTGCCTGGGTCGCGGTCAGCACGGCACGACGTTCGGCGGCAACCCGGTCGCTGCGGCGGCCGCGCTCGCCACGATCGGCGTGATCGAGCGTGACGGGCTGCTCGCGCACGTGCGTGACCTGGGGGAGTGGTGGCGCGCGGCGCTGTCCTCCACCGGCAACCCGCTGGTGGTCGACGTGCGCGGCGAAGGGCTGCTGATCGCCGTCGAGCTCGCGGCGCCGGTCGCCGGCACGGTGGCGGCCGCTGCCCTCGAGGCGGGCTTCATCGTGAACCCCTGCACCCCGACCACGATCCGGCTCGCCCCGCCTTACGTGCTCACACAGGAGCAGGCGGGCACCTTCGTCGACTTCCTCGCCGGCGTGCCGGCCGACCTGGGCCAGGAGGCCAGCTGATGGCGCAGCTCGCGCACTTCCTTCGTGACGACGACCTCACACCGGCCCAGCAGGCCGACGTCCTGCGCCTCGGCCTCGAGCTGCGCCGGAACAGGTTCGGGCGGCGACCCCTCGAGGGCCCTCGCGCCGTCGCGGTGATCTTCGACAAGCCGACGCTGCGTACGCAGGTGTCCTTCACCACGGGTGTCGCCGAGCTGGGCGGCTACCCGGTGGTGGTGGACGGCAACCTCGCGCAGATCGGCCTCCGCGAGTCGATCGCGGACACGGCGCGCGTGCTGGGGCGGCAGGTCTCCGCCATCGTCTGGCGCACCCACGCCCAGGCGCGCATCGAGGAGATGGCCTCGGTGGCCGGCGTCCCCGTGGTGAACGCGCTCACCGACGACTTCCACCCGTGCCAGGTGCTGGCCGACCTGCTCACGGTCGCGCAGCACCGCGGCGGGGTGGAGGAGCTGCCCGGCCGGACGCTCGCGTACATCGGCGACGGGTCGAACAACATGTCGCACTCCTACCTGCTGGGCGGCGCGACGGCGGGTCTGCACGTGCGGATCGGTGCACCGGAGGCGTACGGGCCGGCCCCGGAGGTGCTTGCCGCCGCCCAGGCGGTCGCGGCCTCGACCGGTGGGTCGGTCACCGTGGTGCACGACCGGGCCGAGGCCGTGGCCGGTGCCGACGTCGTGGCCACCGACACGTGGGTGTCGATGGGTCAGGAAGGCGAGTCGCAGCAGCGGCAGCTGCCGTTCGTCCCGTTCCAGCTCGACGCCGCGACGCTGGCCCTTGCGGCGCCCGACGCCCTGGTCCTGCACTGCCTGCCCGCCTACCGGGGCAAGGAGGTCACCGCCGAGGTGCTCGACGGGCCGCAGTCGGTGGTGTGGGACGAGGCGGAGAACCGCCTGCACGCACAGAAGGCGCTGCTGACCTACCTGTTGCAGGGGCACGCATGACCACCACGTCGGTACCGTCGACGAAGGCCGCTCGGCAGGCGCTCATCACGGCGCTGCTGGCACGGCAGCAGGTCCACTCCCAGGTGGAGCTCGCCGAGCTGCTCGCCGCCGACGGCGTGACGGTGACGCAGGCGACCCTGTCCCGCGACCTCGTCGAGCTGCAGGCCGTCAAGGTGCGCCACCAGGGCGCCCTCGTCTACGCGGTGCCGGTCGAGGGCGGCGGCCGCGCGACCCTGCAGGCCGAGAGCACCGAGGTCCTG
>DAIDJQ010000033.1 GCA_027451305.1 Cellulomonas sp.
AGCAGCTCGGTCGTCTCCTCCATGACCGTCAGGTCGGCGGCGAACGCGAAGTCGAACGCCTTGTCGAAGCCGATGCGGCGCATCATCCCGGCGATGAACGCCGACGCCTCGTTGAACGGGATGCCGTACTCGGCGGCGATCACGCTGCGCACCGCGGGGGCGACGAACCCGACCACCACCTTCTTCGGGTCGTTGATCGCCGTGAACACCCCGCCGCGCTCGCGCACGTAGTCCAGGGCGCCGCACGGGCAGGCCCGCACGCACTGGCCGCAGCTGACGCAGTCGGTCTGGTCCAGCGGCAGCCCGTTGTGGGTGCCGACCGTCAGGCGCCCGTTCTGGAACTGGAACGCCAGCACGCCGGGACCCTCGATCTCGGCGCAGGCCGCGACGCAGCGGCCGCAGCTGATGCACTTGTTGTTGTCCCGGACGATGAAGGGGTGGTCGCGCACCACTGGCTCGTAGGGGCGTACGTGCAGCGGCGCCGCGAAGGTCACCGAGTGGGCGGTGGCCTGGCGACGCAGGTCGCAGTCGTTCTGCTTGCCGCACCCGCAGCTCAGGCAGCGGGCGGCCTCGGCGCGGGCCTGCGCCTCGGTCAGCGTCTGCTCCACCTCGTCGAACGTGCGCACCCGGCTCGCCACCGGCAGCTCGTCGGGGTGCACCCGGACGCGCCGCTCGCGCACCTCGAACTCGTCCCGTGGCAGGTCCTCGAGCGAACCCCTGCTGCACGAGTAGTCGTCCTGGCTGGGCCGCACGTAGCCCCTGGTCAGGAACTCGTCGATCGCCGTGGCCGCCCGCCGACCCGCGGCGACGGCCTGGATCACGGTCGCAGGCCCGGTGGCGCAGTCGCCGCCGGCGAAGATCTTGGCCTCGGACGACTGCATGGTGCGGCCGTCGATGTCGATGTCGCCCCAGGCGTTCAGCCGCACCGGCAGGTCGTTGTAGAGGAAGCCGGTGTCGGTGCTCTGCCCGATCGCGCCGATCACGGTGTCGGCCTCGATGATCGTGTCGCTGCCCTCGACCGGAACCGGGCGGCGCCGGCCCGAGCGGTCCGGCTCGCCGAGCTCCATGCGCAGGCAGTGCAGCTGCTTGACGCCGCCGGCCTGGGTGATCCGGGTCGGCGCGGCGAGGAACGTCATCTCCACGCCCTCGTCGATCGCGGCCTCCACCTCGGCCGCCTCCGCCGGCATCTCGTCCCGGGTGCGGCGGTAGAGCAGCTGCACGCGCTCGGCGCCCGCACGCAGCGCGGTGCGGGCGCAGTCGATCGCGGTGTTGCCACCGCCGATCACCACGACGGTCCGCCCGAGCGGCACGTCGACGCCCTTGGTGACCTCCTCGAGGTACTTGATGCCGAGCCAGACGCCCTCGAGGTTCTCCCCGTCGAGCCGCAGCGGCGTGGCCCGCCACGAGCCGATCGCCAGGTACACCGCGTCGAAGTCGCGCTTGAGGTCCTCCAGCAGCAGCTGGGCGCCGAGCGCCTTGCCGGTGACGATGCGGACGCCCAGCGCCTCGATCACACCGATCTCACGGTCGAGCGTGCGCTTGGGCAGCCGGTACTCCGGGATGCCGTAGCGCATCATGCCGCCGGCGCGGTCCTGCTTCTCGAACACCGTGACGGCGTGACCGGCGATCGCGGCGTAGTACGCGGCGGACAGGCCCGACGGCCCGGCGCCGATGACGGCGACCCGCTTGCCGGACGGTGCGGCGACACGCGGGATCCACGGCAGGCCGCGCGCCATGTCCCAGTCGGCGGCGAACCGCTTGACGTTGTTGATCGCGACCGGCTCGTCCACCAGGCTCCGCCGGCACTCGGCCTCGCAGGGGTGTGGGCACACCCGTCCGCACACGGACGGGAAGGGGTTCCGGTCCTTGATCACGCGGACTGCTGCCTCGTAGTTGCCGTCGGCCACGTGCGCCAGGTAGGTCTGGATGTCCACGTTGGCCGGGCAGGTCTGCACGCAGGGTGCGACGCAGTCGGCGTTGTGGTCGCACAGGAGCTGCTGCAGCCGGACGGTGCGGTACGCCTCGAGCCGCGGCGTGTGCGTGGTGACCACCATGCCGGGACGCACGGGCGTCAGGCAGGCCTTGACGTCCCGGGGGTTGGTCTCCCCCACCTCGACGACGCACAGGCCGCAGCTGCCGTTCGAACGCTTGAGCCGGATGTCGTGGCACAGCGAGGGGATGTCGATCCCCTCCTTGTCGAGAGCCTGCAGGATCGTCAGGCCGCCGAAGACCTCGGTCTCGCGCCCGTTGACCGTGATCGTGATGCGGTCGTCGTCCGAGAGCTCGCGCATGCCGTGACCTCCGTTGGCCAGGACCTCCGAGCACCGCAGCGGCGCGATACCCGATGTCGCCTGTGCCCGACCGACGCCGGTGCCGGATCGGGTTCTGGTGCGACGGTATGGCCGCCCGCACCTGGGTGCGTCGGACTTCGGACCTAGGAGAGGGCAGCACCCGACCCCGGCACCGCGGACGGTGTCGGGGTCGGGGGTCGAGCGGCGGGTCGCCGCCCGGGGCTCAGCAGGTCATCGGGTCGCGGGCTGCTCGGCCACCTTCCGACGGACCTCGTCCATGTCCAGGGCACGTGCCTGCCCGATCAGGTCCTCGAGCGCCGGGGCCGGCAGCGCACCGGCGTCCGCGAAGAGCAGCACGCCGTCCCGGTAGATCATCAGCGTCGGGATCGCGCTGATCTGCAGGCGGCGGCCCAGCATCGGCTCGGCCTCGGTGTCCAGCTTCGCGAACGTGATGTCCGGGTGCTTCTCCGACGCCTTGAGGAACACCGGCGCGAACATCCGGCAGGGTGCGCACCAGGAGGCCCAGCAGTCGACGAGGACGATGCCCTCGGCGTCGACGGTGGCCTGGAACGTGTCAGCGGTGAGGTCGACGGTCGCCACGGCGGTCGCTCCCCGGTCAGCGGACCGCGCGGTCGGCCGACCGGGTGGACAGGCCGAGCAGCCGGTACAGGGGGCAGAAGCCGACGGCGCTGGTGCCGAGGAGCAGGACGGCCAGGACCAGGAGGACCACGCCGAGCGAGGTCCCCACGCCGACCAGGAGTGCTGCCGCCACCGCGACCACGCCCGCGACCAGGCGGACCACGCGGTCCGTCGAGCTCAAGTTTCGTGTCACAGTCCGCCTCCGATGCGACGACGAGGTCGCCCTGCGGCTCCGGGAGGCCGCACCGTCACGCCTCGTCGATGCCTCATGATATACCCCAGGGGGTATGTAGAGCACCGACAAGGAGGAGCCCACGTGTCCGAGGTCGACATCCCCGCCTTCGCGGCGGCCCACGCCGACGGGGCGCTCGTCATCGACGTCCGCGAGCCGCACGAGTACCTCGGCGGACACGTGCCGGGCGCCCGGCTGCTGCCGGTGGCGCACGTGTCGCAGCGGACCGCCGAGCTGCCCCGGCACGAGCGCGTGTACGTCGTGTGCGAGAGCGGCAACCGCAGCAGGTCCGTGGTGGGGCTGCTGCGCGCCGAGGGGTTCGACGCGCACTCGCTGCGTGGGGGCACGGCCGCCTGGCGTTCCGACGGCCGGCCCCTCGTCGCCGGGCCGCGCGCCAACCGTGGATGACCCGTCGCGGAGAGCTCCGCGACGGGTCATGGCAGCTGGGGTCAGCCGCCGAACGCGGTCAGGTGCCGCTCGGAGGCTGTCAGCAGGTGGCCGTACACGAGCTCGACGTCCGGCGCGTCCAGGCCGGTCTGCGCCTGCGTCAGGTCCGCGATGTCGGTGCTCTCCACCGAACGGGCAGCCGTCAGCGCCGTCGTGAGGTCCTTGCCCTGCGCGACGAGGCTGTCGTAGGTCTTCTGGACGTCCGCGGAGGCGAACGTGCCGGCGGCCAGGCCGGCGGTCGGGTCGGTCAGGTCGTAGCGGTCGAGCAGCAGCCGGACCTGGGTCAGGTGGCGGTCCTCGGCCGTGGCGACCCGGGCGAACACCTGGTCGCCCGTGGTGGACGAGAACGCGACGTACACGTCGTGCGCCAGCTTCTCCTCCTCCGCCATCGCGGTCAGCGTGCTCTCCTGCTCGGCGGTGAGCGTGCCGGTGGCGACGCCCTGCAGGGTGCCGCGGGCGCCCGTCCCGGCGCCCACGCCCTGTGCACCGACACCCTGGCCACCGCGTGCCATGCCCTGACCACCGCCTCGACCGGCCTGACCGGTGGCACCGGGACCCGTGCCGTCGCACGCGGCCGTGACGGCCGGCGACGGGGTGTCCGCGCCGGCCGAGGCGAGCGCGGGGACGGCGAGCAGTGCGGTCGCGAGGGCGGCGCCGCTGAGGGCGCCGACGACGATCCGGGTACGCATGATGTCCTCCTGGACGTGGTGCTGCTGTGACTGACAGGACCACCGTCGAGCCCGTGGCTGCACGCGCTGTGCCATCGGTGTGGAGTCGGTATGGAGATCGGCACGCCGGGGCCGACGAGGCGCCCGAAAGCGCCCTGACCGCGTCCGCGGCGGGTGAGGATGGCGCATGAGCACCGTGCTGGTCGTGGAGGACGAGCGCGACATCCGTGACGTGCTGCGGCGCTACCTGGAGCGTGCCGGGTTCTCCGTGCTGACCACCGGCTCCGGTGCCGAGGCCCTGCGGGTCCTGTCCGCGTCGCCCCCGGACCTGGTGCTCCTCGACCTCGGCCTCGACGACGTGGACGGCACCGAGGTGCTGCGCGAGGCGCGGTCGGCCGGCGGACCACCGGTGGTGGTGCTGACGGCACGCAGCGCACTCGAGGACCGCATCGCGGGTCTCGAGCTCGGCGCGGACGACTACGTGACCAAGCCGTTCAGCCCGCACGAGGTGGTGCTGCGGGTCCGGGCGGTGCTGCACCGCGCGGGCGGCGACGACGCCCCCGCGGGACCTGCGGCGTACGGCCAGGGCCGGCTGCTGATCGACGAGCCGCAGCACGCTGCCTGGCTGGACGGTCGGCCTCTCGACCTCACCCCGACCGAGTGGGGCCTGCTCACGGCGGTCGCCGCCGCACCTGGCCGGGTCTTCTCGCGGTACGAGCTGGTGAACCGCGTGCGGGGGTACGAGTACGCAGGGTACGAGCGCACCATCGACTCGCACGTGAAGAACCTGCGTCGCAAGCTCGGGCCCGACGGCGGTGCCGTCATCGAGACGGTGCTCGGCGTGGGCTACCGGCTCACGCTCACCCGGGACGACCGGCGGTGAGGGGCGCACTGGCGGGACCGCTGCGGCGGCGCCTGCTGCTGGCGTTCCTCCTGGTGGCGCTGTTCTCCGTGCTCGTGGTCGCGGCAGCGGCGCTGATCGGCGTCGGGTACGGCTTCACGGCCGCCGAGCAGGGTGCCCGCGACCGGGCGGCGCAGTCAGCGGCCGCGGCGGCCGCGGAGGCGTACCGCACCGCCGCCGGCTGGGGATCGGCCGACCTCTCGCGGGCGGCGGACGTGGCGGACGCCGCGGGTGGACGGCTCGTCGTGCTCGACACCGCGGGCGTCGTGGTGCACTCGGCGGGGGCACGCGGACCGGCCGCGACGGGCGGCGCCGGGCAGGCCGGTGCAGGGCAGGCCGGGGCCGGGCAGGGCGGCACGGGGCAGCGCGTGGCGACCGCGCCCGTCGTCGTGGACGGCGTCGCGGTGGGCACGGTGCGCGTCGTCTTCGGCGGCTCCGGCGCCACCCGCGGACGGGACGTCGCCTGGACGTGGATCGCGGTCGGCGCCGGGGTGACGATCGCGGTCGCGTGGGGGGTGGGCTGGTTCGTCAGCCGCGCGCTCACCCGGCCCCTCGGCACGGTGACCGACGCCGCCCGGGCGCTGGCGGCCGGTGACGCCACGGCACGGACACGGCTGACCGGCACCGGGGAGATCGCCGAGCTGGGCGGCGCCTTCGACGCCATGGCGGACTCCCTCGCCCGCGCCCAGCAGGACCAGCGCACCCTCACGGCGGACGTCGCCCACGAGCTCCGCACCCCGTTGGCGGCGCTCCAGGCCGGCCTCGAGGAGCTGCGCGACGGACTCGTCGAGCCCGACGCGCACACCCTCGCGGGGCTGCACGACCAGTCGCTGCGCCTGGCGCGGCTGGTCGACGACCTGGCCCAGCTCTCCGCGGCCGAGAGCGCCGGCGTCCCGCGCGCGCCCGAGGTGGTCGACCTCGGGGACCTGGCCCGCGACGCGGTGGCGGCACGGCTGCCGGAGCTGCGCACCGCCGGGCTGAGCGTGGGCACCGAGCTGCAACCCGGGGTGCTCGTGAGCGCCGACACCGGCCGCCTGCACCAGGCGCTGGGCAACGTGCTGGCGAACGCCGCCCGGTACTGCCGGCCGGGCGACCACGTCCAGGTGCGCGTGCGCGCGGAGGGCCCGGAGGCCGTGGTCGAGCTGGCCGACTCGGGCCCGGGCATCCCGGCGGACGAGCTCCCGCACGTCTTCGACCGGCTCTGGCGCGGCCGCGCCGGCCGGTCGGTCGCCGGCTCCGGGATCGGGCTCGCAGTGGCCCGCCAGATCGTGCTGGCGCACCACGGGTCCGTCACGGCCGGCTCCCCCGCGGACGGCGGGACGACGATCGTCGTGCGCCTCCCGCTGGCGCCGCCCCCGGCGTGAGACCCGCGGACCGACCGGGTGCGGCCGGTGCCTGCGGTCAGCCGCCGAGGTGGGTGCGCTCGGGCACGTAGCCCGGTGCGCCGCTGTCGGTCAGCGCGACGTCCCCGGTGGCGACGACGCCCGCCGCGAAGGTCCAGTCCCCGCGCACCGTGAAGGAGGTCGCCTCGCGCAGCGACGGCGGCCCGGCCGGGAAGTGGGCGTCGAACGCCGAGATCGTCTTGTAGTGCGCCGGGTCGAGGTCGACCAGGGGTGCGGGGTCCGCGGTCAGCTCCAGGACGGCGGCGTCGGACAGCGCGTACGCGTCCGAGCGCAGCAGCAGCAGGTCGTTCGTCGTCTTCACCGGCAGGAAGCGGGCACGCGGGACGACGATCGCGGTGGCGCCCTCGAACACCTCGATCGCGGCGCCCATCGCGGACTCGACCTGGACCACCGCCGGAGACGTGGCGTCCGTCGGGTCGACGGTCTTGACGTTGCGGATCAGAGGCAGGCCCAGCACGCCCTTGCGGGCGGTCAGGACGCGCCGCAGCGCCGCCAGGTCGAACCACAGGTTGTTGGTGTGGAAGAACGGGTGCCGGTGCTCGTCGGTGAAGTAGTCCATCTCCTCGGGCGCGGTCTGGGCGGTGTCGCGCAGCACCAGCCGACCGTCGGACCGCCGGATCGCCAGGTGGCCGCCCTTGCGGTCGGCCGCCGTGCGCCGGCACAGCTCGGCCGCGTAGGGCGCACCCGACTCGGCGAACCAGCCCGCGATGTGCGGGTCCGGCGCGGCACCGAGGTTGTCGGAGTTGGACACGGACGCGTAGGCGAAGCCGGCCTCGAGCAGCGCGTCCAGCACACCGGACGCCTCGATGGCCGTGTAGAGGTCGCCGTGGCCGGGCGGGCACCACTCGAGCGACGGGTCGGCCGGCCAGGACACGGGGGTCAGGTCCTCCGCGAGGAGCTTGGGCTCCCGGTTCTGCAGGAAGTCGAGCGGGAGCTCGCCCACCTTCAGGTCCGGGTAGGCCGCGAGCGCCGCCAGGCTGTCCTCGCGGGTCCGGAAGGAGTCCATCAGCAGCAGGGGCAGGCGGGCCCCGTACCTGGCCCTGGCGGTGCGCACCTGCCGGGCGATCACGTCGAGGAAGCTCAGCCCGTCACGCACCGGCAGCAGCGACTTGGCGCGATCCATCCCCATCGAGGTGCCCAGACCCCCGTTGAGCTTGATGATCGCGGTGCGGGCGAGGGCGTCACGGGCATCCGTCTCGGGCACCGTGACGGAGTCGAGCCGCGCCGGGTCCAGCAGAGGGGCGATGTCCGCCTCCCGGATCAGGCCGGTCGCCCCGGCCTCCAGGTCGCGGTAGTACCCGGCGAACACGTCGACCGCCGCCGGAGCGACGCCCGCCGTGCGCATCTTCTCCTCGGCCAGCCGCAGACCCTCGTCGCTCATCTCAGCCCTTCCGCACGTGTTCCCGGTACCGACGGGCACCGGCCACCCCGCAGTATCCCGTGACGACCCATGAGCCGGGCCCCGGAGCAGTCCCACTAGGTTGGTGCCGACGTCGACCGGGGCGCGTGCACCGGTGCAGGCACGAGGCTGGAGGACGACCATGCCGGGGTTCACGCACAACATCGCGCTGGTGGCTCACGACAACAAGAAGGTGGAGCTGCTGCGCTGGGCCGAGTTCAACCGCGGCACCCTCTCGCACCACCACCTGTTCGCAACCGGAACCACCGGCACCATGCTCGAGTACGAGCTCGGCCTGCCCGTCACCCGGCTGCTGTCCGGGCCGGTGGGTGGCGACCAGCAGGTGGGAGCCAAGATCGCCGAGGGTGCGATCGACATGCTCGTGTTCTTCTGGGACCCGCTGGAGCCGCAGCCGCACGACCCCGACGTGAAGGCGCTGCTGCGCATCGGTGCGGTGTGGAACGTGCCGATGGCGTGCAACGTCGCCACCGCCGACATGCTCATCTCGTCCCCGATGCTGGCCACCGACTGGAACGCCGGCCGCCCGGACATCACGCCCCGCGCCTGGGACGGCGGCGAGCCGACGGCCTGAGCCGGCCCCTCGGTCGGGCGCCAGAGCCTGGCCCTACATGACGTAGGCGGCGGGATCGACGCACTCACGTCGTTCCCGCCGCCCCGGAGGCGATGGCGCGCCCCTGCGCGCACCGCATGGGCCGGCCCGGCTTACACGGTCGAGCGACCCCGGCCCACCAGCCAGCCGATCAGGCTGATGACCAGGAGTGCGATGCCGATCCAGAGCAGGATCTTCGCCGCGGTGACGGCGACGCCGAGGACGATCATGACGACGCCGACGATGATGAGGACGAGCCACAGAGCCATGGGAGAGCTCCCTTCGCTGAGCGGACGGCGGCGGTGAGCCACCTGTGAACGATCGTCACCCGGGTGGTGGGGCTTCGCATCCGGAACGATTCGTGGCCGCGGTCCGGGG
>DAIDJQ010000034.1 GCA_027451305.1 Cellulomonas sp.
TCAACTGGGACCACTTCTTCCCGCTGTCCGGCGATCCGGACGGCAAGCACTTCGAGTGCTGGACGATGCTCGGCGCCTGGGCCGAGCAGACGCACCGCGTGCAGATCGGCGCGCTGGTCACCTGCAACTCGTACCGGAACCCCGAGCTGCTGGCGGACATGGTCCGGACGGTCGACCACATCAGCGGGGGCAGGTTGATCCTCGGCATCGGCGCGGGTTGGAAGCAGAAGGACTACGACGAGCTCGGTTACGAGTTCGGCACCCCGGGAACCCGGATCTCCGACCTCGCGGCCGCGCTGCCGCGGATCAAGGCGCGGCTGGCGGCCGGCAACCCGGCGCCCACGCGCGAGATCCCGGTGCTGATCGGCGGTGGTGGTGAGCGACGGACGCTGCGCGTGGTGGCCGAGCACGCCGACGTGTGGCACTCGTTCGGCGACGTCGAGACCGTGCGGCGCAAGAGCGCGATCCTCGACGAGCACGGTGCCGCGGTGGGCCGCGACACGGCGGCACTCGTGGAGCGGTCGGTCGGGGTGGGTGCACCACCGGAGCAGGTGGCGGACGAGCTCCTGGCGGCCGGGGTCTCGCTGTTCACCATCGGAGCCAGCGGGCCGGACTACGACCTGAGCCTGGCGGCGCAGTGGGTCCGCTGGCGAGACGAGCGTGCCGCCCGCCAGGCCGACGAGGCCAGGTAGTCCGCCGGCCCGCGCTCACCGGACGTCAGGTGGCGGTCAGCCGGCACGCCGGGCTCGCGCGGGCCGCGTCTAGGGTTTGATCACGATGCAGCAGCAGCGAGCGTTCCGGCGCACCCCGCGATGGTGGGGGCGCGCGGCTCTGCTGGTCTTCCTCGACCTCGTGGTCGCACTGGTCGTCGGCGTGACCACCGCGTCGGTGCACGCCTCGTTCGGACCGCACGAGGCGCGGTACGACGTGACCACGGACTCGACCGTCACCATCGACGTCGGCCCCCTCGGCACCCTGCAGGTCCGGTCCCCGCTGCCCCTCACGCTCGGCGTGCGCGCCACGGTGCAGGAGATCCCGGACACGCTCACCTCGGTGGACCCGGCGACCACGCTCGCTGCGCTGAGCGGCGACCTGCAGTCGTACGTGCAGTTCTTCAGCGCACCGCAGTCGACCGTGCACGACGTGACGTCGGCCCTGATCGGTGACGCCGCGCTGCGGACGGGGATCACCGCGCTGCTGCTGGCAGGCGGTTGGTTCGGCGGCCGGCTGCTGCTCGGGCCGGCCCGTCGGGCAGAGCTGGCGGCGGACGTGGGGGCGCACCGTCGCGAGATCCTGGCCGCGGTCGCCGGCGTCGTCGTGTGCGGCACGGTGCTGACCTCGAGCGTCGGCCCGACGGCCGCCCCGCGGACGACGGCGACCCCGTCCGCCGTCTTCGACGGCACACCGCTGCAGGGCGCGCGGGTCACCGGTCGCCTCGGCGGCGTCATCGACACCTACGGTGGTTACGTGCTGGCAGCGGTCCGGGAGAACGACGCGTTCTACCGGGCGGCCGACCAGGCGCTCGTGACGGCGTGGCAGGCGCGGCCCCCGGACCCCGTGGTGCGGGCGGCTCCGACCGCCACGGCCGAGCCGTCCGAGGGGCCCTCTGCCTCGTCGGCGGCGCTCGGGCTGCCGGTCGGGTCGACGCCCGTCGCCGGCGCGTCGCCGGCCGCGTCCCCCAGCCCCTCGCCGACACGGCCGCAGGCGAGGCTGATCACGGTCGTGGTGGTCTCCGACCTGCACTGCAACGTCGGCATGGCGTCGCTGATGCACTCGCTGATCACGATGTCCGGTGCGGCCGTCGTGCTCGACGCCGGGGACACCACCCTGGACGGCACGCCGGTGGAGCAGTACTGCGACACGACGTTCGCCAGGGCTGTGCCCTCCGGCGTCTCCCTGGTGACGTCCCCGGGGAACCACGACTCCGACCTGACCAGCCGCCGGTACGCCCGTTCGGGGGCGACCGTGCTCGCCGGGTCCGTGGTGACGGTGGACGGCATCCGCATCCTCGGGGACCACGACTCGAACCAGACGCGGGTCGGCTCCGGGACCACCTCGGTGGCAGGGGAGACCGTGGCGGACGCCGGTGCACGCCTGGCCGACGTCGCGTGCGCGTACCACCCGGGCGTGGACCTGCTTCTGATCCACAACCCGCCGGTCGGTCAGGAGGCGCTGGACCGAGGCTGCGTACCGGCCCAGATCTCCGGGCACTACCACCGGCGGACCGACCCGCAGGTGGTGGGCGACGGCGTGCGGTACATCAGCAGCACGACTGCCGGGGCCCAGGTGGGCCAGCCCACCGTCGGTCCCCTGCACGGCGTCGCGGAGATGACCGTGCTGCGGTGGGACCCGCAGACGCGTCGGTTCGTGGACTACCGGGTCGTGGCGGTGCACCCCGACCGCACGGCCACGGTCGGTGCGGCGCTGCCGTGGCCGCAGCTGCCGGCCACGGGAGGTGTCTCCGGTGCCGCAGCGCAGGCGGTACCGACCGGAACGGCGCAGGCTTCCACAGCAGCTCCGTGACCTCCGTCGCGGGCTGGCGCGACCGGTGCTGCCGGCGCCGCCCTACGGCCTTCCGAGCGCCCCTACGCTGGACGCCGTGAGCCCGTCGCCGTCCCCTCAGTCGCTGACGGCGGTGAGCCAGGACTACCTCAAGGTGATCTGGTCCGCGCAGGAGTGGTCGGACCGTCCGGTCACCACCAAGGCCCTGGCCGCGCGGCTCGGCGTCGGCCCGTCGACCGTCTCCGAGACCGTCCGGCGCCTCGTCGAGGCGGGGCTGGTGACCCACGAGCCGTACGGCGCCGTGGGGCTGACCGCACAGGGCCGGGCGCACGCGCTGGCGATGGTCCGCCGGCACCGGCTGCTGGAGACGTTCCTGGTGGCCGAGCTGGGCTACGGCTGGGACGAGGTGCACGACGAGGCCGAGGTCCTCGAGCATGCGGTCTCCGACAGCTTCGTCGAGCGCATCGCGGCGCACCTGGGCAACCCGGCCCGCGACCCCCACGGCGACCCGATCCCCGGTCCGGACGGCTCGGTGCGGGTGCCGGCCGCGCAGACGCTGTGGGACAGCGAGGAGGGCGACTGGGTGGTGGTGCGGATCTCGGACGCCGACCCCGAGCTGCTCCGCTTCCTCGCGGCCAGGGGTCTCGGCCTCGACGCGCAGGTGACCGTGACGCGGCACGCGGTGGCGGGGGTGGTGTCCGCGCGGGTGGGTCCCGACGCGCAGCAGGTGGACCTGGGAGAAGGTGCGGCGTCGGCGATCTGGCTGAGCAGCCCGTAGCCGTCCGCGAGCCCTGGCCAGGCACGCTGCTCACCGCTTGCGCCGCGCCCCCGGCTACGTCCGGATCCCGCGAGCTCGGGGAGGGCCCCGCCCACCGCCCGGGGCTGCGGCCGTCCGACCCTGCCGTGGCCCGGGTGCCGGCCCGGTCAGGTCCCGGCGGGGCGTGGCTCCGCCCGCCGGTAAACTCGCCCGGGTGACGTCGCAGGAGATCAGCGCCCCAGGCCCGGCCGTGACCCCCGACGAGGTGCCCTACCGATACACCCCGTCGCTGGCAGCCCAGATCGAGGCGCACTGGCAGGACGAGTGGGACGAGCGGGGCACCTTCTACACCCCGAACCCCACCGGCCACCTCACCGACGGGGCGGGCCGGCATGCCGAGCCCGGGCGTCGGCCCTTCTTCGTGATGGACATGTTCCCGTACCCGTCCGGCGCGGGCCTCCACGTGGGGCACCCGCTCGGGTACATCGCCACGGACGTCGTCGGTCGCTTCCGCCGGATGCAGGGCGACAACGTGCTGCACGCGCTCGGCTTCGACGCGTTCGGCCTGCCTGCCGAGCAGTACGCGGTGCAGACCGGCCAGCACCCGCGGGTGACCACCGAGGCGAACATCGCGATCATGCAGCGGCAGCTGCGCCGGCTCGGCCTTGCGCACGACCCGCGCAGGTCGTTCGCGACGATCGACCCCGAGTACATGCGCTGGACGCAGTGGATCTTCCTGGCCATCTACAACGCCTGGTACGACGAGCGCGCGCCGCGCCCGGACGGCGCCGTCGGACGGGCCCGTCCGATCGCCGAGCTGGAGGCCGAGCTCGCCTCGGGCGCCCGGCCGGTTCCGGCCGGCGTCCCGGGCGTCCCCGCGGGTGCGACGTGGGCGGACCTGGACGAGCCGGCACGTCGGCGCGTGGTCGACCACCACCGGCTCGCCTACCTGTCGCAGACCCCGGTGAACTGGGCTCCCGGCCTGGGGACCGTGCTGGCCAACGAGGAGGTCACGGCCGACGGCCGCTCCGAGCGCGGCAACATGCCGGTGTTCCAGCGCAGCCTGCGGCAGTGGAACATGCGGATCACCGCCTATGCCGACCGGCTGGCGGACGACCTGGACGCCATCGACTGGCCCGAGAAGGTCAAGTCGATGCAGCGGCACTGGATCGGTCGGTCGACCGGTGCCCGGGTGCGGTTCGCGGTCGAGGGCGGCGCCGAGATCGAGGTGTTCACCACGCGGCCCGACACGCTGTTCGGTGCCACGTTCATGGTGGTCGCGCCGGAGCACCCGCTGCTCGACGAGGTACCGGCCGAGTGGCCGGACGGCACGAGGTCCGTGTGGACCGGCGGTTTCGACTCACCTGCCGCGGCGGTGGCTGCGTACCGGGCGGAGACGGCCGGTCGCACCGCCGTCGAGCGGCAGACCGACGCAGGGCGCAAGACCGGCGTCTTCACGGGCCACCTCGCGATCAACCCGGTGAACGGCGAGCCCCTGCCGGTGTTCACCGCGGACTACGTGCTGATGGGCTACGGCACCGGCGCGATCATGGCCGTGCCCGGTGGTGACGAGCGCGACTTCGCCTTCGCGCAGGCCTACGACCTGCCGGTGGTCTACACGGTCGCGGCTCCCGAGGGCACCCCCGACGGGGCCCGGACCGGCGACGGCGCGGTGGTCAACTCCTCGAACGACGAGCTCGACCTCGACGGCCTCGACGTGGCCACCGCCAAGGAGCGGATGACCGCCTGGCTCGTCGAGCGGGGGCTGGGGGAGGGCACCACCACCTACCGCCTGCGCGACTGGCTGTTCAGTCGGCAGCGCTACTGGGGTGAGCCCTTCCCGATCGTCTACGACGAGCACGACCAGCCGGTCGCCTTGCCGACGTCGGCTCTGCCGGTCACGCTCCCGGAGGTGCCGGACTACTCGCCGCGCACGTTCGACCCGAACGACGCGCAGTCGTCCCCGGAGGCCCCCCTCGGCCGCAACGAGAGCTGGGTGAACGTCACCCTCGACCTCGGCGACGGCCCGAAGACGTACCGCCGGGACACCAACACCATGCCGAACTGGGCCGGCTCCTGCTGGTACTACCTGCGCTACCTCGACCCCGACTCCGACCGGGTCCTCGTGGACCCTGAGCTCGAGCGGTACTGGATGGGCCCCGGTCACGGCTCGCAGCCGGACGGCTCCATCGGCGGCGTGGACCTGTACATCGGCGGCGTCGAGCACGCGGTGCTGCACCTGCTGTACGCCCGGTTCTGGCACAAGGTGCTGTTCGACCTGGGGCACGTGAGCGCGGGAGAGCCGTTCTACCGGCTGTTCAACCAGGGCTACATCCAGGCGTACGCCTACACCGATGAGCGAGGCGTCCACGTCCCCGCGGCGGAGGTGGTGGAGAGCCCGTCGACCGCCACCGGCTACACGTGGCAGGGCGAGGACGTCCGGCGCGAGTACGGGAAGATGGGCAAGTCGCTGAAGAACGTGGTGACGCCCGACGAGATGTACGCCGAGTACGGCGCCGACACGCTCCGCGTGTACGAGATGTCGATGGGCCCGCTGGACCTGTCCCGACCGTGGGAGACCCGGGCGGTGGTCGGTGCCCAGCGCTTCCTGCAGCGGCTGTGGCGGAACGTGGTCGACGAGACCACGGGTGCGACGCTGGTGACGGACGACGGCCCCTCGCCGGAGACGCTGCGCCTGCTGCACCGGACGGTCGCGGAGGTCTCGGAGGACATGACGGCGATGCGGGTGAACACCGCCATCGCCAAGCTGATCGTGCTGAACAACCACCTCACCACCCTCGACCGGGTGCCGCGTGCGGCCGTCGAGCCGCTCGTCCTGATGACGGCCCCGGTGGCGCCGCACATCGCCGAGGAGCTGTGGCACCGGCTCGGGCACGACGAGTCCCTCACCCACGCGCCCTTCCCGGTTGCCGACCCGGCGCACCTGGTCGAGGAGTCCGTGACGTGCGTGCTGCAGGTCTCGGGCAAGGTGCGTGGCCGGATCGAGGTGGCGCCGTCCGTGTCCGACGACGAGCTGCGCGAGCTGGCGCTGGCCGATGCCGGTGTGCAACGCGCGCTGGACGGTCGCGGGGTGCGCACCGTCGTGATCCGGGCCCCCAGGCTCGTCAACGTGGTGCCGGCCTGACTGCCTCACGGTCCACCTCGGTGCCGTCGCGAAGGTCTGTCCGGCCGCACCCCCACGTCGCGGTGGTGACCGACTCCACAGCGGCGCTCCCGCCCGGTGCTGCGGAGCGGTGGGGTGTGCGCGTGGTGCCGCTCCAGGTGCTCGTCGACGGTTCGCCACCGGCGACGGCCGACCTGACGGCGGCGACGCTCGACGCCGTGCAGCGTGGAGCACGCGTCACCACGTCCCAGCCCTCTCCGGCCGCCTTCACGGACGCCTACGCGGCGGCCGCTGCGGACGGCGCCTCAGCAGTGGTGTCCGTGCACCTCTCGGGCGAGCTGTCGGGCACGGTGGCCGCCGCCCGGTCCGCCGCCGAGCGCGCTCCGCTGCCGGTGCACGTGGTCGATTCCCGCACCGCCGCGATGGGCCTCGGCTTCGCCGCGCTCGCCGCCGCCTGGGCTGCCGCCGGCACACCGCCGGACGATGCCCTCATCACCCCGCGGCAGGGCGTGGCGGAGCCGCCGGCGAGCCCTCGGTGGCGGTTCCTGCAGCTACGGCGTCACGCCGACGCGGTTCCTGCTCCCGATGCCGACGCCGTCGCCGCTGCTGCCCGCGCCGCTGCCGAGTCGTCCCGCGTCTGGTTCCTGGTGGACTCCCTGGAGCACCTGCGCCGTGGTGGCCGGCTCAGCGGCCCGGTGGCCGCGCTGGGGACCGTCCTC
>DAIDJQ010000035.1 GCA_027451305.1 Cellulomonas sp.
CAGGGTGCCCACCCCGTACCCGTTGCCTCCGCAGCGACTCGTGCAGACCGTCGCCGAGCTCGGTGCCGCACTGCCCCCGTTCGACCGCGCCACCGTCGGCATGCCCGGCATGATCCGGCACGGCGTCGTCGTCGCCACCCCGCACTACGTGACCCGGTCGGGTCCTCGCAGCGCCGTCCTGCCGGAGCTCGTGGCCGCCTGGGCCGGCTGCGACGTGCGGGCGCTGCTCGAGGAACGCCTGGCTGTCCCCGTCCTCGTGCTGAACGACGCCGAGGTGCACGGCGCGGGCGTCGTCTCAGGCACCGGGGTCGAGCTGGTGCTCACCCTCGGGACCGGCCTCGGCTCGGCCCTGTTCGACGGCGGCCGCCTCGCGCCCCACCTGGAGCTGTCGCACGCCCCGCTCCGGCGCAGCGCCACCTACGACTCGTTCATCGGCCAGCCGGAGCGCGCCCGTCTCGGGGATGCACTGTGGTCGCGCCGGGTCCGGCACGTGGTGGACGGCCTGCGCCCGGTGTTCTGGTGGGACCGGCTCTATCTGGGCGGCGGCAACTCCCGCCACGTCAGCCCTCAGGTGCTGGACCGGCTCGGCGACGACGTCGTCGTCGTGCCCAACCAGGCCGGCATCGTCGGGGGCGTCCGCGCCTGGTCGCTCGGGGTCTGACCGGTCTCGACGTGCTCGAGCTCCGCCACCGCCTCGAGCAGGACCCTCGTGAACCGGACGGGCCGGACGAGGCTGACCAGGTGCGTCGCCCCGGGGACGATCACCAGCCGCCCTCGCCGGCAGGCCCGCAGGAAGATGCGCTCCTCGCCACGGAAGTGGTCGAGACGTCCGTTCACCAACCACACGGGCGCGGTGACCCGCGCCAGGTCGTCCACCGGGTGCGCCCCACGCATCTGACGCAGCACGTCACCCATCACGTCGAGCGCGAACCCGCCCGCCCCCGAGTCGAGCGCGCCCGCGGGCGGCAGCATCCGGTCGACGAGCACCTGGTTGAGCCGTGCGCCGTGGTCCGGGAACCGGTCGACGACCCACGCCCCGAGCGCCCATGCGTCGACGGCCGGCCGCCACGGACGAGTCCAGCAGGAGGCGGCCACCAGTCCCAGCACCTGTTCCGGATGTCGGGCGGCGTGGGCGATCGCGACGTATCCGCCGAGCGACAGGCCGACGACGAGGGCCTGCCCGCCCACCTCGTCCACGGCCCGCACCAGCGTCTCGTCCGCGGCAGCCAGCGTGAACGCCTCCGTGCGCCGCGCCCCGTGCCCGGGTAGGTCCACCGCCAGCGCCCGGCGCCCGGACCGCTCGAGAGCCTCGACCTGCGCCCGCCACATGGTGCTCGAGGTGCGTAGCCCGTGCACCAGCACCACCGGCACCGCGTCGGTGCCGCCTCGCGCGACCTGCCCCGGAGCACCCACGGACCGACGGTAGAGCGACCATCGTTCCGGCGCAGCGCCAGCGACCGACTTGGGCGCGGGCAACCCCGGGACTCCGCCGGCCGCGCGGCCGGGGGTCGAGGTGCGACCGTGGTCGCCGAGTACTGGCCCTGGACGAACGAGTGCCCAGGACGTCCCCTCTGCGGACGTCCTGGGCCCTCGTGCTGCGGCGGATCAGGCCTTGTCGGCGTCGCCCTCGGGCGTCTCGTCGACGCTCGCCTCGACCGGGTTCTCCTCGGCCTCGGGAGCCGACTCCTCGACCGCGGTCTCGGGCTCCTCGACGGGTGCGGGTGCGACCGGAGCCGCGACGGGTGCCGCCTTGGCGGCCGCACGCGTGGCCTCCTTGACGACTGCCTGCTTCGGCGACAGCGGCTCGAGCACCAGCTCGATCACCGCCATGGGCGCGTTGTCGCCCTTGCGCGCACCGATCTTGGTGATCCGCGTGTAGCCGCCCTGGCGCTCGGCGACCGCCGGTGCGATCTGCGTGAACAGGACGTGCACGACGCCCTTGTCCTTGACGACCGTCATCACGCGACGGCGGGCGTGCAGGTCGCCGCGCTTGGCGAACGTGATGAGCCGCTCGGCGAGGGGGCGCAGGCGCTTGGCCTTGGCCTCGGTCGTCGTGACACGCTGGTGCTCGAACAGCTGCGTCGCGAGGTTCGCGAGGATCAGCCGCTCGTGAGCCGGGCCGCCACCGAGCCGGGGTCCCTTGGTGGGCGTGGGCATGGTCTCTACTCCTTGAGTTCTGGTGATGGTCGACGCGCGAGGTCCGTCCGTGGACGGTCCGACGCGTTCCCCGGCGTCAGTACTGCTCGTCCTCGCTGAAGTCGACCTCGTCGTCGCTGTAGTAGCCGGCGTTGGCCGTGGCGTCGAAGTCGATCGGGCTGTCCTTCAGGTTCAGCCCGAGCTCGGACAGCTTCTCCTTGACCTCGGTGATGGACTTCGCACCGAAGTTGCGGATGTCCAGCAGGTCGGCCTCGGACCGCGCGACGAGCTCGCCCACGGTGTGGATGCCCTCACGCTTCAGGCAGTTGTACGACCGGATGGTCAGCTGCAGGTCCTCGATCGGCAGCGCGAGGTCGGCGGCGAGGGCGGCGTCCGTCGGCGACGGGCCGATCTCGATGCCCTCGGCCTCGACGTTGAGCTCGCGGGCCAGGCCGAAGAGCTCGACCAGGGTCTTGCCGGCGGAGGCCAGCGCATCCCGCGGGGCGATGGCCGGCTTCGTCTCGACGTCGACGATCAGCTTGTCGAAGTCCGTGCGCTGCTCGACTCGGGTCGCCTCGACCTTGTAGGTCACCTTCAGCACCGGCGAGTAGATCGAGTCGATCGGGATCCGGCCGATCTCGGTGTCGAACGACTTGTTCTGGCTCGCCGAGACGTAGCCGCGGCCGCGCTCGACCGTCAGCTCGATCTCCAGCTTGCCCTTGTCGTTCAGCGTCGCCAGGTGCAGCTCGGGGTTGTGCACCTCCACACCTGCCGGCGGCACGATGTCACCTGCATTCACCTGACCGGCCCCCTGCTTGCGCAGGTACATCACCACGGGCTCGTCGTTCTCGGACGAGACCACCAGGTTCTTGATGTTGAGGATCAGCTCGGTGACGTCCTCCTTGACCCCCGGCACGGTGGAGAACTCGTGCAGCACGCCGTCGATGCGGATGCTCGTGACAGCAGCGCCCGGGATCGACGACAGGAGGGTGCGACGCAAGGAGTTGCCGAGCGTGTAGCCGAAGCCGGGCTCGAGCGGCTCGATGGAGAACCGCGAGCGGTGCTCCGAGATGACCTCTTCGGTCAGGGTGGGGCGCTGTGCGATCAGCACGGTGGGGTTTCCTCTCAGCGGGCGTCCGCCATATGACGCTCCGCAGTGACCTGCAGGGCCGCGCGGTCTCGGTCCACCGACGCGGTCGTCGCACCGGTCCGCGCGGCGGGCGCGGACCGGTGCGTTCGAGCTCAGACGCGACGGCGCTTCGGCGGACGGCAGCCGTTGTGGGCCTGCGGCGTGACGTCCTGGATCGAGCCGACCTCGAGGCCCGCCGACTGCAGCGAGCGGATCGCGGTCTCACGGCCCGAGCCGGGACCCTTCACGAAGACGTCGACCTTGCGCATGCCGTGCTCCTGCGCCTTGCGCGCGGCGGCCTCGGCTGCCAGGCCCGCGGCGAACGGGGTCGACTTGCGCGAGCCCTTGAAGCCGACGTCGCCGCCCGACGCCCAGGCGATCACAGCGCCGGAGGGGTCGGTGATGGAGACGATCGTGTTGTTGAACGTGCTCTTGATGTGCGCCTGGCCGTGGGAGACGTTCTTCTTCTCCTTGCGGCGCGGCTTGCGCACGGAGGTGGTGCGGGTCTTGGGAGGCATCTGCTTCTTCTCTCGGGGTCTGCGGGTCGTCCGACGACGGGCGGGCTACTTGCGCCCGGCCTTCTTCTTGCCGGCGACGGTGCGCTTGGGGCCCTTGCGGGTGCGGGCGTTGGTCTTGGTGCGCTGACCACGCACCGG
>DAIDJQ010000036.1 GCA_027451305.1 Cellulomonas sp.
CGGGGCCGTGTTCGGCTCGTCGAGCATCGCGTTCTACGTGGTCCAGGCGTTCACGGCCGCGATCCTCGTGCTCGCCGCGAACACCGCCTTCAACGGGTTCCCGATCCTCGCCTCGATCCTGTCCGGCGACGGGTACCTGCCGCGCCAGTTCGCCCGTCGCGGTGACCGGCTCGTGTTCAGCAACGGCATCGTGATCCTGGCGCTGCTGGCCGGCCTGCTGCTGTGGGTGTTCGACGCGAGCACCACCCGGCTGATCCAGCTGTACATCATCGGCGTCTTCGTCTCGTTCACCTTGAGCCAGGCCGGGATGGTGCGGCACTGGACCTCGGAGATCGCCGCCACCGCCCACCGCGACCAGGTGCCGAAGATGCTCCGGTCCCGCGTCGTCAACGGACTGGGTGCCGTCGTGACGGCCGTGGTGCTGGTGATCGTGCTGGTCACCAAGTTCACGCACGGCGCCTGGCTGGTGGTGATCGCCATGCCCGTCGTGTTCCTGTCGATGCAGGGCGTGCACCGGCACTACGCCTCCGTGGACAAGGCGCTGACCCCGCCGCCGGGCGGCGTGCCGCTGCCGTCGCGGGTGCACGGGATCGTCCTGGTGTCGCGGCTGACCATGCCCACGCTGCGCGCGCTCGCCTTCGCCCGGGCCACCCGCCCGTCGACGCTGACCGCGCTGACCGTGCGGACCCAGGAGAAGGAGGCCGCGGCCCTGCTCGCGGAGTGGGCCGAGCGCGACGTGCCCATCCCGCTCACCGTGCTCGACTCGCCCTACCGCGACCTGACCCGCCCGGTCCTGGAGTACATCGCGCGCGTCCGGCGGGAGTCACCGCGGGACCTGGTGGTGGTCTTCGTGCCCGAGTACGTGGTGGCGCACTGGTGGCAGCAGGCGCTGCACAACCAGAGTGCGCTGCGGCTCAAGGCACGGCTCCTGGTGCAGCCCGGTGTGATGGTCACCTCGGTCCCCTGGGTGCTCAGCCCGGAGGAGACCCCCGGGCCGGTGACGGTGAGCACCCCGTAGCGCAGCCCGGCGCTGCGGGAGCAGCGTGCACGACCTCGCCCGTCCGGACGGTGCGCGGCGCTCCGCAGGGAGCGGACCGCGGTCCCCTCGTCGTCCGGGCGGGCGTGGCACGCTGACGCCATGACCGCGTCCCCATCGACCCTGCCACGTGCAGGGATGCGACTGGCCTCGGTGCGACGCCTGGTCGGGCTCGTGCTCGTCGTCGTGGGGGCGCCCCTCGGCACGTTCGCCCTGGTGCGGCTCGGCACGGGCCTGTCGCTCGGCGCGGTGCTGATGCTCTACGTGCTGCTCGTCGTGGTCGCGGCGGCCATCGGCGGGCTGGAGGCCGCGGGGTTGGCGGTGGCCGTCGGGTTCCTGCTGGCCAACTGGTTCTTCGTGCCGCCGCGCCACACCCTCGCGGTGGACAGCCGGGACAGCGTCCTGGAGCTGACGGTGTTCGTCGTCGTCGGGGGCATCGTGGGGCTGACCGTGCAGCTGGCGGCGCGTGAGCAGGCCGCCGCGGCGCGCAGCAGGCTCGGTTCGCAGGTGCTGTCCCGGCTCTCGGCAGAGCCCGTGTCCGACGCCTCGGTGGTCGGCGTGCTCGAGGAGGCGCGTCGCGTGCTGGGCATGGATGCGATGGCCCTGCTCCGCCGCGGGACCGCGGCACCGCTGGCCCGGGTGGGGTCCGTGCCGCCGAGCGCGCCGAGCCTCGTGGTGGAGGCGGGGGAGAGCCTCCAGCTGGCGGGGTACGGCCCTGAGCCGTTCGCCCCGGAGCGCACGCTGCTGACCGGTCTGGCGGGCGCGGCTGCACGCGCATGGGATGCGCAGGTGCTGGCCGAGCAGGCCGCGCAGGCTCGTCAGCTCGCCGAAGGCGAGCGTGTCCGCACGGCGCTCCTCGCCGCGGTCGGTCACGACCTGCGGACACCGCTGGCGGGCATCAAGGCGGCCGTCAGCAGCCTGCGTTCCGTCGACGTCGAGTGGTCCGACGACGAGCGCGCCGAGCTGCTGGAGACCGTGGAGCAGGGTGCCGACCGGCTCTCCGCCCTCCTGGCCAACCTGCTGGACCTGTCCCGGTTGCAGGCCGGGGCGCTGGCCGTGCACCGCGTCCCGGTGGACCTGGAGGAGGTGGTGGGCCGCGCCCTGCTGACGCTGAGCGACGAGCAGGTGCAGGTGGACCTCCCCGCCGGACTGCCGCCGGTGCTCACCGACCCCGGGCTCGTCGAGCGGGTGCTGGCCAACGTGGTGGACAACGCCCGGCGGTACGCGCCCGCGGGCTCGCCCGTCCGGGTGGACGCGCTGGCGTCCGACGACCGCGTGGACCTGCGGGTCGTGGACCGCGGTCCCGGCGTGCCGGAGGGCCAGTGGGCGAGCCTGTTCGAGCCGTTCCACCGGCTCGACGACCGGTCGGAAGGGGTCGGCCTCGGCCTGGCCATCGCGCACGGGTTCGCCGAGGCGTTGGGAGGCTCGCTGCTGCCGTCGCGGACGCCGGGTGGCGGCCTGACGATGACGTTGCGCCTGCCGCGCGCGCCGCTGCCGGCGGGGGAGCCGGCGTGACCCGGGTGCTGGTGGTGGACGACGACGCCACGCTGCTGCGCGCGCTGACGATCAACCTGCGCGCCCGCCGGTACGAGGTGGAGCAGGCCGCCAGCGGGCGCGCGGCCCTGCGTGCCGCGGCCGCCGGGGTGGACGTCGTGGTGCTCGACCTGGGCCTGCCGGACATCGACGGGGTGGACGTGGTGGCCGGGATCCGCGGCTGGTCGCAGGTGCCGATCATCGTGCTGTCGGCGCGGGACGCGCAGTCGGCCAAGGTGGCGGCCCTGGACGCCGGTGCCGACGACTACGTGACCAAGCCGTTCGGCATGGACGAGCTGCTCGCGCGGATCCGCGCCGCGCTGCGCCGCGCCACGCCCGAGCCGCAGGCCGAGCCGTTGGTGATCACCGACGCGTTCACGGTCGATCTCGCGGACCGTCGCGTGACCCGTGACGGGACCGACGTGCGGCTGACCCCGACGGAGTGGCACCTGCTGGAGGTGCTGGTCCGCAACGCCGGGCGGCTGGTGACCCAGCGGGACCTGCTGGCCCAGGTGTGGGGGCACGGGTTCGAGGAGCAGGGCAACTACCTGCGGGTGTACATGGCCCAGCTGCGTCGCAAGCTCGAGCCGGAGCCGTCCCGGCCGCGGCACCTGGTCACCGAGCCGGGGGTCGGGTACCGCTTCGTGCCGTGACCGTCGACGCCGGCGGCACAGCACGTCGCCGTACGCTCGGCGCATGTCCACGGCCGAGCTCCTGCGGGTGCTCACGGGCATCGCGGTGCTGGTGGCGGCCGCGGCCGTGGTGCTGCGGGTGTACCGGGTGCGTCGTCCGTGGGCCCCGGCGAGCGCCGTCGCACGGGGTGCCCTGCAGCTGGCTGCGATCAGCCTGGTGCTGACCGGCGTGATCACCAGCCGCCTGTGGGTCACCGCGGCGCTGCTGGTGATGTTCTCGGTGGCCGCGACGACCGCCACGCGCCGGCTGGGGTGGAGCACCGAACGTGCCGTGCAGGTGGTGGTGGCGATGGCGGCCGGGGTGCTCCTGGCGCTGGCGGTGGTGTTCGTGACGGGCGCGATCGGGTTCACGGCGCGGTACACGCTGGCGATCGGCGGGATCGTCGTCGGCAACGCCATGACCGTCGCCACGCTCACGGGCCGGCGATTCACCCAGGCGACCATCGACCACTGGGAGGAGGTCGAGGGCTGGCTGGCGCTCGGCGCACGGCCCGCCCAGTCGACGGCCCAGATCGCCCGGGACGCGGTGTACTCCGCGATGATCCCCACCACCGACCAGACCAAGACGACCGGCCTGGTGACCCTCCCGGGCGCCTTCGTCGGCGCGATCTTCGGTGGGGTGTCGCCCCTGGAGGCCGGCCGGTTCCAGATCGTCGTGCTCGCCGCCATCATGGCGGCAGGCTCGCTGACCGCCGTGCTGCTGGCGCGCTGGTTGCAGCCCATCCGCTCCCGTCCGGAGGCCCTGAGATGACCACCGTGCCCGGCACCGAGCGCCGCCTGCTCGTGGTGGAGGACGACTCCGACCTGGCCGACATGCTGGCCGAGCTGCTCACCGGGGAGGGGTATGCCGTCGACATCGCCCGGGACGGTCAGCGCGGACTGCACCTCGGCCTGACCAGGACGTACGACGCGATGGTGCTCGACCGCGGGCTCCCGGCGATCGACGGGCTGGACCTGCTCGGCCGGCTGCGCGGCCGCGGCGTCACCACCCCCGTGCTGGTGCTCTCCGCCCTCGGCAACCCGGCCGACCGGGTGGAGGGCCTCGACGCGGGCGCGGAGGACTACCTGGGCAAGCCGTTCGACGTCGAGGAGCTCGCGGCGCGGCTGCGTGCCCTGACCCGCCGCCACGCCGAGGAGGCGACCACCCTGCCGGTGCTCGGCGGCGTGCTGCACCCTGCGACGCACGAGGTGGTGCTCGACGACGGCGAGCGCGTCGCCCTCTCGGAACGGGAGTGCGGCCTGCTCGAGGTGCTGGCGCGGCACCCGAGCCGGGTCTACGACCGGGAGCACCTGCTCGACACCGTCTTCCCGGACGCCGGTGAGGTCGGCGTGGTCGACACCTACGTCTACTACCTGCGGCGCAAGCTGAGCCGGGACGTCGTGGCGACGGTCCGCGGCGTCGGCTACCGGCTGGGGGTGTCATGAGCGCGCGCGCGCGAGGCGAGGGGCCGGCCGGACCGTCGGACGCCGGGCCGGGCGCCACGGACGAGCCCTCGCCCATCGCCGGACCAGGCGCGGCACCCGCGGCGCGGGCTCCGCAGGCCCGGCCGGCCCGCTCCCCGGAGGCCGCCGAGGTGGCCCGCACGGCCCGGCGGCTCGGCTGGCAGACCGCCGGCGTGGTGCTCCTGAGCGTGCTGCTGCTCGCGGCCGTGGTGCTCGGCGTGGTCCTCCGTGGGCAGAGCCGGGACGCCGCCGCGAAGCTCGACCAGGCGGCGCACACGATCGACGACACCCACGACGTGCCGTCCGACCTGTGGGTCACCGTCGTCTCGACCGCGGACGGCTCGGTGACGTCCAGCAGCAACCTGCCGGCGGGGCTGCCGGACGTCACCGCACTGACGTCGGTCGCCCAGCAGGGCGGCGAGCGTCGCAGCACCGTGACCGCCGACGGCGGGACGGTCACCGTCCTCACCGTGGCGCGCGACCGCGTGATCGTCCAGGTCGCGGTCGACCCGCAGGGGCAGCACGACGAGCTCGAGCGGCTGCTGACCGCCCTCGCCTTCGCCGGTGGCACAGGCGTAGTGCTGGCGGGTCTCGCCGGCGCCTGGCTCGGCCGTCGTGCGGTCCGGCCGCTGGCCGCCGCGCTGGCCCGGCAACGCCGGTTCGTCGCCGATGCGAGCCACGAGCTGCGCACCCCGCTGACGCTGCTGTCCACGCGGGTTCAGCTGCTCGGCAGGCACCTCGACGTGGACGTGCCGGACCTGCCGCCCCGGGTGCGCGCGGACGTGACCGGCCTGCACGGCGACTCGGCAGCGCTCGCAGCCCTCTTCGACGACCTCCTCCTCGCCGCCGACGACCGCCGCGTCCCGCCCGAGCCGGTGGACGTCGCCGCGACGGCGGGCACCGTGGTGGCGGCCGCCGGAGCCTCGGCCGCCGGCCGCGGGATCGCGCTGCGGGCCACCGGGGACCCCTCGGCGGTCGCCCTCGCCGGGCCCGTGTCGGTCCGCCGCGCGCTGACGGCCCTGGTGGACAACGCGCTGGACCACGCGGCGGGCGTCGTCGAGGTGGACGTCGCCCGGCACGGCGACCTCGTGCGGGCGCGGGTCACGGACGACGGGCCGGGGATCGCACCCGGCACCCGCGTGTTCGAGAGGTTCGCCTCCCACCGGCCGGCCGGTGACGGCCGTCGCCACTACGGGCTCGGGCTCGCGCTCGTCGCGGAGATCGCCGCCCAGCACGGCGGCCGGGTCTCGGCCGGTGCCCGCGACGACCACCGTCGCGGGGCTCAGGTCACGCTGGAGCTGCCGGCGAGCCGGTGACGGCCTGCGCCGGCGCGGCGGTCAGCACCCGCCTGTCCGCCGTGACGGCGATCACCGTCGCGGCGCCATGGCCCACCGCCCACGCTGGCCCGTCCTCGCCCATGGCGAGGACCGTGGTGGCCAGCACGTCGGCCACGGTCAGGTTGGCGGCGACCACGGTCGCCGCCACCAGGGGCAGCTCACGCGACCCGCTGCGGCCGTCCCACACGTGCGCGCCGCGCTCGTAGGTGCCCGAGGTGGCCACCGCGCCGTCGCCCACCGACAGCACGGCGAGGACCGCCTGCGGGTCGTCGGGGTGGCGGACCGCCACGTCCCAGACGCGTCCGGGCTCCGGCTCTCCGTGGGTCACCACGTCCCCGCCGGCGTTCAGGCAGAAGTCCCGCAGCCCGGCGGCCACCAGCACGTCGGCAGCCCGTTGGGCTGCCCACCCCTTGACCACGCCGTTCGTGTCCAGGCGTCCCTCGGGGGTGCACACGTCGAACACGCCGCCGGACTCCTCGTGGGCGCGGGCGGCGATCTCGAGCACCTCGCGCATGTCCGCGGAGACGGCCTCGTCGCTCACCTCACCCCGCTCCAGGCGGCGCAGCTCGCTGTTCGGCCGGTAGGTGCTGAACCGCGCATCCGCCTCGTGCAGCACGGCGAACGCCGCGTCGAGGGCCTCGCGCACCGCGGGTCCGTCGGCCTGCCGCACGTCCACCGACATCGGCAGGCCCATGACCTCCTCGACGCGCCGCACGGTCAGCCGAGCTTGTCGATCGCCGACTGGAGGGACTGCGCGTAGCCCTCGGAGGTGAAGGTCGCCCCCGAGACGGTGTCGATGTTCGCCGAGTTCGCCGCGACCGCCTCCTGCGTCAGGATCGGGACGGCGTAGGCGTTGATCTGCACGCTCTGACCGTGCTGGTTCGGCGTCTGCAGCGCCTTGACGGCGCTGATCTTGCCGTTGGTGAACGTCACCGAGACCTGAACGGGGCCGTAGGGGGTCTGCTCGGTGGTCCCGACGATCGTCTTGGTCCCGGTCGTCGTGCCCGACTGCGTCCCGGTGGCGCTCGAGGCGCTCGATCCGCTCGTCGTGCCGGCGGAGGTGCCTGTGCCGGTGCTCGTCCCGGCGGACTGGCCGGCGACGGTGCTGCTCCCGGTGCCGGTGGTGGCAGTCCCGGTCAGCGCCTCGGCGCCGGCGAACCGGGCGGCGGCGGTGGCGGCGATCGCGGCCAGCGTGCCGGCGAAGATCAGGGTCCCGCGCCAGGGTTGGGTGCTCATGACAGGCTCAGCTCCTCGTGGTGGATGGCGGCGCGCGGGACGCCCAGCGCCCGCGCCGACCGGACGACGGTGTCCGTCATCGCGGTGGGGCCGCAGACGAACACGTCCCGCTCGCGGATGTCGGGGACCGCGCGGCCCAGCACGGCGGGCGACAGCGGGTCGTACCCGAGGTCGCGCCGGCGGCCCGGCAGCGGGACGTAGTGCAAGGTCTCGTAGTCGGGGAACTCCCGCGACAGGGCCAGCCCCTTGACGTCGTGCGCGCGGTGCACGACGACCACGTCACGGCCCTTGGCCACGAGATCCTCGGCCAGGGCCCGGATGGGGCCGATCCCGGCGCCGCCGGCCACCAGCAGCACGCGCCGCGACCGGGCACGGTCGGCGGTGAACTTGCCGAACGGACCCTCGAGCAGCACCCGGGTGCCGGGCCGGATGCGGCGCACCGCCGCGGAGTGGTCACCCAGAGCGCCGATCGTGAATCGGATCCGCTCGTCGGTCGGCACGATCGAGACGGAGTAGGGGTGCGCGGTGACGATGTGGCCGGGGGTGAGGAACCGCACCAGGAAGAACTGCCCGGCGCGGGTCTCCAGTGAGTCGATCCCGGTGCCCTTCAGCCACACGCTCGTCGTGCCGGCGGCCTCGTTGACCACCGACTCGACCCGCAGCCCGAGGTGGACGTGCTGGATCAGGGGCAGGCCGACGCGCCACCAGACGATCGCCAGCGCAGTGCCGGCGTACATGGTGAACCAGACGGTCTTGGCCGGCCAGGAGCCGACGAAGTGCGCGCCTGCGGAGATCTGGTGCAAGAAGGTCAGGAAGATGCCGCCGTAGATGGTCACGTGCACCGCGAACCACCACTCGTAGCTGAGGTAGCGCTTCAGCAGCCGGGCACTGGTCAGGCCGACGACGAAGAAGACGACGGTGCCGACGATCGCGGCCAGCATGTCCGGGTAGGTGTGCAGCTGCGCGATCAGCTCACCCCACGGCGTCTTGTGGCTGGTGACCATCCCGCCCAGGATCATCGCGCCGACGTGGGTCAGCACCAGCAGCAGCACGGTCGTGCCCAGCGACCGGTGCCAGGACACCAGCCGGTCCAGCCCCACCGCCCGCTCGAACCACGGCACCCGGGCCACCAGCAGCACCTGCGCGCACACCAGGAACGACCCGAGCAGCCCGGCCAGCTCGCCGAACGCGACCAGCGCGGTCCCGGGTGTCGACCCGAGCGCCGGCGACGTCCCGGCGTACCAGAACCACAGCACCGCCAACGACCCGAGCCAGATCACCGCGCGCACCGATCCTGCGCCGGGTCCACGTACGGGTGCCGCCTGACGGCCGCGTGAGGACGTCGTCGGGCGGCTCCCTCTCGCGGCGGGTCCGGCCGTCCGGGTCATGGTGGAGGTCGTCATGGGAAGGATTCTTCCGAGGGCTTCTCAGAGTTGTCTCCGAGTCGCCTGTGAGCCGGATGTGCGCGGCGCCGCGGACCGGATCGGGTCCCTCCGGCGGCGCCAAGGGCAGCCGACCCTTGCTATCGCATGCGCCGCGGGTCGGGTATCACGGACGCATGACCAAGATCGAGGACTGGCTGCGCCGCTACCCGATGGTGGCCGCGACGCTCGTCGTTGCCCTCGCAGGCTTCGTCCTGACCCTGACCGCGCCGGCCGCTACCCGCTGGGTGGTGGGCGGCTACGCGCTCGTCGTGGCCGGAATGCATGCGTACCAGATGGTGCGGGACATGCTGCGCGGCAACTTCGGGCTCGACGTGCTGGCGGTCACCGCCATCGTCTCCACCGTCGCGGTGGGGGACGTGTGGGCCGCCATCATCGTCGTCCTCATGCTGACCGGAGGCTCGGCACTCGAGGACTACGCCTCCGCGCGGGCGCACCGGGAGGTCTCGGCCCTGCTCGCGCGGGCACCGCACTACGCCCACGTGGTCGGAGCGGACGGGGAGCTGAGCGACGTCGCCGTGACCGACGTGCGGGTCGGCGACCTGCTGCTGGTCAAGCCGGGGGAGGCGGTCCCGGTCGACGGCGTCCTCGAGGGCGACGCCGCCTCGTTCGACGAGTCGTCCCTCACCGGCGAGTCCCTCCCGGTGGAGCACCTGCCCGGCGAGGCCGTGCTGTCCGGATCGGTCAGCGACCAGCAGGTGGCCATGGTGCGGGCCACCGTCGAGGCCAAGGACAGCCAGTACCAGAAGATCATCGAGCTGGTCCAGGCCGCCGCCGACTCCAAGGCGCCGATCGTGCGCCTCGCAGACCGGTACGCCGTCCCGTTCACCGCCGTCGCCCTGGTGCTCGGCGGGGTCGCGTGGTGGCTGAGCGGCAGCCCGGTCCGGTTCGCCGAGGTGCTCGTCGTCGCGACGCCGTGCCCGCTGCTGATCGCTGCACCCGTGGCGTTCATCGCCGGCATGAGCCGGGCGGCCAAGAACGGCGTGATCATCAAGTCCGGCGGCATCCTGGAGCAGCTCGCGCGGGTGCGCACCGTCGCGCTGGACAAGACCGGGACCCTCACCTACGGCCGGCCGCGCGTCGAGTCGGTGGAGCCGGAGTCGGGCACCTCGTCCGACGAGCTGGTCCGCATGGCTGCTGCCGCCGAGCAGTTCTCGCCGCACGTCCTCGCCCAGTCCGTGGTGGACGCCGCGGGCGCTCGCGGGCTGGAGGTGCCGGACGCTGCGGACGTGATCGAGACCACAGCCGCCGGCGTCACCGCCACGGTCGACGGCCGGCAGGTGGTGGTGGGCAAGGCGAGCCACGTGGGGCAGGCCACGGGCCGCGCGGTGGTCGCCGCCGAGCTGCCCCCGGGTCGGCTCGCGGTGCACGTGGGGCTCGACGGCCGGCACGTGGGCCGGCTCGTCGTGGCCGACGAGATCCGGCACAACGCCGCACCGACCCTGCGGACCCTGCACCACCTCGGGGTGCGGCACGTGGTGATGCTGACCGGCGACTCGGAGCCGACCGCCCGGCACGTCGCCGCCGCGATCGGCGTGGACGACGTGCGGGCCGGCCTGCTACCGGCCGACAAGGTCGCGGCGGTCGCCGGCCTCGCGGACCGTCCGGTGATGATGGTCGGTGACGGCGTGAACGACGCCCCGGTGCTGGCCGCGGCCGACGTCGGCGTCGCGATGGGTGCCAAGGGGGCGACGGCGGCGAGCGAGTCGGCGGACGTCGTCATCATGCTGGACGACCTCGGCCGGGTGGCCTCGAGCGTGGCGATCGCCCAGCGCACCGTCAGGGTGGCGCTGGAGTCCATCTGGATGGGCATCGGGCTCAGCATCGGGCTGATGGTCGTCGCCGCCTTCGGGCTGATCCCGGCCGTGGTCGGTGCCGGGCTGCAGGAGGTGGTGGACCTCGTCGCCATCATCGGGGCGCTGCGGGCCGTGCGGCCGGGCCGGTCGGAGCCGCAGCCGACCCACGCGGACCTGCCGCCGGTCGAGCACGCGAACGCGGTGGTCGCCGGAGTCCTCTGAGCCGTCGCGACGGGTTCCGCCCGGCGGGCGCGGCCGCCGGGCGCGAGGAACGGGCGACGGGGTGCGCGGCGCCGGTGCGCCGGACGTGACGCGCGCAGGTCAGGGCACGACGACGGTCATCCCGGCCCTCGCGGCGCCCGGTGTGCCGAGGGCTGCGAGGGCGTCGGCGGCGCCGTCGAGCCCCACGGTGCGGCCGACGAGCAGGTCCGGTGCCAGCCGTCCGGCCGCGATGGCGGCCAGCATCGGGGGGTACTCGTGCGCGGCCATGCCGTGGCTGCCGTACAGCTCCAGCTCCCATGCGATCACCCGGTCCATCGGCAGCGCGGGCCGCGAACGCTCCCCGAGCAGCAGGCCCACCTGCACGTGACGCCCGCGCCGCCGCAACGAGAGCACGCCGGTCTCGGCGGTCGCCGGGTCACCGAGCGCCTCGACGGCCACGTGCGCCCCGCCGCCGGTCAGCGCCACCACCCGGGCGGCCACCGCTGCGGGGGCGTCGGCGCCCGGGTCCACCGCCGCGTGCGCGCCGAGGTCGACGGCTGCCGCGCGGGCCGCCGCCGACGGGTCCACCGCGACCACCCGTGCGCCGAACGACCGCGCGATCATCACCGCCGAGAGCCCTACACCGCCGCAGCCCAGCACCACCACCTCGTCGGCCTCCCGCACCCGCCCGTGCACCGTCAGCGCCCGGTACGCGGTGGCGAACCGGCAGCCCAGGGACGCCGCCGTCGTGGCCGCCATGGAGTCGGGGAGCCGCACCAGGTTGGCGTCGGCGTGGTGCAGCGCAACCAGCTCCGCGAAGGACCCCCAGTGGGTGAATCCCGGTTGGGTCTGGTCCGGGCACACCTGCTGCTCACCGGCGCGGCAGGTGTCGCACGCGCCGCACGCGCAGACGAAGGGGACGGTCACGCGGTCCCCGGCCCGCCAGTGGTGCACCTGCGGTCCCACCGACACGGCGGTGCCCGCCAGCTCGTGACCGGGGACGTGCGGCAGCGCCACGGTGTCGTCGTGACCTTGCCAGGCGTGCCAGTCGCTGCGGCACACCCCGGTGGCCTCGACCCGCACGACGACGCCGTCCGACGGGCACGCCGGCTCCGGCACCTCGACGACGGCGGGCCGGGCCCCGAACTCCTCGATCAGCAGCGCGCGCACCGGTCGATCGTGCCAGCCCGCCGTCGGCGAGGACGTGACCGACCAGCGGCGGCGTCACCCAGCCGTCCCGCCCCGCCGGGACGCGGTGAAGATGCGGCGATGGTCCCGGTCGTACGGCGGGCTCCGGTGGTCGGATGGGACTGGTCGCACCGCGCTGACGGGCACGGCGGGCTGATCGGTCACGACCGGCTGCCGCCGGCGTAGGACACGGGAAGAGGTTCGACGACGATGATCGTGCTCTGGGACCTGGACGGGACCCTCCTGCTGGACAACAGCCCCGAGGGCGGCGAGAGCGTGTTCGCACAGGCGCTCCGGGACGTCACGGGGCTGGTGGACGTGACGGTCCCCGAACGGCACGGCAAGGTCGACTGGCAGATCCTCGACGAGATGCGGCGCGGTGCCGGCCAGCCGGACAGCGTGGCCGGCCCACTGACCAGGCGCTTCGTCGAGCTGTCGGACGCGTGGTACGCGCAGCCGGCGAACGCCTGCGACCCCGTGCAGGGTGCGCCGGAGGCGCTCGCGGCGGTGCATGCCAACGGCTGGACCAACGCGCTGATCACCGGCAACTCCAAGCAGCGCACCCGTGTGAAGCTGACCAGCGCGGGCTACGACCTCGGGCTCTTCGACTGGGGGCACTCCTTCTTCGGCGCCATCTACCCGGACCGCGCGGCCCTCGCCTGGGCGGCGGCGCGCGCAGTGCCGAACGGTGTGCTGGTGGGTGACACGGAGGGTGACGGCGTCGCGGCGAACGCCGGCGGCTTCGCCTTCGTCGCGGTCACCACCGGCGGCACGGACGCCGCG
>DAIDJQ010000037.1 GCA_027451305.1 Cellulomonas sp.
GCGGCGCCCAGCGCCACCGACCACCGGGGGGCGTGCGGCGTGAACGGGAGCTGCCAGCCGATCTCGTGGAGCAGCCGGTCCGCCTTGCGGTGGTTGCACCGCACGCACGCCGCCACCACGTTGGTCCACTCGTGCCGCCCGCCGCGCGACCGCGGCAGCACGTGGTCCACGGTGTCGGCCCCGCCGCCGCAGTACGCGCAGCGGTGGTTGTCGCGCTGCAGCACCGTGCGCCGCGTGGGCGGCACCACGCGCCGCTGCGGCACGTGGACGTAGCGCGTGAGCGACAGGACGACGGGAACAGGAAGGGCCGCACGCTCGGAGTGGAGCATGCGGCCCTCGGATTCCAGGACGGTCGCCTTGCCGGTCATGACGAGCACCACCGCGCGTCGCAGGCTGACGACGCAGAGCGGCTCGAGGCTCGCGTTGAGGAGCAGAGCCCTCGGGGGTGTCCCGCCCGCCGGCCCGTCCGCGCCCTCCGTGTCGGGCGCCCGCCCGGGTGCGGGCGTCGTAGATGGTGGGGTGGCGTCCGTCGTCAGCACGGCGTTCTCCTGACCTCGCAGGTGGGGCCGGCTGGCTGCCGGTCCGTGCCCAGGCAACTCGCGTGATGCAGGACACAGGGTAGCCGCGTCACCCAGCAGCCCCCTGACGGCGAAGGCCCCGCACGACGGGTGTCGGCGGGGCCTTCGACGGAACGCTGCTGGTCAGCTCACCCGGATGAAGACCGGGTTGGACTGCCAGATGGCGCGGAACTGGACCGTCTTGCCGGGACGCGGCGAGTCGATCTGCATGCCCCCACCGGCGTAGATGGCCACGTGGCCGGGCGACCAGATGAGGTCACCGGGCCGCGCGTCGGCCGCCGAGACGACCGTCCCGGCGTAGCGGTCCGCACTGGCCGTGCGGGGCAGTCTGATGCCGAGCTGCGCGTAGACGTACTGCACGAACCCGGAGCAGTCGAAACCGGCCGGGGTGGAGCCGCCGTACACGTAGGGGGTGCCCACGTAGCGGGCGGCGATCTGCAGCACCGCGCTGCCGGCGACGCTGGGCGGCGCCGGGTTGTTGGCCACCGCGACGCGGACGGCCGACCGGCTGGTCCGCACGGTGGACCGCACCACCTTCGGCGGGGCAGGCTTGACCGGGGTGACGCTGTCGACGTCGAGCGTCCACTGCGCGGCGGCAGGGGCGGTGACGACGGGTGCGAGCTCGAGCTGGGCCTGCGCCTGGGCGGCGAGGGCTGCGGTGTCGACCGACGGGAACCCGACGGCACTGTCACTGCTCGCGAAGGCGGGCGTGGCTCCCATGGCGGACACGACAAGTCCGGACGAGGCGGCCACGATGGCGGTACGGCGACCGACGACCTGCAGCTGCGAGGTCGCCGTCGACGTGAACTGCGTGAGAGGGGTCGACGGGCGCGTCGCCGCGCGATGCCGACCGTGAGACGTGCGTACGGACAAGCTGGCTGCCTCTCCTGACGCCTACGAGGTCAGCTGTCGGGTTCGGGTGGGAGATCACCCGGCCGGTCGAGCGGTCCGAAGACCGTCCGCCCGGCTTCACCCCAAGGACACCGTGACCGGTGCCCGCGATTGGGTCCCCCGCTCCTGCCGGCGAGTCGTGCGGACCCCGTGCGGCGGCAGGATTCGGCGATCCGCCCGAGGGCTTCCCGGAGGAGGGTTCCGGCAAGCGGTTCGACCGTACCGGACCGTTCGGCCGGTTGTCACGTTCCGGTCACGAACGTGTTCATCCGTCCAGTTGGTGCCGACCAGGCACGTTGCGACCGCCCCGCGGCCGCCCCGCGTGGCATGGGACCAAAGTCACATTGTGGCGACGAAGATGTGCCGCGCCACCTCGTCCGGGAGGTCCAGGACATCGGGCGAACCGGGCATACCCACCGTCACCAGACCGTCCTCACGAGCCACGCTCACCTGCGCGCCGGGCAGGATCCCGGCCTCCGCGAGCCGGCCGAGCAGCTCGACGTCCACCTGCACCGGCTCCCCGATGCGCCGCACCACCGCGATCGCGCCGCCCGTGGGGGCGCCCGGGTCGACGAGCGAGACCACACCCTCGAGGAAGCCAGGCACCGTGCCGTGCTCGCCGATCTTCGCCAGGCCGGGGATGGGGTTGCCGTACGGGTCGTAGTGCGGGTGCTCGAGCAGCCGCGTGAGCCGCATCTCCACCCGCTCGCTCATCACGTGCTCCCAGCGGCACGCCTCGTCGTGCGCCATGGGCCACTCCAGGCCGATGACGTCGATGAGCAGCCGCTCGGCCAGCCGATGCTTGCGCATGACGCGCATCGCCTTGAGGTGTCCCGCCTCGGTGAGCTCGAGGTGCCGGTCGCCGGCGAGCACGACGAGGCCGTCGCGCTCCATGCGGGCGACCGTCTGCGACACCGTGGGCCCCGAGTGCCCGAGACGCTCGGCGATGCGGGCGCGCAGCGGCGTGATGCCTTCCTCGCTGAGCTCGTAGATCGTCTTGAGATACATCTCGGTGGTGTCGATCAGGTCGCTCACGCGTCGCCTCCACGTCCCTGCCACGTGCGTCCGGGCGCGGGCCGCCCTGGATCCCAGGGTAGTGGCGCGATTGGCGCATATCCTCGGCGCATGGCCCCCGATCTGCGCATCCCCACGGACCTGCTGCCCTCCGACGGCCGATTCGGCTCGGGCCCGTCGAAGATCCGGCCGGAGCAGGTGGCGGCCCTGTCGACAGCCGGGTCCTCGCTCCTGGGCACCTCGCACCGCCAGAAGCCGATCCGAGCGCTCGTCGGCCACATCAAGGCCGGCCTGACGTCGCTCCTGGGCCTGCCGGACGGGTACGAGATCGTGCTGGGCGTCGGCGGCTCCTCGGCGTTCTGGGACGTCGCGACGTGCTGCCTGGTCGAGCACCGCAGCGCCCACGGCGTGTTCGGCGAGTTCGGCGCCAAGTTCGCCGCGGCCACCACCCGGGCACCCTTCCTCGCCGAGCCGTCCGTCACGCAGTCCGAGCCGGGCACCGTCGTCCTGCCTCGGCCGGTGGAGGACGCGGACGTCTATGCCTGGCCGCACAACGAGACGTCCACGGGCGTCATGGCGCCGGTGCGGCGCGACCCGCGCTACGGCGACGCGCTCGTCGTGGTGGACGCGACGTCCGCGGCCGGGGCCCTGCCCGTCGACCTGACGCAGGCCGACGTCTACTACTTCGCGCCGCAGAAGGTGCTGGCCTCCGACGGCGGGCTGTGGCTCGCCGCCGTGTCGCCCGCGGCGATCGAGCGCGCTGCTCGGATCGAGGCGAGCGGCCGCTGGGTGCCCGAGTTCCTGTCGTTCAGCGCCGCGGTGACGAACTCACGCCAGGACCAGACGCTCAACACCCCGGCCATCGCCACGCTCGTGCTGCTCGCCGAGCAGCTGGACTGGATCGCCGCGCACGGCGGCCTGCCGTGGGCCATCGAGCGGTCCGCGACGTCCGCCGGGCACCTCTACTCGTGGGCGCAGGCGCGTGACTGGGCCACGCCGTTCGTGGCCGACGAGGCCGCGCGCTCCACGGTGGTCGGCACGGTGGACCTGCTGCCGCCGGTGGAGGCCGCCACGGTGACGTCCGTGCTGCGCGCCAACGGCGTCGTCGACACCGAGCCCTACCGGCGGCTGGGCCGCAACCAGCTGCGCGTGGGCATGTACCCGGCGGTTGACCCCGACGACGTGCTCGCGCTGACCGCGTGCGTCGACTGGGTGGTCGAGCACCTGTCCTGACCCGGACGCACGAACGCCCTCCGCGCCCCACCTCGGGGGACAGAGGGCGTTCGTGCGTCGGGCGTCAGCCGGCGGTGCGGCGGCGACGCACCAGGATGCGGATCACCACGAGGAGGGCACCGAGGAGGAGCCCGCCGAGCGCCACGTAGAACAGCGGCGTGGCGTCACCGGCACCCGTGAAGGCCAGCACCGCGCTCGTCGGCGGCGTCGCGTCCTCGGCGGCCAGCACCTCCGACAGCGGCGGGTTGCAGGACAGGTCGGGCGGGTAGGTGACGGTGACGGTCGCTTCGGGGTTGACCTTGAACGTCACGGGCACGGTGGGACGCACCCAGTCCCACTGGTCACCCTTGACCCACGTCCCGTTGTCGAGGCTCCAGCCGGGCCAGTCGGCCACGGTCTTGTCGGATTTCAGGACCGTGCCGGGCCACAGGACGCTGCCGGAGAGCGGCAGGTTGGACTGGGTCACGGTGTTGGCCGTGGTCGGGTCACCCCAGACGATGCTCACCGTGGTGTCCGGCGTGCCCTCAGGCTGCACCGCGTAGTCGAGGTACGGCGCGTTGTTGCGGCACACTCCCTCGGCCGTGAGCACTTTGAGCTGGCACACGCCGGACGGGGCGTACCCGTTCTGCTGGTCCAGGCACGCATAGCCCGTCGAGGCTGAAGAGCTGGGATCGGAGGAGGCAGGCGGATCGGCGGCCATGGCCGGGCCCGCCAGGGCGACGGTCGTCAGCAGCACGGCGGCGACCGCCACGGAACGCCGGACGAAGCGCAACACTGTGACTCCCGGTGGTCTGGGCGACTTGGACCGTTTGTCCTGATTGTGCCCTCTGCGGGAGCGTAGGAGAAGCGGCTTTGGGGTGAAACGTCCGTTTCACCCCCCGCAGGTGACGGTCTGCCGCCCCTCCGAGGTCAGCGTGGGTGTGCTCCAGACCGTGAGCGAGCCGCCGTGGACGGGCACCGTGGCGCGGTAGGTGGCCTGCTGGCCGGGCGCCAGCCACGACGTCACCACCTGGACGGCGCGGCCGTCCTGCGTCGCCGAGGTGCCCGAGACGTAGCCGTCGCCGAGCCGGAGCGAGCCCAGCTGGGCGCCGACCGGCGTGTAGACGGTGACGTTGGTCGCCAGCCACCCGGTCGGCAGGCCGCTCTTGCTCAGGCCCGTCACGTAGGCGGGCTCGCTCGCGACGCCGGCCGGCGGGGAGTAGCTGAGGTCGAGGCGCACCGTCGCCGTGGGGTTCGGGCCGGTGCACGTCATGTTCTCGACGCTGACCTTCGTCGTCAGGTAGTAGTCGAGCTTGCCGGACGTGCCGTCGTCGAGGAACACGCCCGCGTCGTTCGGGTAGGAGCCCGAGAGGAACGCGCCTCCCACGCCCGTGCCGGCCAGTGCGGTCTCCTCGTCGGCGTGCTGCGACCAGATGCGGACCCGGCCCTGCTGCGCGGCCTGGGCCAAGGCCTGGACCACCGCGACGCGGTTGCCCTGGCCCGCGGCCACCGCGTGGAAGATGGCCCCGGCCGCCTGGGCGTAGAAGGCGTCCGCGGCGACGTTGTCGCCGCCCGAGTACGGCAGCAGCAGGTAGGCGTCCCGCAGCAGCTGGCGCACCAGGGTGTCCCCCTGGAGCGTGACACCGCCC
>DAIDJQ010000038.1 GCA_027451305.1 Cellulomonas sp.
TACACCTCGGACGCGGTGCCGGACCTCGGCCGGATGCTGCCCCTGCTCTGAGCGTCCGGCGCTTGGTCCATCGAGCCGTTCGGCCCGCGACGGGGCCGCACTGCTGCGACACGCCGACGTCCCGCGCACACCGGGCGGACCGGCGGCATCCGATACACCTGCCCCATGCCGCGCCTGCTCCCGGAGGAGCCTGCCTTCCCGCCGGACAACGGCGCGGAGCGCACGGTCTGGGAGGCCCTGCGTGACGGGTTGCCCGACGAGGCCGCCCTGTTCGCGGACGTGGGCATCCAGGTCGACGGCCGCGAGCACGAGATCGACCTCCTCGTGGCGTGGCCGGGCGTGGGGCTCGCGGCCATCGAGGTCAAGGGCGGAGCGGTCTTCCGTCGGGACGGTGCGTGGTGGCAGGGCGGCGGTGAGAACCGGCACCGGATCGACCCCGTGCGTCAGGTGCAGGACGCGCGCCATGCGCTGCAGCGTCTGATCGAGCGGAACAACCTCGGGTCGGCACGGGCGCGGTTCGCGCACCTCGTCGCCCTCCCCGCGGTGCGCGTCGGCCCGGACTGGGCGAGTGCCGACCTGCCGCGCCCCATGCTCGTCGGGCGCGACGACCTGTCCTCGATCGCACGGCGGGTGCGGGAGGCGATCGAGGACGAGGGCGCAGGCTTCGCTCCGCTCGCCCCGTCGGACCTCGAGCCGCTCGTCGAGCTGCTCGCCGGCGCCTTCCCCTCGCAGCTCGAGGTGCTCGCTGCCGCAGCGGAGACCGAGGACCGGCTCGACCAGCTGACCCATGACCAGGCTGCTCTCCTCGACAACCTCGCGGCCTTCCGCCGGTTCCAGGTGATCGGCGGCGCCGGCACGGGCAAGACGTGGCTGGCACTCGAGCAGACCCGCCGCCGGGCACGGGCGGGCGACCGCGTCGCGTTGCTCTGCTACTCGCGCGGCCTGGGCCGTTACCTGGAGCGAGTCACGAAGCAGTGGCCCGCTCGCGAGCGCCCTGCGTGGGTCGGCCTGTTCCACGACCTGCCGATCTCCTGGGGCGCGCCGCCCGGCGCCGACGACGACTCCGACTACTGGGAGCGCGTGCTGCCGGCACAGCTGGGCGAGCTCGCGTCGAGGCGGTCACCGGACGAGCTCTTCGACTCGGTGGTCGTCGACGAGGCGCAGGACTTCGGCGAGGCATGGTGGCCGTCCCTGCTGCGCTGCCTGCGCGATCCGGTGCAGGGTCGCCTGTACGTCTTCCTCGACGAGGCGCAGCGCGTCTTCGACCGCGACGGGCACGTCCCGATCGACGTCGACCCCGTGCTCCTCGACCAGAACCTGCGGTCCACGCGTCAGATAGCGCAGCTGTGCGGGTCGCTCCGCGACGGGATCACGCGGCCCCGCGGCATGGACGGCGCGCGGGTGCGGGTGGTGGACGTTCCGTACGACGAGGCCGTCCATGCCGCCGATGACGTGGTCGATGCCCTGCTCGCCGAAGGCTGGGCCCCGGGGCAGGTCGCCCTGCTGACGACAGGCCGGCGACACCCGGTGCAGGTCGAGCTCGTCGGCGACGGCTGGGACGCCTACTGGGACGACTTCTTCGCCGAGACGGAGGCGTTCTACGGGCACGTGCTGGGGTTCAAGGGGTTGGAGCGGTCCGTGGTCGTGCTCGCCGTCAACGGCTTCCACGACGCCGAGCGGGCCCGCAGGCTGCTGTACACCGGCATGTCACGGGCACGGCTGATGCTCGTCGTCGTCGGGCCACGGGCGGAGATCGAGCGGATCGGCGGGGACGGAGCCCGCCGACGTCTCGCGGCTGCCGAGGCCTGGGCACCGGACGTCTGACAGCCCAGGTGTCGCCGCCGCACCTGACGGGGGTGACCGTGGCACCCGTCGCCTCGACGGTCCGCAGGCTGTCGGGGTGAGGCGCACGACGGGCGGGGGCCCGCTCCGAGCCGCGACGAGCGACGCGACAGCGGGTGCGCACCTGCCTGCACGCGTCCACAGGATCGGGCGAATCGCCTCCCGTGACTGGTGTCAACCAGTACATTCCCGGCATGCCGCCTGGTTCCGGACCTCTCACGCGCGCGCTCGTCGTGGCCCTGCTGCTGGGTACCGGCCTGACGGCATGCGCGCCGTCCGGGACCGACCAGGGGCCCACTCGGCGGGCGTACTCGTCCCCGATGGTGCCGACGCCCGACGCGGCGTCGGGGTCCGGCCGAGCATCGTCGACCTCGGCCTCGGCGGCACCCACGACCCTGCCGACCTGGGGGCCGCTGCCCGACGGCGTGGCACCCGCACGACCGGCCGCGCTCGACCAGCCGCCGACCCTGGACGGCGCGAAAGCCGTAGCGGCGTACTTCCTGCTGCTCTACTCGTACGCCTATCAGACGGGCGATCTTGCGGCATGGAACGAGTTGAGCCACCCCGAGTGCCAGTTCTGCGCGAGCGTTGGTCAGCATGTCTCCGAGGCAACCGCGGCTGGCCAGCACACTGTCGGCGGGGCGTTCCGGATCACGGCTGCTGAAGGGACCGAGGTCAACCAAGGCGTCTTCTTCGACGTCCACGTCGCCGTCGACGGATCACGCTCACGGGTCGTGACCGCCACGGGATCGACGGCGAAGGACCAACCCGCGGGGCGCTATCTCATGTACGTCATCGTCCTGTTCGAGGGCGGCGCGTGGCACGTCCGCGGTGTTCAACCGGAGCAGTCGCAATGATGAGCCTGGTCTCGCTCGCGTTGGCCGTGGCTGCCCTCACTGCGACGGGAAGCGGACCTGGCAACGGCGACCCGGTCCTGAGCGAGATGGCTGACAGCAGCATCGAGCTGTCGGCATGGGAGGCGGCGCAGGTCACCGAGGCGGCCCGCCGAGCGGCGCCAGCCCGGGTCCTCGTCCGCTACATGAGGGCGCCGCAGTGCGACATCACAACCGACGGGTCGCTCCAGCCGGGGCCGGCCGTCGGCGAGGTCGTCGGAGGCAACCCGAACCTGCCTGGGTGTGCCGCCTCCAACGCGACACTGCGACCGCTGATCTGCCTGGACGGTCCCGCGACCTTGCCGCTGTGGCGTCAGGCACGTCCCACGACCACGACCCCGTGGACCGGCCTGCCGTGGCAGATGGTGCGCGGCTACGGCTGCCCGGAGGACCTGGTCCCGGCACTGACCGCCGAGGACTTCCGGCGGCTGCCGCTGCCGGCG
>DAIDJQ010000039.1 GCA_027451305.1 Cellulomonas sp.
CTCGACGCCGCGCTGCTGCCCGGCACGGCGGTGACGGCCGTGCTCCGGGCACCGGTCGGGGGCTGCTGCCCCACGGGCAGGCGTTGTCGGTGCCGTGGGGCAGGATGTCACGGTGCTGAGCGTCGCGACCGTCAACGTCAACGGGATCCGGGCCGCCTTCCGCCGCGGCATGGGGGAGTGGCTGGACAAGCGGTCGCCGGACGTCCTGCTGCTGCAGGAGGTCCGGGGGTCCGACGAGATCCTGGCCGACCACCTGGACACCGCCGTGTGGCACCTCGCGCACGAGGCCGGTGCAGCCAAGGGCCGGGCCGGCGTGGCGATCGCCTCGAGGCTGCCGATGTCGGCGGTCCGGGTGGGGCTCGGCACCGGGGTGACCGGCGACGCCGGGAGGTGGGTCGAGGCGGACGTGACGCTGCCCGACGGCCGGCCCCTCACGATGGTCTCGGCCTACCTGCACTCGGCGACGGTGGGCACCCCGTCGTTGGAGGAGAAGTACGCGTTCTGCGAGCACGTCGGTGCGCGGCTCGGCGAGCTGGCGGCCGCGGGCGGGCTGGTGGTCGTGGCCGGCGACCTGAACATCGCGCACCGCGAGGTGGACATCAAGAACTGGCGGGGCAACGTGGCCAACGCCGGGTTCCTGCCGCGCGAGCGTGCGTACCTCGACCACTGGTTCGACGGCCTGGGCTGGCACGACGTCGGCCGGGAGCTCGGCGGCGACGGCCCGGGCCCGTACACGTGGTGGTCGTGGCGAGGCAAGGCCTTCGACAACGACGCCGGGTGGCGCATCGACTACCAGCTGGCCACCGCGCCGCTGGCCGGTGTCGCGGCCTCGGCGACCGTGGACCGGGCGCCGTCGTACGCGGAGCGGTTCAGCGACCACGCGCCGCTGGTGGTGGAGTACGACGCCTGAGCGACGAGGTGCGCGCGCGGAACACCCGAGCAACTGCTCGGCGAGCGACGGGTGACAGCCCGAGCGGCTGCTCAGCGAGCGACGGGTGACAGCCCGAGCGAGCGGCCCGCGAGGCCACGAGGCCGGACGGCGAGCCGCCGGGCGACGTCGGCGAGCACCTGCGCGGCCGGTGAGCCGGGGTCGACGGCCACCACAGGGCTGCCGGCGTCACCGGCCTCGCGCAACGAGACGTCGAGCGGCACCTGACCGAGGAGCGGCACATCCGTCCCCGTGATCCGGGACAGGCTCGCAGCGACCCGTTCGCCGCCGCCGTTGCCGAACAGCTCGAACCGGGTGCCGTCCGGCTGCTCCAGCCAGGACATGTTCTCCACCACGCCGATCACGCGCTGCCGCGTCTGGACCGCCACGGCACCGGCGCGCTCGGCCACCTCGGCGGCCGCGACCTGCGGCGTGGTGACCACCACGAGCTCGGAGCCGGGCAGCAGCTGTGCCACCGAGATGGCGATGTCGCCCGTCCCGGGCGGCAGGTCCAGCAGCAGCACGTCGAGGTCGCCCCAGAACACGTCGGCGAGGAACTGCTGCAGCGCGCGGTGCAGCATCGGCCCGCGCCAGACGACCGGCTGCCCGGCCGGCACGAACTGACCGATGGAGACGACCTTGACCCCGTTCGCCTCGGGCGGGAGCAGCATGTCGTCCACCTGCGTGGGCGGCCGGTCGGCACCGAGCATGCGGGGCAGCGAGAAGCCGTAGATGTCCGCGTCCACGACGCCGACGGACAGCCCCTGCCGTGCCATCGCCACGGCGAGGTTGGCCGTCACGGAGGACTTGCCGACGCCGCCCTTGCCGGACGCGACGGCGATCACCCGGGTCAGCGAGCCGGGCTGGGCGAACGGGACGACCGGCTCGCCGGCACCCCCGCGCAGCCGCGTGCGCAGCTCCGCACGCTGCTCGGCCGTCATCGAACCGAGCTCGACGACCACCTCGTCGACACCGGGCACTGCCGCGACCGCCGCGGTGACGTCCCGCTGCAGCGTGTCCTTCAGCGGGCACCCCGCCACAGTCAGGTCGACGCCCACCACGACGCGACCACCGTCCACGCTGACGGAACGGACCATCCCGAGGTCCGTGATCGGCCGGTGGATCTCGGGGTCCTGCACGCCGGTCAGGGCGTGGCGGACGGCTGCCTCGACGTCGTCGGGGGACGACGGCCGGGTGGTGGCGGAGGGGTCGCTGGGCATGCCGACATCGTAGGTGCGGCGGCGGGCCCGATCCGTGGGACGCCGGTCACTCCCGGTGCGGTGTCCCGGCGTGCTCGGCCTCCGCGGCGCGCAGGCTGCGCGCGGGCGCCCGTTCCCCCTGGGGCGCGGCGCGGCCGTCCGACTCGCGCTCGCTCAGCTCCTCGAGCAGAGCGCGGAGCTCGGAGCGCACGAAGTCGCGCGTCGCGGTCTCGGACACCGCGATCCGGAGCGCCGCCATCTCGCGGGCGAGGAACTCGGTGTCCGCGAGGTTCCGCTCCGCCTGCTGACGGTCCTGCTCGGCGACCACGCGATCGCGGTCGTCCTGGCGGTTCTGCGCGAGCAGGATCAGCGGTGCGGCGTAGGACGCCTGCACCGAGAAGAAGAGGTTGAGCAGGATGAAGGGGTAGGGGTCCCAGTGCAGGCCCCACATCCCGGCGGCGTTGACCGACACCCAGACGACCACGAAGGCCGTCATGTAGAGCAGGAACCGGCCCGTCCCCATGAAGCGCGCGAATGCCTCCGCGCCACGACCGATGAGGTCCGGGTCCACCTGCGGGCGCCAGGACCGGCGTGCCTCACGCGGCAGGTCGAGGCGGCCGGCCATCAGGGTGACCTCCGGATCCGGTCGGGCACCGTGCCGAGCGGCTCGTCGACCTCACGCCAGTCCTCCGGCAGCAGGTGGTCGAGGACGTCGTCCACCGAGACGGCCCCGAGCAGTCGGCGTGCGGAGTCGACCACCGGCAGCACGAGGAGGTTGTAGGTGGCCAGCTCACGCGTCACGTGCAGCAGTGGTGCGTCCGCGGTGACCGGTTCGATGTCGGTGTCGACGATCGCGCCGATCGCCTCGTGCGGGGGCTCGCGGAGCATCCGCTGCAGGTGCACGACGCCGATGAACCGACCGGTGGGGGTCTCCAGCGGTGGCCGGGTCACGAACACCGCGGAGGCGAGCGCCGGGTTGAGGTCCTGCCTGCGCACGTGAGCGAGCGCGGCAGCGATCGGGGTCTCGGGCCCGAGGATCACCGGTTCGGTGGTCATCAAGCCGCCGGCGGTGTCGTCCTCGTAGGCGAGGAGGCGCCGCACGTCCCGCGCCTCCCCGGGCTCCATCAGCTCGAGCAGCTCGGCCTGCTGGTCGTCCGGAAGCTCGCCCAGCAGGTCAGCGGCGTCGTCGGGTTGCATGACCTCCAGGACGTCGGCGGCGCGGTTGAGGTCGAGCCCCTGCAGGATCGCCACCTGGTCGTCCTCGGGGAGCTCCTCCAGCACGTCGGCGAGGCGCTCGTCGTCGAGCGCGCTGGCCACCTCGAGCCGCCGTGCCGCGCCGAGGTCGTGCAGCACGTCCGCCAGGTCGGCCGGCTTGAGGTCGGAGTACTGGGCGAGCAGGAGGGCGGCGCCCTGGACGTGCGCCGTGTCCGTGAGGCCCGTGACCTCCCCGGCGTCGACCAGCAACGTCTCGCCCCGGCGGCGCATCAGGCCGCCGCCAGCGCGGTGGCGCCGGACGAAGAACTTGGTGATCTGCCAGTCGCCGTTCCGCTGCCGCTCGATCGCCACGTCCTCGATCAGCACCGCTCCGGACCCGTCCGCCATCTCGACCGCGCGGTCCAGCAGCTCGCCCACGACGAGAGTCTCGGCCGAGCGCTGCTCGAAGCGGCGCATGTTGAGCAGCCCGGTGGTGATCACCTGACCTGGGTCGATCGCCGTGACCCGGGTCATCGGCAGGAAGATCCGGCGCCGTCCCGGCACCTCGACGACGAGGCCGACGGCGCGCGCCGCACCCGTGAGGCGCACGAGGACCACGACGTCGCGCACACGGCCGACCTGGTCACCCAGAGGGTCGAAGACCACGGTCCCCGCGAGCCGTGCCACGAAGACCCTGGGCCCGACGGCGCTCACGGCCGTCAGCCTAAGCGGTGCACCTTCCCTGGGCACCAGGCTCCGCGCGCGGCAGCGGGACCGCCTGCCCTAGGCACATCACAGCAGGGTGCGCCAGGATCGAGGCATGTCGTTCAACCGGCCCACCCGCCAACCGAGCACCCCCACGCTGCCGAAGGGCGAGACCGTCGCGTCCTACGGCACCTACCTCGAGGCGCAGCGGGCCGTCGACCACCTGGCGGACTCGCAGTTCCCGGTGCAGCACGTGACCATCGTCGGCACCGACCTCCGGATGGTCGAGCGGGTGCTGCGGCGGCTGTCCTACCAGTCGGTGGCCATCGGCGGGTTCGCGTCCGGCGCGTGGTTCGGGCTGTTCGTCGGACTGATCTTCACGCTGTTCTCGTCCAGCGCGTCGAGCCTGTTCCTGCCGGCGATCCTCTTCGGCGGGGCGTTCGGGCTGCTGTTCTCCGTGATCACGTACTCGTTCTCCCGCGGGCGGCGGGACTTCACCTCGACCAGCCAGATCGTCGCGACGAGCTACGCCGTGCTGTGCGCGGCCGAGGATGCCGGCAAGGCACGCCAGCTGCTGGCGTCGATCGGCGGTGTCCGATCGGGGTGGCCGGACCGGTCCGTCGTGCCGCCGGCCGGCCCGGTGACGACGCCCCCGTCCGAGCCGTCCGCCACCTACCCCACGCCCGGGGGTACCGGAGGGTCCGGCAGCGGGTCTCAGCTGCCGCCTGCGGGCCCGTCGGCGACGCCGCCCGGGGTGTGACGCGCGGGGCGTGATCCGACGCCGACCTGGCCCGGCTAGGCCCGGCTGGGCGCGGCGGGGCCCGGCGCGGTCGGCGTCGGTCCGGAACGGGTCAGCCGAGCAGCCCGGCCATCCACGCCTCGACGGCGTCCGGGTCGCGGGGCAGGGCTGCCGAGAGGTTCTCGGCGCCGTCGGCCGTCACCAGCACGTCGTCCTCGATCCGGACGCCGATGCCGCGCAGCTCCTCCGGCACCAGCAGGTCGTCCGACTTGAAGTAGAGCCCGGGCTCGACGGTGAAGACCATGCCGGCCCGCACGACGCCGTCGAGGTACATCTCGACGCGCGCCTGCGCGCAGTCGTGGACGTCGATGCCGAGGTGGTGGCTGGTGCCGTGCACCATCCAGCGGCGGTGGTACTGGGCGTCCGGGCGCAGCGACTCGGCGGCGCTGACCGGCAGCAGTCCCCAGGACGCGAGCCGGTCGGCGATCACCTCCATGGCGGCGCCGTGCACCTCGCGGAACCGGGTGCCGGGCCGGACGACGGCGAACGCGGCGTCGGCTGCGTCGAGCACCGCCTGGTACACCTGCCGCTGCGCGTCGGTGTACCGACCGTCGACGGGCAGGGTGCGGGTGACGTCCGCGGTGTACAGGGAGTCGATCTCCACCCCGGCGTCCAGCAGCAGCAGCTGCCCGGGGCGGACGGTGCCGTCGTTGTCGGTCCAGTGCAGCGTGGTGGCGTGCTCGCCGGCGGCCGCGATCGTCGCGTAGCCGACGTCGTTGCCCTCCTGCCGCGCGTGCCCGATGAACGTGCCCTCGACGACGCGCTCCCCGCGGCGGTGCGTGGTGGCGGCCGGCAGCCGGCGCACCACCTTCTCGAAGCCCTCGATCGTGGTGGCCACGGCGGCCCGCATCTCGGCGATCTCGTGCGCGTCCTTGACCAGGCGAAGCTCGGACAGCGCCTCGGCGAGCCGCTCGTCGCGCCGTGCTCCGGCTGCCTCGTCGGCGCGGATCTCCTCGACGACAGCCGAGACCGCCTCGTCGACGCCGGGCACCACCGCGAGCAGGACGCCGTCCGCGCCGGCGTCCTTGGCGAGCGCGTCGCGCAGGTCGTCGAGGTGGGCGGTGGGGATGCCCGTGAGCGTGGCCATGTCCTCGAGCGTGGGCCGGGCGCCGACCCAGAACTCTCCGCGCGAGCTGTCGGCGAAGAACTCCTCGGTGTCCCGCCCGGACAGCGGCCGCAGGTACAGCACGGGCCGATGGGTGCCGCCGCCCTCGCCACTGCCGTCCTCGACGGGGTGCAGGACGAGCACGGCCTCCGGCTCCTGCTCCATCCCGAGGCCGGTCAGGTGCGCGAAGGCTGCGTGCGGACGGAACCGGAAGTCGGTGTCGTTGGAGCGCACCTGGGGGCGGCCGGCGGGGACCACCAGGCGCTGGCCGGCGAAGCCGGACGTGAGCGCGGCACGGCGGGCCGGGGTGTGGTCGGCCGCTGCCGCCCGCGTCACGCCGCTGGGCGGGCGCGGCGCCCAGTCCGAGGTGACGAACTGCAGGAACTGCGCCGACGACGGTCGCAGCGACCGGTTGCCGCCTCGGTCCTGCAGCGGCTGGTCGGCGGGCACGGTCGTCTCTGGGGTCAGGTCCTCGCTCACGCGACCAGTTTCCCACCGGTGCCGCGAGGGCCCCGACGGCACGGGCGCCCCGGTGGCCGGTCCGGTGGCGGTCAGCCCGGGCGGGACTCGGCCGAGGCGACCGCGGCGTCCTCGTCGGCGCGGGCGCGCAGGGCGGCGACGAGCTCGCACGCCTCGTCGGGCGTGACCCGGCCGATCGCCCGGCGGTCCAGGAGGAGCGCAGGCGGCCGGTCGCACATGCCGATGCAGTTGGCCCAGGCGAGGGTGACCATCCCGTCCGGCGTGGTCTCGCCGAACCGGATGCCCAGCTCGTTCTCGAGCCGGTTGGCGATCGCACCCATGCCGGCCATCGCGCAGGAGATGGTCCGGCACAGGTGCACCACGTGCCGTCCCGTCGGCTCGGTGCCGAGGAAGTGGTAGAAGGTGACCACGCCCTGGACCTCCACCGGTGGCAGGCCGAGCCGGTCGGCGACCACCTGCATCGCGACGTCGCTGATCTGGCGACGCTGCTCACGGAGCGCCTCGAGGATCGGCAGCAGCGCGCTGCGTCGGGTGCCGTGGCGTGCGACGAGGTCGTCGATCGCCTGCACCAGGTCGGCCTCCCGCTCGAGGACCTCCACCGGGATGCCGGTCATCGCGTCGCCTCGTTCCGTGTTCCGGCGGCGATGAACGTGCCGCGTGCGGTGTACCGGGTGTGCAGCAGGCGGTGGGCGGTGGGCCCGTTCGGCCCGTCCGTGAGCACCTCGTCGTACAGCCGCAGCACCGCGGGGTTCTCGTGGCTCTTGCGCGCGCGGCCTGTCTCGCCGTAGTGCGCGTCCTCGGCGTAGATCGCCCGTGCGCGGGCGGCGCGGATCGACGCGTCGGTGGGGACGGGTTGGCCGCCGCCGCCGAGGCAGCCGCCGGGGCACGCCATGAACTCGATGAAGTGGCACCGGCTGAACGTGCCGCCCGCCGCGATGTCAGCCATCACGCGCTGCGCGTTGCCCGTGCCGTGCACCACCCCGAGCCGCAGGGTGACGCCGCGCAACCAGTCGAAGTCCGGGATCAGCGCCGCGAGCAGCGGCGGGACGGGCCCGAGCTCGTCGGGCAGCGTGAGCTCCGCGTACCGGGCGTCGTCGAACCCGCGGACGGGCGTGATGTCCGCGTGGTCGAACAGGTTCTCGACCGGCTGCCCGGTGACGAGCTCGACGACCGTGCGCAGCGCCGCCTCCATGACGCCGCCGGTGGCCCCGAAGATCACCCCCGAGCCGGTCGCGGTGCCGAACGGGTCGTCGAAGTCGGACTCCGGCAGGTCCGGCAGGCGGATCCCGCACTCGCGGATCATGCGCGCGAGCTCGCGGGTGGTCAGCGACACGTCGACGTCGCGGAAGCCCGAGTCGGCCATCTCGGGCCGCGCCGCCTCGAACTTCTTCGCGGTGCAGGGCATGAGCGACACCGAGACGACGTCGGCAGGGTCGACTCCCGCCCGCTGCGCGTAGACCGCCTTGATCACCGCGCCGAACATCTGCTGCGGACTCTTGCAGCTCGACAGGTTGCCGATCGCCTCCGGGTGCATGTGCTCCAGGTACTTGATCCACCCCGGGCTGCACGACGTGAACTGCGGCAGGGGCCTGCTGTGGTCGTCGAGGACGAGGTTCTCGTAGAGCCGGAGCAGCAGCTCCGTCCCCTCCTCGATGATCGTCAGGTCGGCGGCGAAGTTGGTGTCGAACACCTTGTCGAAGCCGATCTCGCGCAGGGCCGTGTTCAGCTGCCAGGTCACCGGGGTCCCCGGCGGCAGGCCGAACTCCTCGCCCATCGCGGCGCGGGGCGCCGGCGCCGTCTGGATCACCACGTGCTTGGTCGGGTCCTCGATCGCGCGCCACACCGCCTCGGTGTCGTCGTGCTCCTGGAGGGCGCCGGTCGGGCACCGGTTGATGCACTGCCCGCAGCTGATGCACACCTCCTCCGAGAGCGGGAGGGTCAGGTACGGGGACATCGTCGTGGAGCTGCCCCGGCCGATCACGCCGAGGGCGCCGACGCCCTGGACCTGCGCGCACGTGCGGATGCACCGCGTGCAGTGCACGCACTTGTTCATGTCCCGGACGATCGACGGACCGAACGTGTCGAGCACCCGCGTCGGCTCGGTGCGGCGGCCGAACCGGTAGTGGTCGGAGCCGTACTCGGCGGCGAGGTCCTGCAGCTCGCACGTGCCGTTGCGGCCGCACGTCGGGCAGGAGCCGTAGTGCTCGGCGAGCATCAGGTCGATCACCGTCTGGCGGGCCTGGCGCACGCGTCTGCTGTAGGTGCGGATCTCCACGGGTTCGGTCAGCGGGTAGGCGCACGCCGCCTGCAGCGCGCGCTGCCCGACCACCTCGACGAGGCAGACCCGGCAGACGCCGACGTCCGGCAGGTCGGGGTGGTGGCAGAGGGTCGGGATCCGACGGCCCGCGAGGTGCGCGGCGTCGAGGATCGACGAGCCGACGGGGACCTCGACGTCGTGCCCGTCGACGACGACGGTGACGGTCGCGGTGGTGTGCGTCGTGGTGGTCATCGGTGCCCCGTTCACCGTGCGCCGGCCGGGATGTGGCCGAGGATCTCGGACTCGAGACTCCCGACGAGGGACAGGAAGACGTTCGGCGCGGCCTGCCCCAGCCCGCACTTCGACGCGATCTGCATGGTGCCGCCGAGGCTGACGAGGTCGGCGAGCTCGGCTCGCGTGCACTCGCCGGCCCGCAGCCGGCGGATGCCCTCGAGGAGCTTGAGGCTGCCGACCCGGCACGGCGTGCACTGGCCGCACGACTCGTTGACGAAGAACGACTGGAGGTTCTCGGCCACCTCGAGGAGGTCCCGCCACGGGCCGAGCACGATGACGGCGCCGCCCGTGGTCACGTCCTCGTAGCTGATGGCGCGTGAGAAGTCGCGGCGGGGCACGCACGTCCCGGCGGCGCCGCCGACGATCACGGCCTTCGCGTCCGAGCCGCCGGCCGCCTCCAGGACGGTGGCGATGGGCACCCCGAGGGGGAACTCGTAGATCCCGGGGCGCTCGACGTCGCCGGAGACGCTGAGCAGCTTGGGCCCGGTGGACCGGTCCGTGCCGATCGCCGCGAACCAGTCGGCCCCGCGCGCGAGGATCGCCGACGTCCAGGCGAAGGTCTCGACGTTGTTGACGACCGTCGGTGCGCCGTCGTACCCGCGGACGACGGGGAACGGCGGGCGGCTGCGCGCCTCCCCCCGGCGGCCCTCCAGGCTCTCGATCAGGGCCGTCTCCTCGCCGCAGACGTAGGCGCCGGCGCCGAGGAACACCGAGATGTCGAACGTGAAGCCGGAGCCGAGGACGTCCGCGCCCAGCAACCCCGCCGCGCGGCGGCGGGCCAGGCAGGCCTCGAGGCCGTCCAGGAGGTACACGTACTCGCCGCGCAGGTAGCAGATGCCCTCGTGCGCACCGATCGCGTAGGCGGCGATCGTCATGCCCTCGAACACGAGGTCGGGCAGCTCGTCGAGCAGCACGCGGTCCTTGAAGGTGGACGGCTCGCCCTCGTCGGCGTTGCACACGACGTAGCGGACGCCGTCGGGGGCCGGCGCGTCCGCGGCGAGCTCCCACTTCAGACCCGTCGGGAAACCCGCGCCGCCACGACCCTTGATGCCCGAGTCCTTGACGGTGGCCACCACCGCCCGGGGGTCGAGCGCCAGGGCGGCGCGCAGGCCGGCGTCCACCTCGATGGAGGCGAGGGTCAACGGGGTGCGGATGCTCACAGGTGCTACCGCCTTGCACTCGGAGCGCAAGGCGCGCCGCGCGGCACCCTCGGCGCGCTTCACGCTGTGATGCGTCCAGTCCAGCCCTGTGCCGGTGGACCGCGCGTGGTCCGAAGGTCCCCCTTCATGGTCCGAAGGTCCCAGGTCGCGGGCCTGCGGCCACCGAACCGCCCCGTCGCGCGGGCACTACCGTGTCCGAGTGACCTCCGACGTGCGCATCGACCTCCACACGCACTCGTCGGCCTCGGACGGCACGGACACGCCGTCCCAGGTGGTCCGCGACGCCCGGGCGGCGGGTCTCGACGTCGTCGCGCTCACCGACCACGACACCACGGTCGGCTGGGACGAGGCGGCCCACGAGGCGCCGCGCAGCGGGATCGCGCTGGTGCGCGGCACGGAGGTCTCGGCGCTCGCCGGCCGCGTCAGCGTGCACCTGCTCAGCTACCTGCAGGACCCGGCCGCTCCGGCCCTCGCGGACGTGCTGGCCCGGACCCGGGACTCCCGCGAGCACCGCGCCGAGCGCATGGTGGCGCGGCTCGCGGCGGCGGGTGTGCCCGTGACCTGGGCGGACGTGCTCCTGCAGGCGAAGGATGCGGTGGCCGTCGGGCGGCCGCACATCGCCGACGCGCTCGTCGAGCTGGGGGTGGTGCCGGACCGTTCGGCCGCGTTCGTCGACCTCCTCGCGGCGAACGGGCCGTACTACGTGGAGTACGCCGCGCCGACGGCGGTGCAGGCGGTCCGGGCCATCGTCGAGGCAGGCGGCGTGCCGGTGTTCGCGCACCCCGGCGCTGACGGGCGCGGGCGGGTGGTGGCAGACGAGGTGGTCGAGGAGCTGGCCGCCGCCGGGCTCGTCGGGCTCGAGGTGGACCATCGCGACAACGACGACCGTCAGCGGGCCCGCCTGCGTGGCATCGCGGACCGGCTCGGCCTGCTCGTCACCGGCTCGAGCGACTACCACGGCGCCGGCAAGCCGAACCTGCTGGGGGAGAACCTGACCGACCCCGCGGTGCTGGCGGCGATCGAGGAGCGCGGCAGCACGCCGGTGCTGCGCCCGTGAGGTCTTCGCTGAACGTCCAGCTGCTGCTGTCGGCCTTCGTCACGCTGTTCGTGATCATGGACCCGCCCGGGACGGTGCCGATCTTCCTGGTGCTGACCGGGGCGATGAACCGCGGGCAGCGCATCCGGGCGGCCCGCCAGGCGATCCTCGTGGCGTTCGGCGTCATCGTCGGCTTCGCCCTCTTCGGCCAGCAGCTGCTGACCTACCTGCACGTCTCGCTGCCGGCCCTGCAGGCGGCGGGCGGGCTGCTGCTGCTCGTGGTCGCGATGGAGCTGCTGACCGGGAAGATGGACGACGAGCCCGCGCCCGGGACCGCCCGCGGCAACATCGCGATGGTGCCGCTGGGCACGCCGCTGCTGGCCGGTCCGGGTGCCATCGTCGCCACGATGGTGTTCGCGCAGCAGGCGACCACGGCCGCCGACTGGGTGGCGATCGGCCTCGCCGTCGTCGGCGTGCACGTGTGCCTCTACCTGGCGATGCGGTTCGCCAACGCGATCCACCGGGTGCTCGGCGACTCCGGGACCATGCTGGTCAGCCGCATCGCCGGCCTGCTGCTGGCCGCCATCGCCGCGCAGCTGCTCGCCGACGCCGTGCTCGCGTTCGCTCGCCAGGTCTGAGCTGCCGCCCGGCGGGCAGCCGGAGGGCGGAGCCGCGCCGGCGGGTCGGCCCCTGGACGGCGACCGGGGCTGCCGTCGCACCCGCAGGTGACGACGGCGGCCCCCGGACGTCGGGCCCGACGGGGTCAGCCCTCGGTGCCGCCCTCGGCGGGAGCGCCCTCGACCGGCCGGCCGTTGCGCGTCCGGCGACGGTTGCGCGACCGGCGCTTGCGCTCGCCGTCCCCCGACTCGCCGGCCGGCGAACCCGCACCCGTTCCGGCCGGTGCGTCCGCCTGGGCAGTCTCGGCTGCGCCCGTCCGAGCGGGCGCGGGACGCCCCTCGTCGGTGCGGCCCTCGGACCGGCCCGCGGCGCGTCCGTGCTGCCGCTCGCCGCCACGGCCGGCGTCGCTGCGCCCGCCCCGCCCGCTGTCGCCCCGCCCGTCGCGGCCGCGCTCGCGCGGACCGTCGTGCTTGGGTGCGCCGCCGCGCTTGCCGGTCTCGCCCAGGTCCTCCAGGACCTCGGCCGCCAGGCCGGCACGGGTCTGCTGCGACTTCGGCAGCCGGCCCTTGACCCCCTCGGGGATGTCGAGGTCGGTGTGGATGTGCGCCGAGGCGGAGTACGTCTCCACCGGTGCGGGGATGCCCAGCTCGAGCGCCTTGTCGATCAGTCCCCAGCGCGGCACGTCGTCCCAGTCGACGAACGTCACCGCGGTGCCCTTGTGACCCGCGCGGCCGGTGCGGCCGGTGCGGTGCAGGTAGATCTTCTCGTCCTCGGGGCACTGGTAGTTGATGACGTGCGTGACGTCCTCGACGTCGATGCCGCGGGCGGCGACGTCGGTGGCGACCAGCACGTCCACCTTCCCGTGGCGGAAGGCGCGCAGCGCCTGCTCACGGGCACCCTGGCCGAGGTCGCCGTGGATGGCGCCGGCCGCGAAGCCACGCTCGTTGAGCTCGTCGGCCACCTTGGCGGCCGTCCGCTTGGTGCGGGCGAAGACGATCGTGAGGCCGCGGCCGCGGGCCTGCAGGATGCGGGCGAGCAGCTCCACCTTGTCCAGCGCGTGGGCGCGGTAGGCGACCTGGTGGATGTTCTTGACGGTCTTCGAGTCGTCGTCCGGCTCGCTGGCGCGGATGTGCGTCGGCTGGCTCATGTACCGGCGGGCCATCGCGACCACAGCGCCCGGCATGGTGGCCGAGAACAGCATGGTGTGCCGGGTGGCGGAGGTGGCGGACAGCAGCCGCTCGACGTCCGGCAGGAAGCCGAGGTCGAGCATCTCGTCGGCCTCGTCCAGCACCACCGTGCGGGCGTGCGACAGGTCCAGGTGACGCTGGGTCAGCAGGTCGATCATGCGACCGGGGGTGCCGACGACGACCTCGGCGCCGCGGGCGAGGGCGTCGACCTGCGGCTCGTAGGCGCGGCCGCCGTACACCTGCACGATGCGGACCTTGCGGGTGGCCGCGGCCATCGCCAGGTCGCCGGCCACCTGGACGGCGAGCTCACGGGTGGGGACGACGACGAGCGCCTGCGGCTTGCCGGGCGCGGTCAGGTCGGCGTAGCCGTCCTCGTCGGGCGCCACCACGTGCTCGAGCAGGGGGATGCCGAAGCCGAGGGTCTTGCCGGTGCCGGTCTTGGCCTGGCCGATGATGTCGTGGCTCGCCAGAGCCACCGGCAGGGTCATCGCCTGGATCGGGAACGGGTGCGTGATGCCGTGCGACGCGAGGGCCGCGACGGTCTCGGGGCGGATGTCGAAGTCGGCGAACGAGGCGTCGACGGCCTGCACGGAGGCAGCGGCGCGGGAGTAGGCCCCGACGGGGGTCGCCACGGCGTCCGCGGCGGTGAGCATGGTGTCAGCCGGCGGCTGATCGGTGGTGGTCACGTGGACTCTTCACTGCGAGGGTGGCGGTGCGCGACGGCCAGGGCGGCCACGGCGTCACGCCTGGCACCCCGGACGCGGCGACGGCGCCACGCGGGTTGGCCGGCAGCCGATCGTGAACGTCGCCTCACGCGCGACGCCCGGTCCACGTGCGGGCCAGGGCCGGGGAGGTGGGCCACCTCGCAGGGGGTGGACCCGAGGGTGCAAGACGACCGGGCAACCGATGTACGGACCTGACTCTACCGGACGGCCGTGCCGCCGACCCGGGTCGCGGGCGATAGCCTCCTGTGATGACCGCCGACGACGCCGCTCCCCTTCCGCAGTCCGCGCAGCTGCCCGCGGAGGCCCCCGCGCAGGGCGTCACGGTCCCGGAGGAGGCGGCCGCCGACGCGGTCGAGCTGCTGGGCCTGGTCGCCCAGGTCGCCCACACCGAGTTCGTCCGCCTCGCGGCCGACTCGCAGGCGGCACCGTCGATCGAGCAGCGGCTCGCGCTGAGCCGGTGCGCCGCGGAGTGCGTGCAGGGCCGCGACCGCGTGCTCGCCCGCATCACCGAGCTGGGTGCCGACCCACTGGCTGCGATGGCCCGGCACGAGCACGTCCTCGACGACTTCGACGCCCGCACGGCACCTGGCTCCTGGTGGGAGCGGCTGCTCACGGCCTACGTGGGCTACGGCGTGGCCGACGACTTCCTGCGGCTGGCCGCAGAAGGCCTCGACGCGCGGTCCCGGGCGGTGGTGCTCGAGGTGCTCGGTGCCGGCTCCCCGGCGGAGCTCGCCGCTGCCGAGCTGGACGCCGCCTGCGCGGACGACACGGTGCTGACCGCGCGGCTCGCGCTGTGGGGCCGCCGGCTGGTGGGCGAGTCGCTCGGTGTGGTGCAGCGGCTGATGGCGCAGCGCCCCGCCCTCGAGCGGCTGCTGCGGACGGCGCGGGCCGGTGCCGCGGCGGAGGCTGCTGCCGGCGGCGCCGCGCCGGCAGCGTCGAACACCAGGCCGCGCGCCGGCGAGGGTGCCGCGGTGCTGGGCGAGCTCACGGCCGAGCACACCCGGCGGATGAACCGGCTGCGCCTGACTGCCTGACTGGAGTCGTTCGTCCGTCGCACTGCCGTCCGTCGCGCTCCGTCCGCCCGGCCCGGCAGCGCCTCGGTGCGCCGGGCCGACGCGCCGCCGTCGAGCGGGGTCAGATCGTGCCGAAGCCGACCCGCGGACGGGACTCCGCGCCGATCTCCACGTAGCCGATGCTCGCCGTCGGGACGATGATCCGGCGGCCCTTGCTGTCCACCAGCTCGAGCGCGGCCTTGCCGGCGAGGGCTGCGGCGACGGCGGCTGCGACGTCGTCCGACGTCTGGTCGGACTCGAGCGTGATCTCCCGCGGCAGGTTCTGCACGCCGATCGTGATGTCCACCGTTCCTCCTTCTGTCCGGTGCGGCCGGGCCCGCGCGCCGGGCGCACGACGGCGTCCGACGAGCCCTGGCGGCCTCCCGCGGCGCTGCTCGCGCCACCTGCGGTCGATCCTAGGTGGTGGCAGACGTGGTGCCCGGTGCGCTGACCGCGCTCGTGCCGGTGCCCGCACCCGGGGCCGTGCGGGGCAGGTCCGGGATCAGGCCGGCGACCCCGGCCCAGGCCAGGCGGGACACGAGCTCGGCCGTCGCCTCGGCGGTCAGCGCGCCGGCGTGCCGCAGCCGGTGCACCGCGGCGCCCTGGGCCATGGTGACCAGCGCGATGGAGACGGTCGCGGCCTCGGCCGCGTCGAGCCGCGCCACCTGCTGCAGGACCGCCGCGAGCCGGGTGCCCGCGGAGACGGACGCGTGCTCCACCCGCACCCGCACGTCCGGGTCACGGGTGACGTCCGACTCGAAGAGCAGGCTCGACGCCTCTCCCGCTACCTCCACGAAGGTGAGGTAGGCCCTCACGATGGCGGCCACCACGTCGCGTCCGTCCGTGACGCTCCCGTCCTGCACCGGCTGGAGGGCCAGGTCGACGGTGGTCAGCAGGTCCTGGCCGCAGGCGTCGACCACGGCGAGGTACAGGTCCAGCTTGGACGGGAAGTGCCGGTAGAGCACCGGCTTGCTGACCTCGGCACGGTCGGCGATGTCGTCCATCGAGACGTGGTGGTAGCCCTCCGTGGCGAACAGCCGCTGCGCGATGGCGAGGAGCTGGTCGCGGCGCTCGTCGCGGCGCATCCGGGGGCCCGTGCCGCGGGACCCGGCCGGTGCCGGTTCGGCGGCGACCGGGTCCCCGCCTGCCGGCGGGACGGCGCTCATCCGGCGATGGTAGCCAGGGCCGGGCGGTGGCACCGGTTCGGGGGCGGGTGATCACTGCGTGTCCGCGGTGCGGCGAGCGCGCCAGGGCCGTCGGGGCTCGGCGGCGGGCCGCGGGCACGGTGTCGGTGGGCCGTGGTGGGATCAGCGCCGTGCCCACCCGTTCGTCCACCCCGTCGTCGGACCGTCCGCTGCCCGGCCGTCCGCTGCCCGGCCGTGAGCGGCGGGGGCGGACCGGCGTGGGTGGCGGTGCGGCGGGGGTGCTGGCGCGGCCCGCCCTGGCCGACGCACCCGTGGTCGGCCCGGGCTCGCGGGTGGCGCTCGACGACGCGCAACGTGCGGCGGTGCAGGCCGTCGTCGGCGGCGAGCGGGCTCTGCTGGTGGTCGGCGCACCGGGCACGGGCAAGACGACGGTCGCCCTCGAGGCGGTGGTGGCGGCGGCTGAAGCCGGTCTGCCGCCGGACGACGTGCTGGTGATGGCCGCCAGCCGTCGGCTCGCCGGTGACCTGCGGGACCGCCTCGCGGCGCGCTGGCCGCACACGGCCGGCCGGCCACTCGTGCAGACGCCGGCCGCGGTGGCGTTCGCCGTGCTGCGGGCCCGCGCGAGCGCGCTCGGCGAACCGCCGCCGGCCCTCGTCTCGGGTGCCGAGCAGGACCTGGTGCTGGCCGAGCTGTTGGCCGGGCACGCGGCTGGCGACGGCGCGCAGGTCGTGTGGCCGCCGGACGTGCCGGCCGAGGCTCTCGGCAGACGGGCGTTCCGGGACGAGCTGCGTGACCTGCTGATGCGGGCGGCCGAGCGTGGGCTCGCACCGGCGGATCTCGCGGCGCTCGGCCGGCGGCACGGGCGTCCGGCCTGGGGTGCCGCTGCGCAGGTGTACGAGGAGTACCTCGCGGTGATGGCGCTGCGCACCGGTACACCGGACGTCGGGGTGCGCGTCGACCCCGCCGTGGTGGTGGACGAGGCGGTGCAGGCCCTGCAGCAGTGGGACGCCGAGGTGCCGCGGATCCCGAGGCCGCGGTGGCGGCTGGTCGTCGTCGACGACCATCAGGAGTCCACCGCGGCCACGGCCCGGCTGCTGCGCGTGCTGGCCGACGACGGTGCCCGGCTGCTGCTGCTCGGCGACCCGGACGCGGCCGTGCAGACGTTCCGAGGGGCCGACCCGGCCCTGGTGGCACGGGCGGCGGTGACCGGCGACGGACCGGGTGAGCTCGGAGCCCGTGCCATGGTGCTCACGACGGCGTGGCGACAGGGGTCGGAGCTGCGCGCCGCGACGTCGAGGATCGCGGAACGGGTGGGCACGGTAGGCGTCGCGCAGCACCGACGCGCGGCCGTGCCGGCGGGAGCGTCGCCCGGGCTCGTGCGCGCGGCCGTGGTGCCGAGCGAGGCGCAGGAGGCGGCGCTGGTGGCGCACCTGCTGCGGGCGGCGCGGCTCGAGGACGGCGTGGGATGGGACCGGATGGCGGTGCTCGCCCGCTCCGGCGACGGTGTGACGCGTCTGCGCCGGGCGCTCGCAGCCGCCGGCGTGCCCGTCAGCGTCCTCGGGTCGCAGGTGGCGCTCCGCGACGAGCCGGCGGTCCGCCCGCTGCTGGACGCCATGGGGGTCGCGACCGGCGTGGTCCCGCTCGACGCGTCGCTGGCGGCTCGGCTCGTGTGCTCCCCGTTGATCGGCCTGGACGCGGTCGGGCTGCGCCGCGTGCGGCGAGCGCTGCGGGCGGCCGAGCTCGCCGGTGGCGGCGGGCGGAGCAGCGATGCGCTGCTGGTCGAGGCCGTCAGCGAGCCGGGCGTGGCGGCGGGGCTGCCGGCGCTCGCAGCGGCTCCCGTCCGTCGGATGGCGGCGCTGCTGGCTGCGGGGCGGGCGGCGGTCCAGAGCCCGGGCGCGGACGCGCAGGGTGTGCTCTGGGCTGTCTGGGATGCGGCCCACGTCGCCGAGGCGTGGCGGCGCAACGCGCTCGCCGGTGGTCCCGGCGGTCAGCGGGCGGACCGGGACCTGGACGCGGTGCTGGCGTTGTCCCGGGCGGCCGAGACATTCGTCGACCGCAACCCCCAGGCGCCGCCGGGTGCCTTCGTCACGTGGGTGGACGCCCAGGACCTGCCGGCGGACTCGCTCGCGGCGCGGGCGCGGCGCGAGGCGGTCAGCGTGCTGACGCCGGCCGGTGCCGCCGGCCACGAGTGGGACGTCGTGGCGGTCACCGGCGTGCAGGACGGTGCGTGGCCGGACCTGCGGCTGCGGGACAGCGTGCTCGGTGCCACGACCCTGGTGGACCTCCTCGACGGCCGCGCCGCAGCGGGTGACGGGGCCAACGACCCGGCCGCCGCACGTGCCGCGGTGCTGGCCGACGAGCTGCGCTCGTTCACGGTTGCATGCTCCCGGGCTCGGCGGCAGCTGCTGGTCACCGCGGTCGCCGACACGGACCAGCAGCCGTCGCCGTTCCTCGACCTGGTGCAACCTCCCGCCTCGGAGGACGGTGCCGAACGCCGCACCACCGCGCCGGCCCCGCTCGACCTGCGGGGCCTGGTCGCCTCGCTGCGGGCGCGGCTGGTGACGTCGGCCGCGGCCGGGCGGACCGATGCCGCGGCCGCCGCCACGCTCGCCCGGCTCGCAGCCGCCGGCGTGGAGGGCGCGGACCCGGACGAGTGGTCGGGCCTCGCGGATCCGTCCTCCGACGTGCCGCTGTGGACGGACGCCGAGCGGGTGCCGGTGTCTCCCTCGCGGATCGAGGCCGCGCAGCGGTGCACGTTGCGCTGGGCGCTCGAGGCAGCGGGCGGCACCCCCGCCGACTCCGGGCAGCAGACGCTGGGCACCCTGGTGCACGCGATCGCGCAGGAGCTGCCGACCGGCACCCGCGCGGAGCTGATGGCGGCGCTCGACCGTCGCTGGGACCAGCTCGGGCTGGGTGACGGCTGGCCGGCACGGGCGACCCGACGGCGCGCGGAGCAGATGGTCGAGCGGCTGGCCGGCTACCTGCAGTCCGCGGGTGAGCCGGTGCTCGTCGAGGGTCAGTTCACGCTCACCACCGACCGAGCCGTCGTCCGGGGCAAGGCCGACCGGGTCGAGCGTGCAGCCGAGGGTGCCGTGCGGGTGATCGACCTGAAGACGGGGAGCACGCCGACCCCGCAGAGCGAGGTCGCGACCAACCCGCAGCTCGGCGCCTACCAGCTCGCGGTCGAGGCCGGCGCCTTCGAGCAGCTTCCGCCAGGCACGTCGAGCGCCGATGCCCGGCTGGTGTACGTCGGCAGCGGGAAGAAGGCGGCGGAGCGGGTCCAGGAGCCGATCGGCCGGGAGGATGACGGGCCGAGCTGGGCGCGGGCCATGATCGACGAGGTCGCAGGGGCGATGGCCGCGGCGGCGTTCCCCGCCACCCACAACTCGATGTGCGACCGGTGCCCGGTGCGCCGCTCGTGCCCGCTGCGCGCCGAGGGGCAGCAGGTGGTGGGGGCATGAGTCGCCTGTCCGCGCTGCAGATCGCCCAGCTGCTGCGCAAGGAGGCTCCGACACCGGAGCAGCAGCGGGTCATCGAGTCACCGCTCCGACCGGCTCTCGTGGTCGCCGGCGCGGGCTCGGGCAAGACCGAGACGATGGCCGCCCGCGTCGTCTGGCTGCTGGCCAACGGCATGGTCGCGCCGGAGCAGGTGCTGGGCCTGACGTTCACCCGCAAGGCCGCCGGGGAGCTCGAGGAGCGGGTTCGCCTCCGGCTGCGGGCACTGGTCCGCAACGCCCGTGCCGAGCGGGTCGTGCTGCCGGGCGCCGAGGTGCTCGGGCTGCACGACCCGGACGACCCTCTGGGTGCGCTCAGCCGGCCGACGGTCTCCACGTATCACGCGTACGCGGCCCGGCTCGTCGGCGAGCACGCCCTCCGCCTCGGGCTCGAGCCGGGGGCGCGGCTGCTCGGCGAGGCCGCGCAGTGGCAGCTCGCTGCGGATGTCGTCGAGTCCTGGACGGGCGACCTGGACACGGACAAGGCGACGTCCACGGTGGTCGACGCCGTTCTCGCCCTCTCCGGGGCGCTCGACGAGCACCTGCTGACCGTCGATGACGCCCGAGCGGGGATCGAGCGCATCCTGGACGGGCTGCTCTCGACACCGGCGGGCGAACCCGCGAAGCCGGCGCGCGCGGAAGTGCGGACCCTGATCGGCTCGCTGCAGGAGCGGCTCCGGCTGCTCGACGTGGTGGCTGCCTACCGGGCGCGCAAGCGGGCCGGCGACGTGATCGACTTCGGCGACCAGGTGGCGCTCGCCGCCAGGCTGGCGCAGGAGGTGCCCGCCGTCGCGGCCGGCGAGCGTGACCGGTTCCGGGTGGTGCTCCTCGACGAGTACCAGGACACCTCCCACGCCCAGCTCGAGCTGCTGCGCGCGCTCTTCGGCGCCGGGCACCCGGTGATGGCGGTCGGCGACCCGCACCAGTCGATCTACGGCTGGCGTGGCGCGAGTGCGGGTGGCCTGGAGCGGTTCCCGGTCTCGTTCCCGGTGGTGGACGACGTCGGCGACCGGCGCCCCGCCGACCTCCACCAACTCTCGACGTCGTGGCGCAACGACCAGCGCATCCTCGACGCAGCCAACCTGGTGGCGGAACCGCTGCGGGCTGCGGCCGCGCGCCGCACGAACCCCGTGGACGTCCCGGTGCTCGTCGCGCGGCCCGGCGCCGGAGCCGGGCAGGTGGCCGCGCAGATGTGCGCGACGGTCGAGGAGGAAGCGGCAGCCGTCGCGCGGTTCGTCGCGGAACGGTGGCGGGCCGCAGGTCCCGGCCAGCCACGCGTGAGCGCTGCCGTGCTGTGCCGAAAGCGGTCCCAGTTCGAGGTGCTCGCGCCCGCGTTGCGGTTGGCCGGGCTCCCGGTCGAGGTCGTCGGGCTGGGCGGCCTGCTCTCCACCCCCGAGGTGGTCGACCTGGTCGCGGCGCTGCAGGCGGCGCACGACCCGTCGCGCGGCGACGCGCTGATGCGGCTGCTGACAGGTGCGCGGACGCGGCTCGGCGCGGCGGACCTGCACGCTCTCGCGGCGTGGGCGCGCGAGCTGGCAGGACGGGGTCCCGGTGGTTCGAGGCCGGCCGACGAGCCGGCTCCCGAGCACGACGTCGTCGACGAGCGCAGCATCGTCGACGCCCTGGACGACCTGCCCGCACCGGGCTGGCGGAGCCGTGACGGCCGTTCCCTCGGCGACGCCGCCCGGCGCCGGCTGACGCACCTGGCGGGGGTGCTGCGCGAGGTCCGACGCCACACCTACCTGCCGCTGCCCGAGCTGGTCGCCGAGACCGAGCGACTGCTCGGCCTGGACATCGAGGTGGCGTCCCGTCCCGGGTTCGCACCGGCACGGGCACGGGTCCACCTGGACTCCTTCGCGGGCGTGGCGGCGGAGTTCTCCCGGTCGGCGGAGCTGCCGACGCTCGGCGGGTTCCTGGCGTGGCTGGACGCGGCCGACGTCCGGGAGGACGGCCTCGAGCTCCCGGTGACGGAGCCGGACCCGGACGCCGTGCAGCTGATCACCGTGCACGCCGCGAAGGGGCTGGAGTGGGACGTGGTCGCCGTGCCCGGGCTGGTGGACGGGGTGCTGCCGGTGCTGACCAGCGGGGCGGACGGTCCGACGAGCTCCGGCTGGCTCACCGGCCTGGGTGCCCTCCCGTACCCGCTCCGCGGGGATCGTGACGACCTGCCCGTGCTGCGGTACGCAGGTGCCGTCAGCCCGCAGGACCTGGACCGCCGCCGGCAGCAGTTCCGCCTCGACGCGGGACGGCACGAGCTGGCCGAGGAGCGCCGCCTCGCTTACGTCGCGCTGACGCGCGCGCGCACGGACCTCCTGCTGACGGGCGCGTGGTGGGGCACCGCCTCCCGGGCCCGGGCGATCTCGCCGTTCCTCGCCGAGCTGGTCGAGGCGGGCGCCGTCTCCGACCTCGGGTGGGATGCGCCACCGGTCGCGGGGACGACGAACCCGCGGGACGACGAGACGGTCAGCGCCCTGTGGCCCGCCGACCCGTTCGGGCCGGGCGACGACGGGCAGCGGCGGACCGCGCTCGAACAGGCGGCGAGGGCCGTCCGCGCCGCAGGCCTGACCGCATCGGCGGGGTCGGCGGGGTCGGTCGGGGCGACAGGGGCGGCCGTGGCGGCGGAGTGGGACGTGCTTGCTGACCGGCTGCTGGACGAGCGTGCGGCAGCCTCTGCTCCGGACGGGCCGGTGGAGCTGCCGTCCCACCTCTCGGCGTCGGCGGTGGTGCGACTCGATGCCGATCCGGGCCGGTTCGCCGCAGAGCTGCGCCGGCCGGTGCCGCAGGCGCCGGCACCCCAGGCACGCCGCGGCACGGCCTTCCACGCCTGGGTCGAGGGCTGGTTCGGAGCAGCGGCTCTCGTCGACCTCGACCTGCTGCCGGGGGCGGACGACGACTCGATCGCGGTCGACGCCGACCTCGCGGAGCTGCGTGCGGCGTTCCTGCGGACACCGTGGGCCCACCGCACCCCGCGTGCGGTCGAGGTGGACGTGCAGACGTCGGTGGACGGGTACGTGCTGCGCAGCCGCATCGATGCGGTCTTCCCCGACCCGGACGCCCTCGACGACCCGCAGGCCGTCGTCGTCGTGGACTGGAAGACCGGCGCGCCGCCGGCCGACCCGGCCGACCGCGCCCATCGCGAGCTCCAGCTGGCGGTGTACCGGCTGGCGTGGTCACGGTGGACGGGTACGCCGCTGGAGTCGGTGCGGGCCGCCTTCTGCTACGTCGGGGCCGAGGAGACGGTCTGGCCCGAGCGGCTGCTCGACGAGGACGAGATCGCCGCGCTGCTGCGGCGGGCGACGGTGTGACCTGCGCGGACGCAGGCTCGCGCGACGGTCAGACAGCCTCGGCGGCCGACTCCTCGGCGAGCACGTGCTGCTCGAGGTCTGCCAGCATTGCCACCGCGTCGGCCACAACCTCCTCGTCCCCCGAACGGACGCCGAGCAGGAGCCACCTCGCCAGCGCGAGCTCCCCGGCGAGCAGCGCGCGCTCGGCCAGGTGCGGGTCCGTCAGCTCGGTTCGGCGCAGCTGGTACGCCTCGAGGATCGAGTCGACGGCGTCCTGCGGCGCCGCGACGAGGAGCCAGGCGAGGTCGTCGGCGGGGTCGGCCACCATCGCCTCGCCCCAGTCGAGCACGCCGCTCACGTCGTCGTCCGACACCAGCACGTGCTCGCTGGTCAGGTCGCCGTGGACCACCGTGGGGCGGAACCGCCACAGCGACACGTCCTCGAGCCTGGCCTCCCACCGGCGCAGCAGGCTGGCCGGCACCTTGCCGGTGCGTGCCGCCTCGTCGACCTCGGCCTGGCGGCGTTCCCGGTACGCGGGTGCCTCGTACACCGGCATGCCCGCGTTCTCCACCACGCTCGTCGGCAGCTCGTGCAACGCACCGATGGCCCGGCCCAACGACGCCGCGAGGCCGGGTCCGGGACGAAGCGACTCGAGCCGCAGCGGATGGCCCTTGACCAGGGGGTGCACGCAGGCGCGGCCACCCTCGGGCAGGTGGGTGAAGCCGGCCGGACGAGGTACGTCGAAGGGCAGCGCGCCCGCGTCGACCTCGGCGCCGAGACGCTCCAGCAGCGCGACCTCCGCCTCGAGGGCTGCGCCCGCGACGGCCCCGACAGGGGACCGGACCACCCAGCGCCGCGACTGCGAGTCGATGACGAGCGCGACGTCGAACTCCGAGCCGCCGTTCAGCGACCGACGCACGTCGACCGCGTCGAGACCGGGCACCGCCACGGTGGCGAGGGCAGCGAGGGCGAGGGGCGAGCGTGACACGGAGCCAGACTAGGTCCGGTTCGTGGCGGTCCCGGGCGGCGCGTGCGGCGTGTCCGGCGGCCGCTGCGGTCGGCCGCGAGCCGGCCGCGAGCCGGCGGCGAGCCGGCGGCAGACGGGAGCCGGCCTCAGGTCGTGCGCCGCGTACGGTCGAGCCATGATCTCGGACGACCTCCCTCTCTCGCGCGCGGCCGTGGACCGCACGGCGGTGGCACGCGCCGACGACGGCCTGATCGCGCGGGCGCGCGCCGACCGGAGCACCCGCGTGCTGCTGGTCCGCGACGGCTCGGTCGTCACCCACGTCCCCGCCGACGGGTCGGACGCCGTGGCGGGGGAGGGCTGGGGCCGCCGCGCGGGCGTCGAGGTCGCTGTCGCCTTCCTCGACCCGCAGACGGCGGAGGCGGTCGCGCACGCCGCCGGGACGGACGAGGAACCGGGCGACGACGGGTGGCTCTTCCTCGGTCGGGGCGCCGACGGCGGTGACCTGCTGGCCCGGCGGGTTCGACCCGAGCACAGCGCCCCGCGGTCGGGAGCCTCGTCGGACGTGCTGGTGCACCGGCCCACCGCGGGCAGCGGCCCGGCGGCGGAGGCGGCGGCCGCGTCCGGGACGGACGGCGGGGCGTCCGGGTCGGTCCGTGCCCCGCTGCCCGGCCTGCGCTGGACCTCGCTGCGGGTCGTCGGAGCCGAGCTGTCCGACGTCGACGCAGGGCTGGCGACGACGGCGGTGGCGCTCGACGCCTGGCACGCCCGCCATCCGCGCTGCCCACGGTGCGGTGCGCCGACGGTCACGACAGCGGCCGGCTGGACCCGCCGCTGCACCCTCGACGAGTCCGAGCACTACCCCCGCACGGATCCCGCCGTGATCATGGCCGTCGTCGACGGCAGCGACCGGCTGCTGCTCGGCCACGCGACGGCGTGGGCACCGCACCGGTTCTCCACCCTCGCGGGCTTCGTCGAGGCCGGTGAGTCGGTGGAGCACGCGGTGCGTCGCGAGGTCGCCGAGGAGACGACGGTCCTGGTGGGCGACGTGGAGTACGTCGGCAGCCAGCCGTGGCCGTTCCCGGCCTCCTTGATGCTCGGCTTCCGGGCCCGCGCGCTCAGCACCGAGATCGTGGTCGACGGGGTCGAGCTGGCCGATGCGCAGTGGTTCAGCCGCGACGAGCTGGCCCGTGCGGTCCGTGCCGGTGACGTGGTGCTGCCGAGCCCGGCGTCGATCGCCCATGCGCTGGTGCAGGACTGGTACGGCGGGCCGGTGCCGACGGCGGGCTGACCGCTGCTCCGTCGTCCGGCAGGTCGTCGAACCGGGTCCCGCGCGGGCGACCCCTCGGGTGGGCCCTCAGAGCCCCAGCCGCTCCCGGACGTGCGCGAGCGAGGGGTTGGTGGCTGCCGATCCGTCGGGGAAGACGACGGTGGGTACCGTCCGGTTGCCGTCGTTGACCGACTCGACGAAGGCGGCCGCGTCCGGCACCTGCTCGACGTCGATCTCCGAGTAGCCGATCCCGGCGGCGTCGAGCTGGCTCTTCAGCCGGCGGCAGTACCCGCACCACGTGGTGGTGAACATGGTCAGCGGCTGGCGGGGGAGCTCGGACGTCGTCGTGTCGGTCATCGTTCCTCGTCGGTCGTCTCGTTGGTAGGTACAGGCTTCTGGCGGTAACCCGGCGCGCGCTCCGAGTGTTCCCCGACCCGCCGCCGTTCGCCGGACCGTCCACCGTGCACCGCCACGCCTGCCGCCGTGTCGGTCCGGGCTGGGAGGATGACGCGGTGCCCGCAGACGACCTCCTCGACGCGCTCGACCCGGAGCAGCGGGCCGTCGCCACCGCCCTGACCGGGCCGGTGTGCGTCCTCGCGGGCGCGGGCACGGGCAAGACGAGGGCGATCACCCACCGCATCGCGTACGGCGTGCGGACCGGCGTCTACCGTCCGGCCGGGGTGCTGGCCGTGACGTTCACCGCGCGGGCCGCCGGCGAGATGCGACTGCGGCTGCGCGCGCTCGGCGCCGGCGGGGTGCAGGCCCGCACGTTCCACTCGGCTGCGCTGCGCCAGCTGGGCTTCTTCTGGCCACGGGTGGTCGGTGGAGCCCCGCCGCGACTGCTCGAGCAGAAGGCGCCCGTCGTGGCGGACGCGGGCCGGCGCGCGGAGCTGTCGGGGGTCGACCGCATCGCCGTCCGCGACCTGGCCGCCGAGATCGAGTGGGCCAAGGTGAGCCTCGTCCCTGCCGACGACTACGTGGCCGTCGCCCGTGCGGCCGGTCGGCCGGCACCCGCGGGCTTCGACCATCAGGACATTCCCCGGCTGATGTCGGCCTACGAGGACGCCAAGGAGGCTCGGGGGGTCATCGACTTCGAGGACGTGCTGCTGCTGACGGCAGCCATGCTGGCGCAGCGCGGCGAGGTGGCCGACGAGGTGCGCTCCCAGTACCGGCACTTCGTCGTCGACGAGTACCAGGACGTGAGCCCGCTGCAGCAGTACCTGCTCGACCAGTGGCTCGGAGGGCGCCACGACGTCTGCGTCGTCGGCGACCCCAGCCAGACGATCTACTCGTTCGCCGGTGCGAGCCCCCGGCACCTGCTCGAGTTCGCCAAGGCACATCCCCGCACCACCCGCATCGACCTGGTGCGCGACTACCGCTCGACCCCTCAGGTGGTGCGGCTCGCGAACGCGGTGCTGGTGACCGCGCCGAAGCGAGCTGGCTACGCACCCCTCCAGCTCGTCGCGCAACGGCCGGACGGTCCACCCGTGCAGTGGACGACGTACCCGGACGACGAGGCGGAGGCGGCGGGCGTCGCCGCGCGCATCGCCCGACTCGTGACCGAGGGCACGCCTGCGTCTCGCATGGCGGTCCTCTACCGGACCAACGTGCAGGCCGAGGCGTTCGAGGACGCCCTCTCCCGGGCAGGCGTCGGCTACCAGCTGCGGGGCAGCGACCGGTTCTTCTCCCGGCAGGACGTGCGGCAGGCCGTGCTGCTGCTCCGTGGGGCCGCCCGGTCGGCCGGGGCCGATGAGCCGATGCCCCAGCTGGCGCGAGACGTGCTGCTCTCCGCCGGCTGGGCGCCCGCGCCCCCTGCGGAGCGGGGTCAGGTGCGGGAGCGCTGGGACGCGATGCAGGCTCTCGTCGGCCTGGCCGACGAGGTGGCGGCCGCCGCCGACGGTCGTCCCGCGACCCTGGCGGACCTGGTCGCGGAGCTGGACGAGCGTGCCGCCGCGCAGCAGGCGCCCACCGCCGAGGGGGTGACCCTGGCGTCGCTGCACGCGGCCAAGGGTCTGGAGTGGGACGTCGTGTTCCTCGTCGGCCTGAGTGAGGGGCTGCTGCCGATCTCCCTGGCCGAGACCGAGGCCGCGCGCGACGAGGAGCGTCGGCTCCTGTACGTCGGCGTGACTCGTGCGCGTGATCGGCTCGAGCTCTCCTGGGCCAAGGCGCGCACGCCCGGCTCACGTGCCACCCGCACGCGCACGTCGTTCCTGGACGACCTGTGGCCGACGGAACGTGCGGGGGGAGTCCAGGGGGACGGCGACCCCGCAGCCACCCGCGCACGCGTGCGGCTGCTGCGCTGGCGTGCCGAGCAGGCCGCAGCCGAGGGCAAGGGGGAGCGGGCGGTGCTCTCCGATGCCGTGCTGGCCGAGCTGGCCCGGCTCCGTCCCGGCTCGACGGAGACCCTGGCGCGCGTGCGCGGGTTCGGTCAGTCGCTGATGGTCAGGTACGGGACGCAGGTGCTGGCCGTTCTCTCCGGAGACGGGGATCTCACCCGGGACGGTGACGCGTCGGAGCCGCCCGCGGAAGGCCGAAGAGCACGGCGGGGCGCCTCCTCCGAGCGTGCCGGGGACGGGTCGAGAGGGGCCGGAAAAAGGGTTGTGACGCCCGGAGAGGCGCACCTAAGGTGAACGGGTCCTTGTTCGAGGGCGTGACGTCCGTGGGCGTGACCGTGCAGGTCGCAGCCCGGACCGTGAGAGGAGGTGGCCACAGATGACGCTGATGCTCACTGCCGTCCGGTACCAGGAGCAGCTACGCGTGAGCATCCCCGCGGCCACCGTCCGCGCGTTCCAGGGGACCGCTGTGCCCGCCGGCTCGCTCACGCAGACCGGCGTCGTGCGCGGCACCACCACCACCACAGATCTCCGTCCCAGGACGTCCATGGTCTGACCCCACCAGGGTCGGCACAGGCCGCGGAGTCCGGAACTCGGACCCGCGGCCTTTCTCGTCTCTCCGGACGTCCGGTGAGCGCACGGCGCGAGGTCCGCACCGACGCAGCACCACGCTCACCAGCAAGGACGTAGGAGGACATCGTGCGGCTCACCACGCTGCTCGACACCGTCGACAACGGAGGGTCCGGCCCGTGGCCACCAGGTTCCACGCAGCCGGAGACCCTCGACCAGCTCGTCGCCGAGCTCATCCCGTGCCGCTCGAACGACCCCGAGCTCTGGTTCGCCGAGCGGACCGCCGAGGTCGAGCGGGCCAAGGCGCTCTGCCGATCCTGCCCCCTGGTGGACGGCTGTCTGGCCGGAGCTCTCGAGCGCGCCGAGCCGTGGGGCGTCTGGGGCGGCGAGGTCTTCGTCGCAGGCCGGGTCGTCGCCGTCAAGCGGGGTCGCGGCCGCCCGCGCAAGCAGGCACAGCCGGCAGGGTGAGAGGGGCGGGCCCGGGGCGGCCCGCGGGCCGGGTGGCGGCTCGGCGCATGCCTGGGCGGAACGGCTGGGGACGCAGGGGGTTCTCAACCGGCCGCCGCGACCGCACCGTGGGAGGTGCACCCGCAGTCCGGGTGCACCTCCCATGTGCGTGTCCGAGGAACCACCTCCGGCAGGCTCACCTCGTAGGCCGTTCCGGGCCGGATGCGGGTGCGAGGGGGCGGTTCGTCGACGGCGGACAGCACCGTCGCAGCGGCGAGCCCGGCGCAGACGGCAGCCAGCGAGCCGACCTCGGGACCGGGGGCGGTGCCGACCAGCTGCGCGACCAGCCTCGGCCATGCCGGGTCGGCGTCCGCACGGTGCAGGTCCAGGCAGCGCAGGCACGGTCCGGCACCGGGGACGACGAGGGGTCCGACGACGGCGTCGGCCTCCCGCACCAGCACGGGCACGTGCACCGTCCCGCTGCCCAGCAGCAGCTCGGACCGGGCCGGGTCGGCCGCACCGTGCTCGACGACCACCAGCACGTCCGGTGCCGCGGAGCTCTCGGTCCGCACCTCCGGCGCGACGTCCCGCAGCACCCGTACGGCGGCGCGCTCGCGTGCCGACCCGACGTCCGACCAGCGGTACCCGCAGGCGCCGACGTCGACGGAGCGGACCAGTGCCTCGTCGTCCACCAGGACCGTGCCGACGCCGGCAGCGGCCAGCGCGACGGCCGTCCCCAGCCCGATCGGACCGAGTCCGACGACGCCCACGACGGCGTCACGCCGTTCGCGCACCGTCCGCGTGCCCTCGCCGTCCGGCCTGATCAGCCCGCACACCATCGCATCGGCACCCGCGGGCCCGGTGACCGCCGGCACCCGCCGAGCCGGGGCTGCCAGCGCAGCCCCACGGAGCAGCTCGGCGAGCCGGTCCATGCGTACGCCGGTGCCGGTGGCGAGCTGGTCGGAGTCGGCGCCCGCGCCGAGCGCGAGGACGGCGGTCGTCTCACGCTCCGTCAGCCCCTCGAGACGCACGGCCCACCGGTCGTCGGTGCCGACCTGCACCTCGCCGGGGGCGCGGCTCAGCACCCGCAGCCCGGCTCGCAGTCTCACGCGTCCCCCCTCGTCCGGCGCACAGCGGTCACTGTGCCAGGGGCGGTGCCGACGGGGAGCGGTGCTGTCCACAGCGGACCCAGGGACGACGAAGGGCACCGTCGCGAGGCGACGGTGCCCTTCGATCGGGACGAGAGCTGTCAGGCCTTGCCCAGGATCCGGTTCAGCTTCGTGCCGCAGACCGGGCAGATGGCCTTGGCCATCTTCCGACCGGACTCGGAGACGACCACGTCGCCCTCTGCCTGGCGCTTCTCCTTGCACTTCACGCAGTAGAACTCACCCGCGTACGTCTCGGCCATTCAGGTCCCTCCTCGGTGTGGTTCACCCGACCGGGGCATGCCGGCAGGCGACAGGGTCGGCGCCGGTCTCGGCGCGCCCGCGCTCACAGTAGTGGCCGCGCGCCGGGCGGGGGCGGAGGTGAGGTCGGCATCATGAGCGGCGGTGCATCTGCCGCCGTGTCACCGTGCCGCGCTACCGTGCCGCCTGTGCCGCCCGCGCACGACCAGTCGGTCGAGGTTCGCCGCTCGCGTCGCCGTGCCCGCACGGTGACCGCGTGGCGCGAGGACGGCCGCACCATCGTGGCGATCCCGGCGCGGTTCACGCGGGCCCAGGAGACCGAGTGGGTCGGGCGCATGGTGGAGCGGCTGGCCGCTCAGGAGAAGCGTCGGCGCCCGTCCGACGACGAGCTGCTGTCCCGCGCGGCCGACCTGTCGGCGCGGTACCTCAGGGGCCGCGCGGTGCCGTCGTCCGTCCGGTGGTCGTCGCAGCAGGGGCGCCGTTGGGGGTCGTGCACGCCGACGGACGGCACCATCCGGCTCTCCGACCGGATGCGCGGCATGCCGCGCTGGGTCACCGACTACGTGCTGCTGCACGAGCTCACCCACCTGCTGCACCCCGGCCACGGCCCCGGATTCTGGGCCGAGCTGGCGACGTACCCGCACACCGAGCGGGCACGAGGATTCCTCGAGGGCTACGCGCACGCGGTGGACCGGGAGGGCGTCCGGCCGGCGCCGGTCCCGCCGGGCGCACGGCCGGGCGGCGGCTCGTCGCACGACGACGGGCCCGACGGCGAGCTGTTGGACGACGACGGACCGGACGACGAGGGGTCGGACCTCGACGACCCGGACCTCGACGACCCGGACCTCGACGACCCGGACGACCGGACCCCGGTCACCGACGGTTTCTGGGCCGCAGGCCAGACGTTCTGACCCGCGACGGCGGTCCGGCCGGGACCTGGCGCCAGGGCAGTCCGTACCGGGGCCGCGGCACCTGTGCGAGGAGTGCTCAGGCCTGCGTGTCGTCGGCAGGCGGCTCCTCGCCGAGGATCTCCGCGAGCGCGCGGTCCAGCTCGGCGCCCTCGTCGATCGCTGCCTGGCTGCGGGCGGAGTAGCCGGACGGGTCGTCGAGGTCCGCGGCCGTCGGCATGAGGTCCGGGTGCTGCCAGACGGCGTCGCGTCCGGACTGGCCACGAGCGGCCGCTATCGCGGCCCACAGGGCGGCCGCGTCGCGCAGCCGTCGTGGCCGCAGCTCCAGCCCGACCAGCGTGGCGAACGTCTGCTCCGCGGGGCCGCCCGATGCGCGCCGTCGGCGCAGCATCTCGCGGAGGGCCACGGCGTGCGGCAGGTGCGGCAGCGCCGCCTGGGCCGTCACCTCGTCGACCCACCCCTCGACCAGTGCGAGCGACGTCTCGAGCCGCTCGAGCGCGGCTGCCTGCTCCGGGGTGTTCTGCGGCACGAAGATCCCGCCGGTCAGCGCCTCCTGCAGTGCCTGCGGGTCGCTCGGGTCCACCGAGCGCACGGCCTCACCGAGCCCGTCGGCGTCGATCGCGATCCCCCGCGCATAGCTCTCGACCAGGCCGAACAGGTGCGCTCGCAGCCAGGGCACGTGCGTGAACAGGCGGGTGGCGGGGGCCTCGCGCAGTGCGAGGAAGAGGCGCACCTCGTCGGCCGGGACCTCCAGGCCCTCGCCGAAGTCGGCGACGTTGTGCGGCACGAGCACCGGCACCGGCCGTTCCAGCAGGGGGAGGCCGATGTCGGTGGCACCGAACACCTCACGGGACAGGGTCCCGGAGGCCTGACCCACCTGGAGGCCGAAGACGGCGGACCCGAGACGGCGCAGCAGCTGCGCGACGTCGATCGGGCCGCCCGAGCCGTCGCCCAGGAGGCTGCCGAGCGGCAGCCCCGGGAACGGGCCACCGAGCGCTCCGGCCACGTCCGGACCGCCGATCCCCTCGCCGAACCCCTCGGGGAGCGAGGAGCCGAGCGCCTGCACGAGGGCGGTGGACAGCGAGGAGGCGACGGGCTCGGTCAGCGTGCGCCACGTCGGCAGCGTCGCCTCCACCCACTCCGCGCGGCTCCACGCGCGGCCCGCGGCACCGGTGGGCGGCAGGTCGGTCGCGGCGTCCAGCCACAGCTCCGCGACCGAGAACGCCTGCACCACCTGGTCGGCCTCCGGCCGGCCGACCGACGGGTCGCCGCCGACCGCGGCCTGCTGGCGGGCGAGCTCGTGCGCCATCGACCAGTTGACCGGCTCGTCGCCCGACTCGGCGAACATGCGCTGCACCTGGCTGAACACCTGCTGCAGCGCTGCCGGGTCCTGCGGCAGGCCGGAGGCCATCGCGGCGGGGTCGATGCCGCTGGCCCGCAGCTGGGCGATCGCGTCGTCCGCGGCCGGGCCGAGCATGGACCGCAGCACCTGCTCCCAGTCCGGCTGCCCACCCGGCGTGGCCGGGTCCGGGGTCTGGCTCATCGGGTCCTCCTGGGCGGTCGTCGGCCGACCGGCGGAGGGCGGACGGGCCCCGTCCACGCCTGAGGTCGGTGCGGGCGTCGTCGCAGCAACGCGCGGTGATCCACCGTAACCGGCGCGATCCGGCGGGGACGAGGACGGGCGCGGCCCGGACCACCCGGTTCGCTCAGGGCGGAGCGGCGCTCGGGGTCCGTGCGACGCAGCCGGGTCCCAGGCTCGTGCGCGATGATCGGCGGGTGCCTGCCAGCCCCGAGTCCACGCCCGACGAGCAGCCGGTTCCGGCCGCGCCGGCCGCGCCCGACGAGCCGCTCGCGCCTGCGTGGCCGCTCGCGTCCCGTGAGCCCGCCCTGCCCGGCACCGCCGCGGGGACCGTCGCACCGCCGGTCGCCGCGACCGGCACGCCCGACCTCGGTCCGGACGGGCTCGTCGCGGGCGACGACCGCCCGACCGCGCCTCGGTCACCGGTGGAGCCTCGCGCGGTGCTGCTCTCCGTCGGGATGATGGTGACGGCCCTGCTCATCGCAGCCGCCGTGGTCCTGCCGGCGCCGTACGCGGTCACCAGCCCCGGGCCTACTCGTGATGTGCTGGGCAGCCAGGACGGCACGCCGCTGATCCGGATCTCCGGGGCAGCCACCTACAAGTCGACCGGGGAGCTGCTGCTGACCACCGTCTCCGGCACGGGGGGGCCGGGGTACCCGTCGTCCCTGGCGGGCGTGCTGCGCGGCTGGTTCGACCCGTCCTCGGTGGTCGAGCCCACGGATGCGGTGGTACCGCAGGGGCAGACCCAGCAGCAGATCGACGCGTCGAACGCCCAGGAGATGACCACCTCCCAGGAGGACGCGACCGTCGCGGCGCTGACCCTGCTGGGGTACACCGTGCCGGCCACCCTCACCGTGGCGAGCACCCAGGACGGCACGGACGCGGCGTCCAAGCTGCGCAAGGGCGACGTGCTCGAGGCGTTCGACGGGACCGCGCTCCCGGACTACCAGACCCTGGTCAAGCACCTCGAGGCGGTGAAGCCCGGGGACACCGTGACGCTCACGGTGAAGCGCGGTGGCGCCGACGTGCAGGTGCCGGTGGTCACCTCCAAGCGTTCGGACGGCCGCGCGCTGATCGGCGTGCTGATCGACCCGACGTTCACGTTCCCGGTGAAGGTGGACATCAGCATCGAGGGCATCGGCGGACCGAGCGCCGGCACGATGTTCGCGCTCGGCATCGTGGACAAGCTCACGCCGGCCGACGAGGCGAACGGGGCGCACATCGCCGGTACCGGGACGATGGACGTCACCGGCGAGGTGGGGCCGATCGGCGGGATCCGGCAGAAGCTCGTCGGAGCGCGGCGGGACGGGGCGGCATGGTTCCTCGCGCCGGCGGACAACTGCAACGAGGTCGTCGGGCACGTGCCGGCGGGCCTGCGGGTGGTCAAGATCTCGACGCTCGCGGACGCCGTGGCCGCGATGACGGCGATCGGCGCCGGGAACGGCGGCTCGCTGCCCACCTGCACGGCCGGCTGAGCCGGAGCCGGACCAGGCCGGACCGGACCAGGCAGGGTCGGACGAGGCCCGCTGGGACGGCGTCAGGTCGGACGAGGCCGGGTCAGTCCAGCGTCGAACGGAGCGCCGCGACGAGGCCGGGGACCACGTCGGGACCTCCGCCCACCTGGTCGTCGGCGTCGTGCGCACGGGTGCGCACCGCGCACCACGAGGTGCCGTCGCGCAGCACGCCGACCGCGAGCCGCACGTCGGCGCGGTCCGGATGCGTCATCAGGTAGGCGACCGCGGCGTCCGGGTCGGTGGGCATCTGCGCCTCGGCCGCCGGTGGCAGCACCACCCGCTCGACGGTGAGCGCGGCGCCGTCGACCGTCTCCGGCCAGGACAGCTGGGCCAGCAGCTGCTCGACGTCGTCCGCCGCCGGCAGGCCCTCCTGCTCCACCGAGGTGAGGTGCCACGGGTTGGTCCGGGCCGACGCCAGCACCTCGGGCTCGAGCTGATCGGCCAGGGACGGCTCCGCAGCCAGCGCGCGCTGCGTGCGGACCAGCGCGAAGACCCGCACGGGGGCGTCCCAGCCGGCCCGCGCGACGTGCAGCTCGACCTCCCGGACGGCCGCGGTCAGTGCCGTCCGTGCCTGAACCGCTCCGGGGCCGGCCGGTGCGGCGTCGCCACCTACGCCGGCTGCGCCGGCGCTCGCTCGTGCCTGGTCGGCGTCGGTCGGTGCTGCGTCGACCGTCGGCTCGGGGTGGGCGGCTGCCTCGTCGGGCGCGCCGCTTCGTGACTGGTGTGCGTCCGCCATGCCGTCATCGTCGCACCGGTGTGGGAACCTGGGCTCCGACCGGCGCGTTCACCGGCTGGCCCCCTTGCGTGGGTCACCCGGCCGACGACGGCCGGACCGCTCACACGACGAGGACACGACCGCCGGATGTTCGCCTCACCGCCCCGCCCCCGTCCCGCGCGCCGTCGGCGTGGTCCGCTGCTGCCGACCGTCGCGATCCTCGTGGCGGTCGTCGTCGTGGTCGTCGTGCTCTCGCACGTGTGGACCGAGGCGCTGTGGTTCAACCAGCTCGGCTACCTGCAGGTGCTGTGGACCGAGTGGGGCACGCGCGCGGTGCTGTTCGTGCTCGGCTTCGCCGTGATGGCCGCCTCCGTGGCGTTCAGCCTGCGGTTCGCGTACCGGGTGCGGCCCGTGTACGCGCCGTCGACGCCGGAGCAGACGAGCCTCGACCAGTACCGCGAGGCGATCGAGCCGCTGCGGCGGCTGGTGATGCTGGTGGCGCCGGTGCTGCTGGGCCTGTTCGCGGCGGGGGCGGCCGCGCAGCGCTGGGACACCGTCCAGCTGGCGATGCACGCCCAGCACGTGGGGACCAGTGACCCGCAGTTCCATCTGGACCTCGGGTTCTACATGTTCACGCTGCCCATGCTGCGTTTCACGGTCTCGTTCCTGATGGCCGTGGTGATCCTGTCCGGCATCGGGGCGCTGGCGACGCACTACCTGTACGGCGGGCTGCGGCTGGGGCCGGCGGCGAAGGGGAACCGGACCACGCGGGCCGCCCGGGTGCACCTGTCGGTGCTCGCCGCCGTGCTCCTGGTGCTGATCGCGGCCAGCTACTGGCTCGACCGGTACTCGCTGCTGATGAAGAACAGCGCCGGCCAGAAGTTCGCCGGCGCCACCTACACCGACGTGCACGCCGTGATGCCCTCGAAGGCGATCCTGTCGGTCGCGGCGCTGGTGGTGGCTGCGGCGTTCGTCTACTCGGCGGTGACCGGGAACTGGCGGCTGCCCGGGATCGGCGTCGCGCTGATGCTGCTGTCCGCCATCGTCGTCGGGGGCGTCTACCCGGCGATCGTGCAGAAGTTCCAGGTGCAGCCCAACCAGCAGGACGCCGAGAAGGAGTACATCCAGCGCAACATCGACGCGACGCGGACGGCGTACGGGCTGACCAACGTCAAGGTGAGCGAGTACCCGGCCAAGGTCACCGCCGAGGCGGGGGCGCTGCGCTCCGACGCCGAGACGACGAACTCCATCCGCCTGCTCGACCCGCAGCTGGTCTCCCCGTCGTTCAAGCAGCTGCAGCAGATCCGCGGCTTCTACAACTTCCCGCAGACGCTCTCGGTGGACCGGTACACGATCAACGGCGAGAGCCGCGACACCGTGATCGCGGTGCGCGAGCTGGACCTGGCGGGGCTCAGCGACTCGCAGCGGAACTGGGTGAACGACACCACCGTCTACACCCACGGGTACGGCGTCGTCGCCGCGTACGGCAACACCCGCGGCGCGAACGGCGCGCCTGCCTTCTGGGAGAGCGGCATCCCGTCGACCGGCGACATGGGCCCCTACGAGCCGCGCATCTACTTCGGCGAGACGTCGCCGCCGTACTCGATCGTCGGCGGCCCCGCCGGCTCGACCGGGTGGGAGTTCGACTACCCGGACGACACGGGCGGCGCAGGCTCGCTGAACACGCGTTTCCCGACCCAGACCGTCTCCGCCGGCCCGAGCATCGGCAACCTGTGGAACAAGATCATGTACGCGGTCAAGTTCGGCGACTCGCAGATCCTGTTCTCCAACCGCGTGACCCCGGAGTCGCAGATCCTGTACGACCGGAACCCCCGGGACCGCGTCGCCAAGGTGGCGCCGTATCTCGAGCTCGACGGACGCGTGTACCCGGCGGTGATCGACGGCCGGGTGAAGTGGATCATCGACGGCTACACCACCTCGGACCAGTACCCGTACAGCGCGAGCGAGTCGCTGCAGGACGCGACCACCGACTCGGTGACGCAGACCAGCACCAACGTGCAGGCGCTGCAGCCCAAGACGGTGAACTACATCCGCAACTCGGTGAAGGCCACCGTGGACGCCTACGACGGGTCCGTCGACCTGTACACCTGGGACACGCAGGACCCGGTGCTGAAGGCGTGGTCGAAGATCTTCCCCACCTCCATCAAGCCGATGTCGGACATCAGCGGCGCGCTGATGAGCCACATCCGGTACCCCGAGGACATGTTCAAGGTGCAGCGCACCCTGCTGGCCAAGTACCACGTGACCGACGCCGGCCAGTTCTTCTCCGGCAACGACTTCTGGGCCAACCCGCTGGATCCCACCACCACCAACGGGACGGTCGACCAGCCGCCGTACTACCTCACCCTGCAGATGCCCGACCAGACGCACGCCAACTTCTCGCTGATGTCGACGTTCATCCCGTCCGGGTCGAACGCGCGGGAGGTGCTCACCGGCTACCTGGCGGCGGACGCCGAGGCGGGGAGCACCGCCGGCAAACCGTCGCCGGACTACGGCACGCTGCGCCTGCTGACGCTGCCGCGTGACTCGACGGTGCCCGGACCCGGGCAGGCCAACTCCGCGTTCACGGCCGACGCCACCGTCTCCAACGAGCTGAACATCCTGGGCCGAGGCGACTCGTCGGTGCTGCGCGGCAACCTGCTGACGCTGCCCGTGGGCGGCGGGCTGCTGTACGTCCAGCCGGTCTACGTCCAGGCGTCCTCGGGGACCACCTTCCCGTTGCTGCAGCGCGTGCTCGTCTCGTTCGGAGACCAGATCGGCTTCGCCGAGACGCTCGACGAGGCGCTGAACCAGGTGTTCGGCGGCAACTCGGGGGCCCAGGCGGGTGATGCCGGCACCGGCGGCACGACCACTCCGACGCCGACCCCGAGCGGGACGCCGACCCCGGCACCGTCCGGCTCGGCCGCACCGAGCGCCACCGCCAGCGCGAGCCCGTCCCCGAGTGCGAGCTCGACGGGCGGGTCCGCCGCCGACGCCACGGCGCGTGCCGACCTGCAGTCCGCCCTCCAGGCTGCCAGCCAGGCGATGAAGGACGGCCAGGCCGCTCTCGCCGCCAACGACTTCGCGGCCTACGGTGCTGCGCAGTCTCGTCTGGACGCCGCCATCCAGGCAGCGATCGACGCGGAGTCGCGCCTCGGCGGCTGACCTCGGGCCGGGGCGGACACCGGTCGTGACCTGACCGCCGCGCCGCGGCGCGGACGTCGTCATCGGCCTGACCCCGCCCCGGTGCCCGTCGCGGTCCGTCGTCCGCACCCCCTACCCCGGCGACGCCTCGTCCGCCGTCCGTGGTCAGCCCGCGTCCGAGGCCCCGGCTCCGGTGGTTCACCGACCGTTCACGGCGGGTCCAGCGCGGCCGCCCTGCGCGTGTCGGCGGGCGGCCGTAGCATCCGGCCGTGACCGACGACGCCGCGGCTGCTGCCCCGTCCGTGCAGACCCGCCGGGTCCTCGCATGGGCGGCGTGGGACTGGGGCTCCGCGGCGTTCAACGCGGTGGTCACCACGTTCGTGTTCACCGTCTGGATCACCTCGAAGGTGTTCGTCGAGCCCGGTGCGGACGTCACGGCGACCACGGCGCTGCACTCGCAGTGGCTCGGCTGGGGCCTGACGGTGGCCGGCGTGCTGGTGGCGCTGCTCGCACCGGCGCTCGGCGCGCTGTCCGACGCCTCCGGCCGGCGCAAGGTGTGGCTCGGTGCGAACACGGCCGTCACGGTGGCAGCGATGGCCGCGATGGTGCTGGTGCACCCGCACGACGGCGCCAGGTCGCAGGCGGTGCTGCTCGGCGTGGTGCTGCTCGCGGTCGGGAACGTCTTCTTCGAGCTCGCGTCGGTGGCCTACAACGCCCTGCTGCTGCAGATCACCACGCCCGGGACCGTGGGCCGGGTCAGCGGCATCGGCTGGGGTGCCGGCTACGTCGGCGGGATCGTGCTGCTGGTGGTGCTGTTCGTCGGGTTCATCAACCCGGACGTCGGCTGGTTCGGGGTGACCTCCGCGGACGGGTGGAACATCCGGGCGGCCGTGGCGCTGTCGGCGGTCTGGATGGCGGTGTTCGCGGTACCGGTGCTGGTGGCGGTGCCGGAGCAGCGCCGGCCGGACCCGCGGGCGATCGGCGCCCTCGGCGCCTACCGCAAGCTGGGCAAGGACGTGGCACGCCTGTGGCGCACGCGCCGGTCCACGCTCGGCTACCTGGTGGCCAGCGCCGTGTACCGCGACGGCCTCGCGGGCGTGTTCACGTTCGGTGCGGTGCTGGCGTCGGGCACCTTCGGGTTCACGTCCTCGCAGGTGATCGTCTTCGCCATCGCGGCGAACGTCGTGGCGGGGATCAGCACCATCGGCGCCGGCTGGCTGGACGACCGGTTCGGGCCGCGGCGCGTGATCACGGTGTCGCTCGTCGTGCTGGTGCTCGCCGCCACCGCGGTGTACGTGCTGCACGACCAGGGGCGGACGGCGTTCTGGGTGGCCGGGCTCGTGCTGTCGTCGTGCGTCGGGCCCACCCAGTCCGCCAGCCGCGGCCTGCTGGCCCGCCTGACCGACCCTGGCCGCGAGGCGGAGGTGTTCGGGATGTACGCCACCACCGGCCGCGCTGCGAGCTTCCTGGCTCCGATGGCCTTCTCGCTGGCGATCGCGTGGGGTGGCGCTCAGTACTGGGGGATCCTCGGCATCGTCGCCGTGCTCGCGGCCGGCTTGGTGCTGCTGCTGCTCGTCCGGTTCCCGCGCGGGCGCGGGGTGGACGGCCGGGCCGACGTGTCCGCCACCAGGGGTGCCGCGACCACCGAGCGGGCCGAGGTGTGAGATGAGGCTCCGCACGCTGCTCTGGTCGCCGGCCGCCGACGCCGCGGCCGGCGGGCTGAGCTGGGTGGACGACGAGCGGCTGCCGGGGTTCGTCGCGACCCGGCTGCCCGCCGGGCCGCCGGCACCGGGACGCCCGCTCGCCTCGACGGCGGCGGGCCGCACCGACCCCGTGCTCACGGTGGTCCGCCGGCCTCCCGCGGGCCGGGTGCGCTGGGCGAGGCCGCCGCGTGGCGTGGTGGTGCACCTGCACGGCTACAACGACTACTTCTTCCAGGAGCACCTCGCCGCGGCGGTGGAGGACGCAGGCTGGGCGTTCCTCGCGGTGGACGCCCGCCGGGCCGGACGCTCGTGGCGGTCCGAGGAGGTGCCGCACTACCTGGACGACGTGCGCGAGCAGGCAGCCGACCTCGGCGCCGCCGTCGCCGTCGCGCGGGACCTGCACCCCGCCGTGCCGGTGGTGGTGCACGGCCACTCGATGGGCGGCCTGGTCGCGGCCGCGTGGGCGCACGCCCACCGCGTGCACGGCGGTCCCGACGCCCTGGTGCTCGACAGCCCCTTCCTGGCCCTCGGCCGGGCGTGGGTGCCGAGGGTCACCGACCGGGTGCTGCGGGTGCTCGCGCGCACCGCACCGCTGACCGTGGTCTCCTCGGGGCCCTCCGTCTACGCCGGTCACCTGCTGGTGGGCAACGGGGGTCGGTGGGACTTCGACACGGCGCTCAAGCGGCCCGACGGCGTGCCCGCCCGGGCCGGCTGGCTGGCCGCGGTGCTGACGGCGCAGGCGAGGGTGTCGCGCGGGCTGGAGATCAGCTGTCCGGTGCTCGTCGGGCACGCCGCCGTCTCGGGTCCGGACCGTGCCGACAACCCGGCGCTCGACGCCGAGGACACCGTGCTGGACGTGCGGGCGATCGCCCGGCTGGCCCCCGGTCTCGGCCGCGACGTCACCGTCCGGTCGTTCCCGGGGGCGGTCCATGACCTGACGCTCTCGGCCGAGGCGCCGCGGGACGCCTACCTCGCTGCGGTCACGCGGTTCCTCGACGAGCGGGTGCGGCGGTGAGCCCGTCCGGGGGCCGCGCCGCACCGGGGGGCTACCTCGACGACCCGAGCGGGTTCGTCGCGCTGGCGCACCGGGGCTTCTCCCGCGCCGGGCTGGAGAACTCGCTCGCCGCGTTCGCCGCGGCGGTGGACCTCGGCTTCCGGTACGTGGAGACGGACGCGCACGCCACCAGCGACGGCGTGGCCGTCGCGCTGCACGACGGCACGCTCGACCGGACCACCGACAGCCACGGGCGGGTGGCCGACCAGCCGTGGGCTCGGGTGCGGACCGCGCGGATCGGCGGGGTGGAGCCGGTGCCGCTGCTCGAGGACGTGCTCGGCCTGTCGGTGGACGTGCGGGTGAACATCGACGTGAAGTCCGCCGCCGCGGTGGCGCCCGTGGCCGCCGCGATCGAGCGGACCCGCGCGCACGACCGGGTGTGCATCGCGTCCTTCTCGGTGCGGCGGCGGCGCGCGACGGTGGCGCGGCTGTCCCGACCGGTGGCCACCTCGGCGGCGACCAGCGAGGTGGCGGCCTTCGTGGTCGGCGCACGCGCGGGGCTGCCGGCCGGGGTGCTGGTCCGTGCCGTCGGGAGCGTCGACTGCCTGCAGGTGCCGGTGGCGCATGGCGCGGTCACGGTGGTCGACCGGCGGACGGTCGCGGCGGCGCACCGTGCGGGGCTGCACGTGCACGTCTGGACGGTGAACGAGCCGGCGGAGATGCGCCGGCTGCTGGACCTCGGGGTCGACGGGCTGGTCAGCGACCGGGCCGACCTGCTGGCCGAGGTGCTGCGCGAGCGAGGGGTGTGGGCATGAGGGTGATCGGGCACCGGGGGAACAGCTCCGTGGCGCCGCAGAACACGTTGGCCGCGTTCGAGTCGGCCTGCGCGGCAGGCGTCGACGCGATCGAGCTCGACGTGCAGCTGACCGCCGACGGCCACCCGGTGGTGATCCACGACGACGCGGTGGACGCCACCACCGACGGCACCGGCCGGGTGGACAGCCTCACGTTGGCGCAGGTGCGCGCGCTGGACGCCGGGGCCTGGTTCGCACCGGCGTACGCCGGCCAGCGCGTGCCGGTGCTGGCGGAGGTGGTGGACCTGCTGGTGCGGCACCCGGCGGTGGAGCTGCTGCTCGAGCTCAAGGGTGTGTGGACCGCCGACCGGGTGCGCCTCCTGGTGGGACCGCTCGCCGAGGCCGGGCTGCTGGACAGGGTCGTCGGCCAGAGCTTCGAGCCGGCCAGCGTCGCGGCGCTGCGCGAGGTCGCGCCCCAGCTGCGGCGGGGTCTGCTGGTCGAGGAGCTGCCGTCGGGGTCGGACGGGTCGCCGGACCTGCCGGCGCTGGACAGGCTGTGCGCGAGCCTCGGCGTGATGACGTGCAACCCGGACGGCCGGCTGCTGCAGGACCACCCGGAGCTCGTGACTCGCCAGCACGCCGCCGGGCGCCAGGTGATGGCGTGGACGCTCGACGAGCCGTGGACGTGGGAGGCGGCCGGGGCGATGGCCGTCGACGCGGTGATCACCAACAGACCCGACCGGCTCCGCGGCTGGCTCGCAGCAGGACGTGGGACGGGCGCCGTCGGCTCGCCGGAACGCGCCGACACGGAGGAGCGCTGATGACCCGCAGCCTCCGCTACGCCGTCTACGGCGGCCCGGAGGTGCTCCGGCTGGTCCAGGAGCCGGACCCGACCGCAGCCGCGGGGCAGCTGCGGCTCCGGGTGGCGGCCGCGGGCCTGAACCCGGCCGACTGGAAGGCGTTCGGCGGTCTGTTCGCACGTGGCTCGGCACCGGACGGCCCTCGCGGCGTGGGGCACGACGTCGCAGGCGTGGTGGACCAGGTCGGCACCGGCGTCGACGGGTACCGCGTCGGCGACACCGTCGTGGCGCAGGTGCCCGGCGGTGCGCTGAGCGACGTGCTGGTGGTGGACGTGAGCGATGCCGTCCTGCCCGTGCCGGCCGGCGTCGACGTGGTGGTGGCGGGAGTGCTGCCCGTGGCTGCTCGGGCGGCGGTCGCCGGGCTGGCTGCGGTCGGCGCCGGGCCCGGTGACGTGCTGCTGCTCAGCGCCGCGGCGGGTGGCGTCGGCCTGATCGCTGCGCAGCTGGCGGTGGACGCGGGCGTCACGGTGGTCGGGGTCGCAGGCGAGGCGAACCACGAGCTGCTGCGCAGCCTGGGTGTGCTCCCGGTGGGCCACGGCGAGGGGCTCGTCGGGCGGGTGCGCGCCGCCGCGCCGGGCCCGGTGACCGCGGTCCTCGACCTGCACGGGCCGGAGTACGTCACCGCGGGGCTCGAGCTGGGTGTGCCCGTGGAGCGCATCGCCTCGATCGCGTCGTCGCCGGACAGGCTGCAGGGCGCGATCTCCACCGGGGGAGCGCACGCGAGCGCCCAGGACGTCGCGCACGTGCTGGACCTCGTGGCGGCCGGACGTGTGCGGGTGCCGATCGCCGGACGCTACCCGCTCGAGGTCGACGCCGTTCGGGAGGCGTACACCCGGCTGCGCGACGGGCACGTGCAGGGCAAGCTCGTCGTCCTGCCCTGAGCGCGCCCCGACCGTCCGCCGCGGGCCGCCCCGACTCGGACCGGTCGGGGGCCGTGGTCAGGGACGGGCGCCCGTCCGCAGCTGCCAGGACTGGGACGCCTGCAACGCCCGGCGCAGCACCGCTGCCGGGATCGCCGGGTTGCTGATCGCGAGCATCGTCAGCCCGTGCACCTCGGCCCACAGCGCGAGCGCCTGGACGAACGGGTCGCCGTCGGTGGGAAAGGTGCCTGCGAGGCGGCAGCGCACCACGTTGTCCACCAGGTCCGCGAGCCCGTTGCCGGGGTCGGACTGCCGTTGCTCACCCGCGACCGCCCAGCTCGCGCGGTCGAACAGCACGCGGTACTCCCCGGGGTTGGCGAGCCCCCACTCCAGGTAGGCGTCCCCGCGGGCGGCAAGCTCCTCCAGCGGGTCCGCGATGGTCCCCACCTGCGCCTGCAGGCCCGCCATGAAGTCCCGCATCGCGCTGTCGCACACCTCGCTGAGCAGCGCGTCCTTGGTGTCGAAGTAGTGGTAGAGCGAGGGCGGGGTGCAGCCGGCCTTCGCGCAGACGCGGGCGATGCTCACGGCGCGAGGGTCCCGGCCGGCGATGAGCAGCTCCCGGGTCGCCATGAGGATGCGGTTCCGCAGCCCTCCGGACTCCTGTGCCGCCACGACCACTCAAGCAGGGTAGCGGCGTCCGCTGGAGAACCCGTCCAGCGCGCGGAGGTCGTCGGGTCGACCGTCGTCGTCTTCGTGCGACGACGGCCCCGGAGCCTGCGCCCCGGGGCCGTCCGCCGGCGCGGGAGGACCCGTCGTCAGCCGGCCGGTGGGTAGCTGACCACCTGGCTGGCGACGTCGGGGTTGGCCGAGCTGACCGGGCCGCCGGTGTCGTCGACCACGTGGTCGATCGTGCCGGGTCCGCTGAGGTTGATGGTCAGCAGGTCGCGCAGCTGCACGCCGGGCGTGGTGGGCACCTCGAACGCGTGCGACACGTGGATGCCGGGGTTCACGTTCGTGAAGATGTAGCTGCCCATGCCGTAGCCCTGGAACGTGCGCACCGTGTCGGCCACCTTGAAGGCGGCGTAGCCGAGGACGCCGTCGTGCTGGTAGGCGGCCTGGGTGGGCGGGTCGTACGGCAGCTCGTTCTGGAAGAAGACGACCTCGCCGCCGTTGCCGTTCCAGATCACGTTGTCCTTCTCGAAGTGCTCGACGAACAGGCCGGTCGCGGTGACGTCGTCGCCGTTGACCACCAGGCCGGTGTCGGACGTGTTGACGGTCCAGCCGACCGAGCCGGGAACGCCGTGGTCGGCGCGCCACACCCACAGGTCGTCGAGGATCGCGTCGTCGGTGTTCACCTCGAGCGCCACGGTGGCCTTGCCGACGTGCGGGCCGCCGACGCGGAAGAAGACGTCCTGCAGCGCCACCGGATCGGTGGCGACGTCGTGCGGGCGGCCGTTGTTGCCGTTCTTCGAGCCGATCTGCACCAGCAGGGCGGAGTTCACCGGCCCGGCGTCGACCGTGATCCCGGCGATGTCGATGCCGGGGACGTCTCCGGTGGTCAGAACGGTGTTGCCGTCGCTCGCGGTCAGCGTGGCCAGGCCCAGGCCGAGCACCACGGTGTCCGGCCGCTTCACCTTGATCGGCGAGCTGACGTCGTAGACGCCCGGCGTGAGCAGCAGGTTGAGGCCGCGAGCCAGGGCGGCGTTGATGGTGCTGACCGAGTCCGACGGCGTCGCCACGAAGAACCGGGACAGCGGGAGCGAGGTGCCAGCGGTGTGGCCGTCGGCCCACGTGGTGCCGACGGAGTCGTGCTGCGCCGACGGTACGAAGACGTTCCACGTCCCTGCCCCGTCGACGTAGACGTAGGGCTTCTCCTTGCTGACCGGCGTCTTGGCGAGCGTCGTGTACGCGTGCCCGTCGCCGAAGTCCTGCGCGGGGGCGGCGAGGTCGCCGGAGAAGACCTGGTTCCACACGTAGTTGGTCCAGCCGGTCCCCAGGTCGCTGTTCCGCACGTAGAACTGCTGCTGCGAGCCGTTCAGCGCGCCGCCCTCGAGC
>DAIDJQ010000040.1 GCA_027451305.1 Cellulomonas sp.
GTGGCGGTGGTCACCGACCCGCACCTGGTCGAGGACACGTTCCACCGGGACTGGGCGTCCCGCGCGCGGGAGCTGCTGCAGCTGCCGGTGCTGCACCTGTACCGGGGCACCAGCGAGCTGGGCTGAGCGGCGCTGCGCCCGTTCCCGGGCGCCGAGCCCCCGGCATGAGAGCCGTCCGCGCAGACGGCGTGCGCGTCTCGACACCGCAGCGAGCCTCAAGGAGATCATGCTCGGCCCTACCCACGTCTCCGACGTCACGATGAACCTGGCGGGCCCGCTGCGTCCTGCTCTCACGTCGACGGGCTCTCGCGACGTCAAGGAGCTCCAGCGCGTCGAGCGGGCCGCCCGACGAGAGGGGCCGACGCCATGAAGACCGCCGTCCTCCTCGCCACCTACAACGGCGCCTCGCTGCTGCGCGGCCAGCTGGACTCGCTGCGCGCGCAGTCCGTGCCGCCTGACATGCTCATCGTCCGGGACGACGGTTCCACCGACGGCACCGTGGAGCTGCTTCACGACTACCTGACCCATGACTGGACCGTTCCGGCGACCATCACCGTCAACGAGCAGAACGTCGGCTGGAAGTTCAACTTCCGCGAGCTGCTCAAAGACTTCCTCGCCAGCGACGCCGAAGCAGCCTTCTACTGCGACCAGGACGACGCATGGCATCGCGAGAAGATCGCGACGCAGCTGGAGGTCCTCGCCCACGATCCGACCATCGAGCTGGTCAGCCACGACTATCTCACGCGGAACATGTCGACGGGGAATGAGGCCGACTCACGCCTGCTCTTCCATTTCGACGGCGAGGACGACGAGCCTTTCTCCCGTTATCCCCAGGCCGACACCAGCTATGCGCTGAGAAGCGGCTGGACTCTGGCGCTCTCGCGGAGCCTGGCGGCCGACGTCATCGCGCACTGGGGCCCCGCGCAGCATCCGGCCTACGACGCCCTGCTCACCACACTGGCCTGCTACACGGGAACGGGCGCCAACGTCAACACGCGGCTGGGCGACCACCTGATCCACGGCACGAACGCCACCAAGATCGCCTCGACCTCGGACACGCGGGAGAAGAACATCGCGGATCTGCAGTCTGACGAGGACCGGTACTCGATCATCGCCGCCGTCCTCGAGAAGCGCGGTTCCGACCGTGCGGAGCGGGCGAGGCAGAGGGCGGCCTTCTTCACCGGGCGCCTCGCCGTCGCGAAGAGCGGGAATGCCGTGGCCGCCGCCTTGTTCGTGCTCCGTCACTGGGGTCAGTACGTCAGTCTGAAGGGCCGGCTCAGGGACATCTACTTCACCCTGAAGCGATAGGCGGAGCCTCAGAACCCGTTCTCCGTCGTGCGCGGGTAGTGCAGGGCGAAGCTCTTCACGTAGCGGCGCATCGTCATCTGCTGGCGAAGCACACGCAGGGGGTGACGGTCGCGCGGGTTGAGCAGCGGGTTGACCACCATGCCCTGTCGATACAACGCCTCGACCTCGGCGCGGTCGCTGTCTCCCAGGTAGCTCAGAAGGAGACGCCGGGGAACGACGGTGTAGAGGGCTTTGCGCCCCGCCGTCTGCGGAGGCAGAGGACGGTGCTCGACCACGTCGCTGACCAGGTAGGCCATCGGGTTCACTCCGGCGCCCTGCACGTAGAAGTGGTTGCGCCCGATGCGAGGGTTGAGCTCCAGGAAGAAGAGCTCCCCTGTGGTGGCGTCGCGCTTCACGTCGAAATTGGCGAACCCCTGGTAGTCGAGGCCGCGCAGAAAACGCGACGCGAGCTCCAGGATCTCCGGGTACGGTTCGGTGATCATGGCGCAGGGAATGCCCAGCGTGCTCGGCTCATGCTCCTGCAGCAGCACCCGTGCGGAGCTCGTCAGGGAGACCATGCCCTCGGTATCCACGTAGGCGGTGACGGAGCGCATGGACGAGTCGTCCCCGCGAATGAACTCCTGGACGGCGAACTCGCCTTGAAAGTGAACAGAGCCGAGCAGGCGATAGAGGTCGATCAGCTCCTCGCGGCTCTGCAGGAAGTAGACCTTCCGCTTCCCCTCGAAAGCCATCCTCTCCCACTGCGCGCTCTCCGTCGGCTTGGCGATGAGCGGGCACCCGAAATCTCCCGGTGGAAGCAGGGCCTCAAGCGCCACCTGGTCCGGGGACGAATCGTTCGGGCCGAGGCCAGAGAAGGCGACGTAGTGCGTGCGAGGTACGGGCAGTCCCTGCTCCCGGGCGATCTCCTCGAAAACTCGCTTGTCGCTCACCCGGCGAATGGTGCTCAGGGGAGGGATCGGCAGTGTGAAGTAGCGCTCCAGCTCCTCGCGGTGGTTGGCCACGGTGAGGATCGACGACTCCGAGTTGGCGAGGAGGATCAGCTGGCGGGAGGGCGCCTGCGCCTTCATGGTCCGGCCCAACGCGACGAGCTGCTCGACAAGCGATTCCTCGTCGCCGGGATCGGTCAGCGGATGGCGCTGCAGGATGCGGGAGTTCCTGATGGCGGGGGGAAGGTAGGCGGTGGCCAGGACGGGCGAGACGCCGTAGGCGTCGTCGAGCTCACGGGCGAAGGCGTATTCGCTGAGTTGGCCACCGAGAATGACGGCCTGGAAGGAGTCCCCGGGCCCGCTCATCGTCAGCTCCTCCTCGTGCGGTGGATCGCCTCACCCAGGGAGGTCGTTGCGCGGAATGCCAAGTACCTGACCTTGTCAACCGGCAGGGTGAATTCGCCGATGAGCTCTTCGATGAAGCCGGTCCCGAAGCGCGTCTTGAACTCGTAGACGCCATAGCCTTCGGACGAGGGATCGTCGCTCCTGCCCTCGATGCCGTAGAAGTTGTAGCGGGGCAGGCCGTGCTCCAGCGCGGTCCGGATCATGTGATCGTGGAGCAGATGGTTCCCGCGCTCCTGCTCATGCCCCGAGACCGCGCCCCCGATGGCGGCCACCATCTCCCAGGAGTTCTCGATGAAGACGATGCCTGAGACGGCGACCCCGTCCGCGTTCTCAGCCACGAGGAAGTAGACCTGGTCGCCCAGAGCGTCGAAGAGGGCGTGGAAGTAGTCCGACGAGCGCTGACCGAAATGCTTGCGCTCCGCGACGTTGTTCATGATGTCGATGAACAGGGGCAGCTCGTCGCGTCCGAGCCTGCGCAGCCGGAGCGTCTTCTCCACATGCCGCACGTACCGGCGGTAGCGGCTCGAGTAGCTGTCGCGGTAGTTCTCGAGGGTCAGCCCTGTCAGGTCCTTGACGTAGGCGAATCGGATGTTGCCGCGCAGCCCCGTCTGGAAGCCCAGCGTCCAGCCGGAGTGCTTCCAGCCGTGGCGCTTCAGGCTCTCTGCGACGGCGTCGTCGCGCAGGATGTTCGGGTTGATGGTGACGAAGGCGCATCCGAGCTCGCCCAGATGACGGGAGAGCTCTTCGGTGAAGGAGCGCACGAGCTCGTCGTCCGCGAAGTCCAGGAGCGGGCCGGAGGGGATGTCGGCCGTGATCAGCTTCCCGTGGCGCACGCAGAGCACGAAGGCCGCCTCGACGGTGCGTTCGCGTCCCTGGCCCCTCACCAGGCCGAGCAGGGAGGTCTTCCAGCCGTTGAGCTCGCGCAGCTTGGCGCCCTGGGGGGATTGCGCAAAGCTCGGGCGGGGGTCACGCTCCACGCGCCCGCTGAACTCCTCAGCGGTGATCTCCTCGATCTGCCATTGACTCTCAGCCACGCCAACCTCGCGATATTCTCTGCTAATAGGGCTAGACGATGCACCCGTGGGCCTGGCGAAATTGCTTAGCGGCGGGCCTTGGTGAAGGCATTCAGGCGCGCGAGGGCGGGCGCGACGAAATCGGACAGCTCCTTGACGTGCATGAGCTTGAGCAGGCCGACGTAGACCAGCATCATGGCAGCGCTCACCCCGGTGAACGACAGCGCGGCGCCGATGATAGAGCCTTGGTTCGCCGCTGGGAGCAGGCGCATCGCCATCCAGCCGAGCACACCGATCGCCAGCCCGGCGAGCACGACTCGCGAGAAGGTGGAGATGACTCTCGACCCGTCGAGCGACCCGCCAAGCAGCTCCCTGAGCGAGCGCAGCCGAAGCCCCGCGCCCACGGTGAAGCTGATGGTCTGGGATGCGCCGATGCCCACCACCCACCACTGCACCGGCAGAGTGGAGACGGTGACCAGGGAGAGCGCGATGCCGATGATCGAGACGAGCGCCTGGATCCAGAAGACGGTGGAGGGTCGCCCGAAGGCGAAGAAGACGCGCTGGATGAGGGCAGTCATGCCGGTGGGGATCAAGCCAGCCGCAAGGGGGACGAGCACCTGAGCGATGACGCGCACGTCCTCGGTCTGCACGCCGGGGAGCAGCAGACGGGCGAGCGGCACGGAGAGGACGATGAACTCCGCCGTGAAGAAGGTGGTGAACATGCCGATGGTGCGCAGCCCGTAGGAGAAGTCCTTGCGCACCGCGGCCACGTCGCCCTGCACGGCCGCCCCGCTCATCCGGGTGAAGATGGCCGTGATGATGGAGACGGTGATGAGCGAGTGGGGAATGACGTAGATGATGTTGGCCTGGCTGAGCGCGGCGTTCGCGGCGACGTGGGTGATACCGGCGCGTTCAGCGGCAGGCTGTGCGGATGAGGCGATCTTGTAGACGACCCAGGTGGCCGCCTCGCCGAGCATGAGGGTGCCGACCACCCATCCGCCGAGGCGAGCGGTCTCCCGCAAGCCCCAGCCGCGCAGACCCCAGCGTGGCCTGAAGCGGATGCCGGCGCGCCGCAGTGGGATGAAGAGCACGACCGCCTGGATCGAGATGCCCGCCAGCGCGGTTCCCGCGAGAAGCACCACCTGCGAGTGGCCCCAGCTTCCGCCGCGGTCGTGCCCGAACATCACGATGAACAGGCCGAAGCCGATGATCGAGACGATGTTGTTGAGCACCGGCGCCCACACGAAGGCGGAGAAGCGCCCGCGGGCGTTGAGCACCTGACCGAGGAGCATGTAGAGGCCGTAGAAGAAGACCTCCGGGATGCACCAGAAGGCGAAGGCGACGGCGAGCTGGATCTGCTCGTGGGTCCAGCCATGCGTGTAGAGGGACACGAGGGCACCGGCGCCGAGCGTGAGCCCGATGGTGAGCAGTGCGAGCACGCCGAGCGCAACGGTGAAGATGCGGTTGACGAACTCGTCGCCGTAGCCCCGCCCACGCTTGTAGGCCTTGACGAACTGGGGCACGAGGATGGAGTTGAAGACGCCGGCGGCAAGGATCGTGTAGAGGAAGTTGGGCAGGTTGTTCGCCACGTCGAATGCATTGGCGGCGATGCCGGTGGCGCCAATCGCGGCGGTGAGCGTGGCGTTACGGGCAAGGCCGAGGACGCGGCTGGCCAGGGTGCCGCCCGCCATGGCCATAGCCGACACGGAGGCGGAAGAGGATCTCGGCTCGGCCCCGTCCTGCTCGCCCGGCTCACCTTCTGTTCCGCTCGCGAAGGGGAGAACGGTCGGCTCGGCTGCTGCGCCGGTCGCGCTCACTCCGTGCGCGTCGTCCTCGGACCGCCGCTCCTCACGGGCGTGACGCAGCATGTCTCCCTCGGCGCTGGCGAAGATGAAACCGTCGCTCCCGTCGATGCCCATGTCGAAGGCGGGGGATGCTTGGCCCGCCATGACGGCGTCGGAGGCGGCGGCGAGATCGTGGAGCTCGGCGATCGCGTCGCGGCTGCGCATCTGGTCGAAGAGCGAGTCCTTGGCGCTCATCGTGTCGTCCGCTCCCGACCGGCGAGGATGCGACTCGACCAAGATGTCGTCGCAGGAGCGTGGTCGGTGGTGGCGCCGCCCCGGTGCCGTCGAACCCAACGTCGGCTCACGCTGCTCGTCCGGCCACTCAGCGTCGTCGTCCACCGATCTCCTCTCTGCCGCCGCTCTGAGAAGAGGCCTGCTTCGGGAGCCCCACAACGGCGCCCGGCTCAGCATAGACGACGGCCTGATCGCGGCCGCCCTGCGCATCGAACCGCGGAACAGCCCCTCCTTGCTGAGCCGGTCCTCCTCGACGGGGCTTCCGTCCGTTACGACGCACGCGCCGTGTCGCTCGCCGCCCCGCCTCTCCCCGGGCTGCGCAGCACCCGCAGCGTCCGCTTCGCGAGCGGCAGCGCACGGCTCCACACGTCGTACAGCGGCGAGAACGGCACGTCGAGGGTGCCGACCATGACGTCCTCGTGCTTGGCCAGGCTGCGCTTGAAGTCGCTGATCCCGTCATTGAGGAGGCCGTTGAAGTCGAACCGCTTCAGCCCGTCCTGCTGCGCGATCTCCACGGTGCGCCAGTAGACGGGTGTGGTGGCGCGCATCTTCCGCCCCGCGGCGTTGGAGCCGCCGTAGAGCTGGAACGACGTGCGCGAGGAGTTGATGCACCACGAGAAGCACACCGGCGCCCCGCCGTCGTACGCCGCCACCAGCACGGAGCGCGGCCCCAGCTCCCGGTGCACCGACAGGTAGTAGTCGTCGGAGTGCAGCGCGAAGTCGGCGCGGCTGGCAGTCTCCCGGTACACGTCGAGGACGGCGCGGACGGCGTCCTCGTCCTCGACGCGGCGGATGTCCATGCCGTCGCGGGCCGCCTTGCGGATGTCGTGGCGAGGCGAGCGGTCCATGTCGGCGAGCAGCTGGTCGGGCGTCCTCGTCAGGTCCAGCACCACCGTCGCCGGGACGAGGATGGTGGGCCCGCCCCGACGCACGCCCGGCAGCTCGGGCCCGGTACCCGCGGCCCAGTCGGGCTCGAGCGTGACCCCGATGCCGCCGACGTTTTCCCGGCACCACTCCACGACGGCGCCCGCCACCGCCGCGCGACGCTCCGAGCGGTCGCCCGTCTCCTCGTCGTCCCCGAGGACCACCGGGCCGCGCGGCACGTACGACAGGCGGCCGAACGGCGCCGGGAGCCGCCGGACGAGTACCTGCGCGAGGCCGAGGAGCGTGCCACCGTCCGTCACGCGCAGCCGGTGCGCGGTCCACGCCCCAGCGGCCTTCACCTGGCCCCACCCCCACAGCTGCAGCGGGTGCCCACCCAGCGCGAGGACGTCGCCGTCCCACGCGTCGCGGGAGGTGACCAGGTCGGCCGTCAGCGCGGTCGGCGGCACGTCAGGCCTCGCTCTCCTGCCGGTTGCCGGACCAGTCGGTGTGGAAGTACCCGTCCTTGTCCACCCGCTGGTAGGTGTGCGCGCCGAAGAAGTCCCGTTGGGACTGGATGAGGGCGGCCGGCAGCCGCTGCGCACGCACCCCGTCGTAGTACGCCAGTGACGAGGCGAACGCGGGGGCGGGGACCCCGTGCAGCGCGGCGGCGGCCACCACGCGACGCCATGCGGCGAGCCCGTCGCCGATCACGCCGGCGAAGTACGGGTCGGCGATCAGCAGCGGCAGCTGCGGGTCGCGCTCGTACGCCTCGGTGATCCGCCCCAGGAACCGGGCCCGGATGATGCACCCACCGCGCCAGATCCGGGCCATCGCACCCCGGTCCACGTCCCAGCCGTTCAGGGCCGACGCGGCCGCGATCTGGTCGAACCCCTGCGAGTACGCGACCACCTTCGACGCGTACAAGGCGGCCCGCACGTCCTCGATGAAGGCCTCCGCGTCCTCGACCGCCCAGGGCTGCGTCGCGGCCGGCAGCACCCCCCGGGCCGCGTCACGCTGGGCGAGGCCACCGGACAGGGCGCGGGCGAACGTCGCCTCCGCGATCCCCGTGATCGGCACCCCCAGGTCCAGCGCGTTCTGCACGGTCCAACGACCGGTGCCCTTCTGCTCGGCCCGGTCGGCGACCACGTCGACGAACGCGGCGCCGGTCTCGGCGTCCACGTGGTGCAGCACGTCCGCGGTGATCTCGATCAGGTACGACTCCAGGTCCCCGGAGTTCCAGGTGGCGAACACGTCCCCGATCGCCGCGGCCGAGGCACCCAGGCCCTGGCGCAGCAGGTCGTACGCCTCGGCGATCAGCTGCATGTCCGCGTACTCGATGCCGTTGTGCACCATCTTGACGAAGTGCCCCGCACCGCCCGGGCCGACGTGCGTGCAGCACGGCTGCCCGTCCACGTGCGCCGAGATCGCCTCGAGCATCGGACCGAGGGTCGCGTACGCCTCCACCGTGCCGCCCGGCATGATCGACGGCCCGTTCAACGCACCCTCCTCACCACCCGAGACCCCGGTGCCGACGAAGTGCAGACCCTTCTCCCGCAGCGCCGCCTCGCGGCGGACGGTGTCCGGGAAGTGCGCGTTCCCCGCGTCGACGACGATGTCGCCCGGCTCCAGCAGCGGCACCAGCTCGTCGATCACCGCGTCGGTCGGTGCACCCGCCTTGACCATCACGATCACCGTGCGCGGGCGGACCAGGCTGCCGACGAACTGCTCCATCGACGAGGACGGCACGAACACGCCCTCGTCCCCGTGCTCGGCCACCAGCGAGTCGGTCCGTGCCTGCGACCGGTTGTGCAGGGCCACCGTGTACCCGTGCCGAGCCAGGTTCCGGGCCAGGTTCCGACCCATCACCGCCAGACCGGTGACACCGATCTGGGCCGTGGGGGTGGCTGTCGACGTGCTGCTGACGGACATTCGAGCGCTCCTTCAGGTCGCGATGTGCCGCCGGTCAGCCTAGTGCGGGCGCGTGAGCCGCCCCGCGGCGTGCCGGGACCCGGACAGGTCCGCCCCTGCGTACGCTGCCGCCGTGGCTGCCTCGGACGACGTGCCGGCGGTGTTCGTGCGCGCTCTCCGGTCGCTGCGAGCGGTCGCCGTCCGCCCCGAGGTGGTGCTCGACGAGGTGCCCGGACCGTCCCGGATCGCCCCGTACACCGCCGCTCTGACGGCCGAGGTCCGGTCCGCCCGCCGGTCGGTGGCCGCCGACGAGCTCGCCTCCGGCCGCTTCGTGGTGCTGCACGACCCGGAGGGTCAGGAGGCCTGGGAAGGTCGGTTCCGCCTGGTGACGCTCGTCCGAGCGGGGCTCGACCGCGAGGTCGGCGCCGATCCCCTGCTGGCCGAGGTGGCCTGGTCCTGGTTCCTCGACTCGTTGGCCGAGGAGGGCGTCCCGCCGCACGCTCTCGGCGGCACCGTCACGCGCGTGCTCTCGCAGAGCTTCGGGTCCCTCGGGCCGCGCGAGGAGAGCACCGAGCTGGAGATCCGTGCCTCGTGGACCGCGGCCGACGAAGAGCTGGGCCCGCACCTGCTCGCGTGGACCCGGCTGCTGTGCACCGCGGCCGGTCTCGAGCCGCTGCCGGAGGGCGTGGTGCCGCTCAGCCCCCGTCGCTGACCTGCGACCGGGCCGACTGCACGGCCGATGCCCAGTTTGTCTCCCCCGTTGGTGTGGCGGCGCCGTCGCCGCCGACGCGCCGGCTCAAGCCGTCGGCACGCGCTGCCGATGGGCCCGTGTGAGCATCCAGCCACTGCACCGCGACCTGCGCCTGCAGGGTGTGCCGCGGTCCCGGCCGGGAGGTCTGGCGCCCGCACCGACCCGGCCGTCGTCGTGCGTCGTCGTCGACGACCTCAACGGTACTGCCGGCGCCGCCACGCTCGACAGCCTGCAGGGACGCGACCTGACCACCGTGGTGGTGCTCGCACGGCGGGCCGATCCGGAGCAGCTGTGCACGCTGCTGGCTGCAGGGCTGCGCGGTGCGGCGGTCGCCATGCCGCAACCGCGGGTCGAGCGGGTGGGTGCGACCCCGGCCACGGCCGACCTCTCGGCACGTGAGGTCGGCGTGCTGCGGCACGTGGCCGACGGCCGCTCCAACCGCGAGGTCGGTGAGCACCTGGGGCTGTCATCCCTCACGGTGAAGAGCCACCTCGCCCGCATCTCCCGCAAGCTCGGCACCGGTGACCGCGCACAGCTCGTCGCGATCGCGATCCGCGCCGGGCTCCTCGACTGAGTCGCGGGCCCACGGTCCGGCCCCTGATCAGGACCGGAGCCATGGCTGGCTCCGGCGGCGCGCGGGCTCGGTGCGCGGGGGACGGCCCGGCCTCGCCTACGGTGGGCATGTGACGCACGAGCCCGACGAGGTCGACGTCGTCGGCGAACCTGCGGACGACGAGACCACCGGCACCGAGATCGAGGTGGTCCCGCTCACCGAGCCGGCCGAGGGCATCCCCCCGGTGACCGACACCTCGCCCGCCCTGGCCGCCGTGGTGGAGGCGTTCGGCAACGGCACCGGCCCGGTGGCGGTCGACGCGGAGCGCGCCTCGGGCTACCGCTACGGCCAGCGCACGTACCTCGTGCAGCTCCGACGTGAGGGGGCCGGGACGGCCCTGATCGACCCCGTGGCGCTGCCGGACCTGTCGACGCTGTCCGAGGCGCTGGTCGGGGTCGAGTGGGTGCTGCACGCAGCGTCGCAGGACCTGCCCGGCCTGGCCGAGCAGGGGCTGCGCCCCTCGCGCGTCTTCGACACCGAGCTCGCGGCCCGCCTGCTCGGCATGGAGCGGGTCGGCCTCGCGGCGGTGGTGGCGGAGACGCTCGGCCTCGGCCTGGCCAAGGAGCACTCGGCGGTCGACTGGTCCACCCGGCCGCTGCCCTTGGAGTGGCTGCGGTACGCGGCGCTCGATGTCGAGCTGCTCGTGCCGGTCCGCGAGATCCTCGCCGAGCGGCTCGCCGCCGCGGGCAAGGCGGAGTGGGCGGCCCAGGAGTTCGAGGCCGAACGCACGGCCGGCCCCCCGGTGCCACGCGTCGAGCCGTGGCGGCGCGTCTCCGGGCTGCACGCGATCCGGGACCCGCGCCGGCTGGCCGTCGTGCGGGAGCTATGGGCCACACGGGACCAGAACGCCCGGCAGCGCGACATCTCCCCAGGGCGGGTGCTCCCCGACCACGCCATCGTGGCGGCCGCCCAGGCGCTGCCGCGCTCGGTCGCCCAGCTCGTGGCACTGCCGCAGTTCGCCGGCAATGGCACCCGCCGCCGGGCACCCCTCTGGCAGTCCGCCGTCGACCGGGCGTTCGCCCTCCCTGACGCCGAGCTGCCGAGCGTGCGCGGCCCCCGCTCGGACGCCCCGCCACCGCCGCGCGCGTGGGTGGACCGCGACCCCGATGCGGCCGCACGGCTCGCCGCGGCCAGGTCCGCGATCTCGGCCACCTCGCAGGCCTGGAACGTGCCGGCAGAGAACCTCCTTCAGCCGGACCTGCTCCGCCGGCTCTGCTGGTCGCCGCCCGTCCCGGCGGACCTGCCGGCGGTGCGCGCGGTGCTCGAGGCGGGCGGCGCCCGGCCGTGGCAGATCGACCTGATGGCACCCCTGCTGACCCCGACGCTGGGAGCCACCGCACACTGACGGCGCGGTGTTACTCTTCGGTAGCCTTCTCAGTCTGGGACGTAGGTCCTGACCAGAGGCGTTCGTGGACACCGTCGTCCCAGGAGGCCTGATGCCGACCTCGTCGCGCACCGTCCGGTCCGTCGCGTTCGTCGACGGTGTCCGTACGCCCTTCGGCCGGGCGCGCCCGGACGGGCTCTACGCGCACACCCGTGCGGACGACCTGGTCGTCCGCACCGTCCGCGAGCTCCTTCGCCGGCACCCGGAGCTGACGCCCGATCGGATCGACGACGTGGCGATCGCCGCCGCGACCCAGTCGGGCGACCAGGGCCTCACCCTCGGCCGCACGGTCGGGGTGCTGGCCGGCCTGCCCCGCACGGTGCCCGGGTTCGCGGTCGACCGCATGTGCGCCGGTGCCATGACGGCCGTCACGGCCACGGCGTCGGCGATCGCCGTCGGCGCGCAGGACGTCACGGTGGCCGGTGGTGTCGAGCACATGGGCCACCACCCGATGGGCTCCGGCGCCGAGCCCAACCCTCGCTTCCTCGTCGAGCGGCTGGTCGACCCGGAGGCGCTGAACATGGGCGCCACCGCGGAGAACCTGCACGACCGGTTCCCCGACCTGACGAGGGCGCGGGCCGACGCGTTCGGCGTCGCGAGCCAGGCCCGGTACGCCGCCGCGCTCGCGGCCGGGAAGATCGACCCGGACCTGGTGCCGGTGGCCGTCCGCGACCCGGAGCGGGGCTGGGGCCTGGCCACGGCGGACGAGCCGCCCCGGCCGGGCACCACGCTCGAGGCGATCGCCGACCTGCCGACGCCGTTCCGCCCCGGCGGCCGGGTGACTGCCGCGACCTCCGCGCCCCTGACCGACGGAGCCGCATCGTGCCTGCTGGTGGCCGAGGACGTCGCGACCGAGCTCGGGCTCCCGGTGCGGATGCGCCTGGTCGGCTTCGCCTACGCGGGCGTCGACCCGGCCGTGATGGGCCTCGGGCCCGTGCCGGCGACCGAGCGCGCGCTGCAGCGAGCCGGGCTGACGATCGACGACATCGGGTTGTTCGAGATCAACGAGGCCTTCGCCGTCCAGGTGCTCTCGTTCCTCGACGCCTTCGGCATCGCGGACGACGACCCTCGCGTCAACCCGTACGGCGGCGCCCTGGCGGTGGGTCACCCCCTGGCGTCGTCCGGGGTGCGCCTGATGATCCAGCTCGCCCGGCAGCTCGCCGAGCGGCCCGACGTCCGCTACGGGCTGACCGCCATGTGCGTGGGCCTCGGCCAGGGCGGTGCCGTGATCTGGGAGAACCCGAACCACCCCGACGCCGGGAGCGCACGATGACCACAGGTCCCCGTCCCGAGCGCGTGACGCACGCGCTCGTCCGCGACGTCACGCTGCCCCGTCACCTGGGCACGCTCGCGCTGATCACCCTCGACAACGGGCTCGAGGGGAAGCCGACGACGCTCGGCCCCGTCGGTCTCGCGGAGCTCGCCTCCGTCCTCCGGTCGGTCCAGGACCGCGTCCGGTCCGGCGAGCTCGCAGCTGTGGCCGTCACGGGCAAGTCGTGGGTGTTCGCCGCCGGGGCCGACCTCACGCAGGTCGCCACGGTGGCTGACCGGGAGCAGGCCCTCGCGCTCGGCCGTGCCGGGCACGCCGCCTACGAGCTGCTGCACGGCATGGGCGTACCGACGTTCGCGTTCGTCAACGGCACGGCGCTGGGCGGCGGCCTCGAGCTGGCGCTCAGCTGCACGTACCGGACCGTCTCGTCGGACGTGCGGGCGCTCGGGCTCCCCGAGACCGGGCTCGGCCTCGTGCCCGGTTGGGGCGGCGCGTACCTCGTGCCGCGACTCGTCGGGATCGAGCGCGCGCTCGAGGTGGTGCTCGCACGGCCGGCGGCCAACAAGCCGTACGCCGCCGCCGAGGCGGCCCGCATCGGCCTGGTGGACGTGCTGCTCGACGCCGCCGACTTCCTCGAGGAGTCGGTGCGGTGGGCAGCGTCGGTGCTGGAGGGCTCGGTGCAGGTGGTGCGCCGGCCGCTGGACGACGCCGCCACCTGGGCGGCCGCGGTGCATGCCGCCCGCACCCGCCTCGAGGCGACCATCGACCACTCCCGCCCGGCCCCCTCCCGGGCGCTGGACCTGCTCGCCGCCGCCCGGGACGCCGACCGGCCGACCGCGTTCGCGGCCGAGGACGAGGCACTCGCAGACCTGGTGATGACCGACGAGATGCGGGCCAGCGTCTACGCCTTCGGGCTGGTGAGCGGCGCCAAACGCCCCCAGCAGGCCCCGGACCCCGCGCTGGCCCGCCCGGTC
>DAIDJQ010000041.1 GCA_027451305.1 Cellulomonas sp.
GCGCGCGGAGACGATCCCCGACACGGTGCGCACTGGCGCTGCCACTGCACACCAGGGAATCGAGCTGAAACTCGGCACGGCGTCGTTCTCGTGCCCGGTCGAAGCCGGAGCCTCGCGGGCACTGGGCACCGGTACTCGCGCAGGGCTGAGAGGGACCGGCCCGCCGGCGAAACTGGCGCACCGCGAGACTGCGCTATTATCGCCGCATGCCGATGCTGAGCGACGGATCCCCACCCAGTCCTCCGACGCCTCCTGCGGGCGGAGTGCTGGCGCTGGCACCGGCTGCTGCGTTGTTCCGTTCGCTGTCCGACCCGACGCGTCTGGCTGTGCTGCAGCATCTGGCCAACGGTGAGCATCGGGTGCGGGACTTGACCGAGCACATCGGTCTGGCGCAGAGCACGGTGAGCGCGCACCTGGCATGTCTGAAGGAGTGTGGTCTGGTCGACTCGCGTCCTCAGGGTCGGGCCTCGATGTTCTTCCTGACGACGGGCCCCGAGCTTCTTGCGGTCCTCGCGGCGGCTGAGCGGTTGCTGGACGCGACCGGGCACGCGGTCGAGCTGTGCCCCACTTACGGCCTGGGCCAGACGGTCGGCCAGACCTCGCTGTCCACGAACACATCGACACACGAGGAGACCACCCGGTGAGCGACGCCTGTTGTGCCGATCGGACCACCGCCGATGAGATCGATGGTGACGATGATGACGACGTCACCAGCATCTGGGGTGTCAGCGAGATCCGTGCCGGTCTGGTCGCGGGCACGCTGCTGTTGGCCGCGTTCCTGCTCGGGCTGAGCGGTCAGGACGGGTGGGCGCTGGGACTCAATATCGGCGCTCTGGTGGTCGGGGCGAGCACCTTCGTGCCCGAGACCCTGAAGAAGCTCTCCCGGGGCAAGATCGGCGTCGGCACCCTGATGACGATCGCCGCCGTCGGGGCTGTGATCCTCGGTGAGTTCGCCGAGGCCGCCACGCTCGCCTTCCTCTACTCCTTGAGTGAGGGCCTGGAGGAATACTCCCTGGCCAAGACCCGCGGTGGGCTGCGGGCCCTGCTGTCCCTGGTGCCCGACACGGCCACGGTTCGACGCGCCGGAGTCGAGCAGGTGATCGACCCGGCCGACCTGGTCGTCGGCGACACCATGCTGGTGCTGCCCGGGGAACGGCTCGCCACCGACGGCACCATCCGTGCCGGGCGCACGACCCTGGACGTCTCGGCCATCACCGGAGAGTCCATCCCCGTGGAGGCGGGCACCGGCACCGAGGTGTACGCGGGATCCATCAACGGCACCGGAGCGCTCGAGGTCGAGGTCACCGCCACCTCCGAGAACAACTCGCTCGCCCGCATCGTGCACATCGTCGAGACCGAGCAGTCCCGCAAGGGCACGACCCAGCGCCTCGCCGACCAGGTCGCCAAGCCCCTCGTGCCCGCGATCATGATCGTCGCCACCCTCATCGCGGTCGTCGGCTCCCTGCTCGGGGACCCGGGACTATGGATCCAGCGGGCGCTGGTCGTGCTGGTCGCCGCGTCCCCGTGCGCCCTTGCCATCTCCGTGCCGGTCTCGGTCGTCTCCGCCGTCGGGGCCGCCAGTCGATTCGGTGTCCTGATCAAGGGTGGCGCCGCCCTGGAAGCGCTCGGCGCCATCCGCTCGATCGCCCTGGACAAGACCGGCACCCTGACAGCCAACGCCCCCACCGTCGTCGCCGTCGCCACCACTTCGGGCCACACCCGCGAGCAGGTCCTCGCCGTCGCGGCCGCCCTGGAGGCGCGCAGCGAGCACCCCCTAGCCCGAGCGATCCTCGCGGCGGTCGACACCGTGCCCGACGCCGCCGACGTCCAGGCGATCCCTGGCGCCGGGCTGACCGGCACCGTCGAGGGTCGGGCCGCGCGGCTGGGCCGCCCCGGCTGGATCACCGCCGGGGACCTGGCCGACCAGGTGCAGCAGATGCAGGAAGCCGGTGCCACCGCCGTTCTGGTCGAGGACGACGGGCAGGTCATCGGCGCGATCGGCGTCCGCGACGAGCTGCGCCCCGAAGCGCACGCAGTCGTCGCCGAGCTGCACCGCCAGGGCTACACCGTCACCATGCTCACCGGCGACAACACCGCCACCGCCCACGCCGTGGCCGCCCAGGCCGGCATCAGCGACGTCCACGCCGAGCTGCGCCCCGAGGACAAGTCCACCCTGGTCGCCGCACTGCGCACGAAGGCGCCCACAGCGATGGTCGGCGACGGCGTCAACGACGCCCCCGCCCTGGCCACCGCCGACCTCGGCATCGCGATGGGCGCCATGGGATCCGACGTCGCACTGGAGACCGCCGACGTCGCCCTGATGGGCACGGACCTGCGCGCCCTGCCTCAGGCATTCGCCCACGCCCGACGGGCCCGGCGCATCATGCTGCAGAACGTCGGCCTGTCGCTCACGCTAATCGCGATCCTGATCCCGCTGGCTGTCGCCGGCGTGCTCGGGCTGGCCGCCGTCGTCCTGATCCACGAGCTCGCCGAGGTCGTCGTCATCGCCAACGGTGTGCGCGCCGGACGCGCCACGAAGCTGCACACCACCAGTCCCGTGACCAGCACATCCAGTCCGCAGCGGGCCATGGCCAGGTAGAAGCTGCCCAGCGCCGGCCCGTTGCCCGGCCTAGGCTCGCGGACATGCTGATCGCCAGGTCCGTCGCCCTGTTCGTCCTGGCCGCTATCGCTGAGATCGGTGGCGCGTGGCTCGTGTGGCAGGGAGTGCGTGAGCACCGCGGCCTGCTGTGGGTAGGAGCCGGGGTGATCGCGCTCGGCCTCTACGGCCTTGTGGCGACGCTGCAGGTCGACGCCAACTTCGGCCGCATCCTGGCCGCCTACGGCGGCGTGTTCGTCGCCGGGTCACTGACCTGGGGAATGGTGGTCGACGGATTTCGGCCCGACCGCTACGACATCATCGGCGCGGCTCTCTGCCTCGTGGGTGTCGCCGTGATCATGTACGCCCCCCGCGGGGCCTGACCGTCTCTCGCACCAATCGCCGACAGGGTGGGACTCAGTCGCCCGCTTCATCGCCGAACCCGACGCTGGCCGAAGCGACCCCCGCGCGCTCGACCCCAGATACGCAATCTGCTCCTGCAGAACAGTTCGTCTTGCTCCACATCACAGGTACCGGCAGACCTGATCGGGAGGGCAGGTTTCCGGTTCGGCGTCTGCTGCTTGGTCACGTAGCTGGGCGAGGGTGTCGCGAAGTGCGACCAGTTGGGCGATCTGGGTGTCCAGGTTGGTGAGCCGTTCGTCGAGCCGGTCGCGGACGTGTTCGCAGGGCGGCATGCCGCTGTCCCGGATGCCGAGGATCTGCCGGATCTGGGCGAGGGTCAGGCCGGCTGCTTGGCCGCGGCGGATGAAGTCGAGCCGCCCAAGGGACTCGGGCGTGTAGTCCCGGTAGCCGGAGGCGGTGCGCTCGGCGTGCGGGAGGAGTCCCTGGTCTTCATAGAACCGGAGCGTCTTGGTCGTGGTGCCGGTTGCGTGAGCGAGCTCACCGATCCGCATTGACTTTGTCCCCTCATCGCGCTTGACCTTCCACTGAACTGGAAGGTCCAGTATGGCTCCCGTCCACGCATCGACCCAAGTCCAGGGAAGGCATCATCATGGGGAACTCGCAGGTCGATCTCGCGATCGTGGGCTCGGGTGGTGCGGCGTTCTCCGCCGCGATCCACGCCACCAAGCTGGGCAAGTCGGTGGTGATGGTCGAACGGTCGACGGTCGGCGGCACGTGCGTGAACACCGGTTGCGTTCCCTCGAAGGCGTTGATCGCGGCGGCCGAGGCGCGGCACGGCGCGCTGGACGCTGATCGCTTCCCGGGCATCGCCGCTTCAGCGGGTCCGGTGGATATGCCTGGACTGATCGCCGGCAAGCAGGCGCTGGTTGAGGCCATGCGCGACCAGAAGTACGTCGACCTGATCGCGTCCTACGGGTGGCAGCTCCTGCAGGGGGAGGCGACGTTCGCCGGCACCCGCGAGGCGCCGGTACTGCGAGTCGCTCGGCCCGATGGAACAACCGACGTAGTCCAGGCCGACCACTATCTGGTGGCGACTGGGTCGCGGCCGTGGGTCCCACCGATCGACGGTCTCGGTCCCGACGGTGCCGGCTATCTGACATCCACGACAGCGATGGAGCTGGGTGAGGTGCCTGAGTCGCTGCTCGTGCTTGGCGGCGGGTACGTCGCGCTGGAGCAGGCGCAGCTGTTCGCCCGGCTCGGATCGAAGGTGACGATGCTGGTCCGATCGCGGCTGGCCTCGCGTGAGGAACCGGAGGCGTCCAGTGCGCTCATGGCCGTGTTCGGCGACGAGGGGATCAGGGTGGTTCGCCGTGCCGCGGTCACCGCTGTCCGCCGGGATGACGCGACCGATGAGATCGTCGTCACCGCCACCGTTTCGGGTGGGGCGCAGGAGTTCCGGGCATCGAAGCTACTGGTCGCGATGGGCCGTCGCCCGGTCACCGAGGGCCTGAGTCTCGCGGCGGTCGACGTCAAGACCGGCGACGCGGGAGAGGTCGTGGTGGATGACGGA
>DAIDJQ010000042.1 GCA_027451305.1 Cellulomonas sp.
GGCGGCGCGGGCACCGAGGTGGGACAGGTGTTCGCGGCGGCCGCGCTGCGTGGTGTGGACGTGCGCGGTCTGGTGTGGCGCTCGCACTGGGACCGGTTCCGGTTCAGCGCCGGCGAGAACCGGCACCTCGGCGAGGAGATCGACGCGGCCGGCGGGCAGTGCCTGCTGGACATGCGGGTGCGCCCGCTCGGCTCGCACCACCAGAAGCTGGTGGTGCTGCGCCACCGCGGCCGGCCGCAGGACGACGTGGCGTTCATCGGCGGGATCGACCTGTGCCACGGCCGCCACGACGACGAGGCGCACCACGGCGACCGGCAGCCGGTGCCCATGGCGGCGGCGTACGGCCCGCACCCGCCCTGGCACGACGTGCAGCTGGCCGTCCGTGGGCCCGCCGTCGGGGATGCCGAGACGGTGTTCCGGGAGCGCTGGCAGGACGCGGCCCCCCTCACCCTGAACCCGCTGCGCCGCCTCGACGACCTGCTGCGCGGCACCCGGACCCGCATCCGGCCGCTGCCGCCGCAGCACCCGGACCCGCAGCCGTGCGGGAACGGCGCCGTCCAGCTGCTGCGGACGTACCCGCCCCGCTTCCCGCCGTACCCGTTCGCCCGCCGTGGTGAGCGGTCGGTGGCCCGCGGGTACATCGAGGCGGTGGGCCGGGCGCACCGGCTGGTCTACCTCGAGGACCAGTACCTGTGGTCGCGCGACGTGGCGGCGGCGTTCGCACAGGCGTTGCGGCGCTCGCCGCAGCTGCGGCTGGTGGTGGTGGTGCCGCTGCACGCCGACCAGGACGGGCGCGGCGCCGAGGTGCCCACCGAGCTCGGCCGCCTGCACGCGATGGCGCTGCTGCGGCGCGCCGGCGCGGACCGGGTGGCCGTGTACGGGGTGGAGAACGAGGCCGGCACGCCGATCTACGTGCACGCGAAGGTCTGCGTGGTCGACGACGCCTGGGCGTGCATCGGGTCGGACAACGCCAACCGGCGGTCCTGGACCCACGACAGCGAGCTCAGCGCCGCGTTCGTCGAGGGCACAACCACCGGTACCGCCCGCTCGCTGCGCCTGGAGCTGGCCGCCGAGCACCTCGGGGCGGCGACCCCCGACCACCTGGACGACCCCGACTCGTGGTTCACCGCGTACCGCGACGCGGCCGCCGCGCTGGACGCCTGGTACGCGGGGGGCCGTCGAGGACCGCGACCGCCCGGGCGTGTGCGCACCTGGCGCCCGCAGCGGATCGGCTGGGTGACGCGGCTGTGGGCGGAGCCGCTGTACCGCTGGGTGTACGACCCCGACGGTCGGACCCCGGCCGACCGGGTCGCGCGGAGGTTCTGACCGACGCACGCCGGGCGGCGACCTCAGCCGAGGTCGCCGCGCAGCCGCCCGGTCACCTCGTCCACAGCGGCGCCCACCGTCGGCGCGAACCGCTCGGGGCCGAACCGCTGGTCCATCCCCAGCCGGTGCAGCCGGTCGCGCACGGGGTCCTTCATCTCGGCGATCACCAGCCGGATGCCGCGGGAGGCGAGGTGGTCGTCCAGCTCGGTCAGCTCGTCCACCGCGGTCGCGTCCACGTCCGTGATCGGCTCGGCGGCGAGGATCACCGTGCGCACCTGCCCCGGGGCGGCGTCCACCACCTCGCGGACGTAGTCGTCGAAGATCCGGCCGTTGGCGAAGAACAGTGGTGCGTCGAACCGGACGATGACCAGCCCCGGGATGCGCACCGCTCCCGGGTTGCGGCTCACGTCGTGGTACCCGCGCCTGCCCGGGACCAGCCCGAGCTCCGCACGGTACGGCCGCCACGCCTGCTGCACGAAGGCGACGAACGACAGCACGACGGCCACGACGATGCCCCGCAGCACGCCGACCAGCACGATCCCGCCGAGCGCCGTCAGCGACAGCAGCCCCTCCACCGGGCTGGCGCGCACCAGCCGGACGAAGCCCGGCACGTCCACGAGTGCGCTCGCGGCGACCACCACCACGGCCGCGAGCGTCGCGGCGGGCAGGTAGCCGGTGACACCCGGTGCGGCCAGCACGAACGCGGTCACCAGCAGCGCACCCACCACCCCGACCAGCTGGGTGCGCCCACCGGACTGCAGCGCGACGGCGCTCCGCGAGGACGACGCCGACAGGGGGAAGCCGCCCGCCAGCCCGCTCGCCACGTTGGCCACCCCGACGGCGGCCATCTCGTGGCTGCCGTCCACCACCTCGCCACGCCGGGCGGCCAGCGTGCGGGACAGCACCCCCGTGTCGGCGAAGGCGATCAGCGCGATGCCGAGCGCGGGACCCGCCAGCGAGCCCACGTCGCCCCACCGGATCCCGCCGAGCGCGGGTGCCGGCAGCCCGGTCGGCAACGCCCCGACCACGGGCACCCGCTGCTCCCAGCCGAGCGCTGCGACGAGCACCGTCGCGACCACCACCGCCACCAGCACCCCGGGGATGCGTCCGACCACCGGCCGCCGCGCCACGGCGCGCAGCCCCAGGATCACGACGAGCGAACCGAGGCCGAACCCCACCGCGAGGGGGTTCGCCTGCCCGCTGCCGACACCCCGCACCGTGTCCGCGACCTGGCCCAGCGGCGACTCCGTGGCGATGGAGAAGCCCAGCAGCTTCGGCAGCTGCCCGACGACCACCACCAGGGCGATGCCGTTGAGGTAGCCGATCCGGATCGGCTTGGACAGCACGTCGGTGATCAGACCCAGGCGCAGCAGGCCGCCGATCAGCAGCACCGCGCCCACCATCAGAGCGAGCAGCCCGGCGAGCGCGACCGTGCGGTGGGCGTCGCCGAGCGCGAGCGGCACCACGGCGGCCGCGATGATCGGCGCCAGCGCCGAGTCCGGCCCGAGCACCAGCACCCGGGAGGGGCCGACGAGGGCGTACACCAGGAGCGGCACGACGGTGGCGTACAGGCCGGTCTGCGGCGGCAGCCCCGCCGCCTCCGCGTAGCCCATGCCCGCGGGGATGAGCAGGGCGGTGACGACGACACCGGCCGTGAGGTCCTCGCGCAGCCAGGCCCGCCGGTACCCCCGCGCGACCGCCACCCCGGGGAGCAGGTGCGCGAGCCGGTCGCCCATGTGCCGACCCTAGTGAGGGTCCGCGTCAGCCGCCGGGTGCTCGCACGCCGGGCGCCGGGCGCCGGCACCTGCCCGGGCGGCGTGCCGCGGCACCCATGCACTCGGCGCCCCGCCGCGGCGTGCGCGGTGGACGTGCGCAACCTGCCGGGGCGGGTGATGGTGTCCGGTGTGACGGCGGCCTCGGCGCTCGGCGCGACGCTGGCCGTCGCCGTGCTCGTCGTCGTCCTCGGCTTCGCCGTGACCCGCCCGCGCGGGCTGCCGGAGGCCGTCGCCGCCGTCCCGGCCGCACTCCTCGTGCTCGTGGTCGGGCTGGTGCCGTGGCGGGCGGCCGGGACCGAGGTGGCCGGCCTCGCGCCGACCCTGGGGTTCCTCGCGGCGATCCTCGCGCTGGCCGACCAGGCGCGCACCCACGGGGTCTTCGGCTGGGCCGGTGAGCGGATGGCCCGGGCGTCGCGCGGCTCGCCGAGCGGGCTGCTCACGGCCGTGTTCGTCGTCGCCGCCCTGACCACGGCCGTGCTCAGCCTGGACGCCACGGTGGTGCTGCTGACGCCCGTGGTCCTCGCAGCCGCCACGGCCGTCCGGGCCCGACCCCGGCCGGGCCTGTACGCCTCGACGCACCTGGCGAACTCCGCCTCGACGCTGCTGCCCGTGTCCAACCTGACCAACCTGCTGGCGTTCGGCGCCACCGGGCTGTCCTTCGCCGGCTTCACCACCGTGATGGCGCTGCCGTGGCTGGTCACCGTGGCGGCGGAGTACGTGGTGTTCCGGATCTTCTTCCGGTCGGACCTGGCGACGCCGGTGCACCGCGCGTCGACGGCGTCCGCGACACCGCCGCCCGTGTTCGCCCTGGTGGTGCTCGGTGCGGCGCTCGTCGGGTTCGCGGCGGCCGGTCCGTTCGGCGTGCCACCGGCCGCCGTCGCCGTGGTCGCGGTGCTGGTGCTCGCCGCGCGCAGCCTGCGCCGCGAGCCGCTCACCACGCTGCGCGGGATGGTGCAGGCCGCCAACCCGGTGTTCCTGGCCTTCGTGCTCGCGCTCGGCGTGGTGGTGCTCGGCGTGCGGCTGGGGCCGATCGGCGACGGCGTCGCACGGCTGGTGCCGCCGCACCCGGACCTGGTGGGGCTGCTGGCGGCAGCCGGCCTGGCGGCGCTGGCCGCGAACGTGCTGAACAACCTGCCGGCCACGTTGGTGCTGGTCCCGGTGGTGGCGCCCTCCCCCGCCCTGGTGCTGGCGACGCTGCTCGGGCTGAACATCGGGCCGAACCTGACCTACGTGGGGTCGTTGGCGACCCTCCTGTGGCGGCAGGTGCTGCACGGGCACGGGCGGGCGCCGTCCACGGCGGTGTTCGTGCGGCTCGGACTGGCGACGGTGCCGGCGACGCTGGCGCTGGCGGTGGTCGCTCTGTGGGTGTCGGTGCGGATCGGAGGCGTGCGATGAGGGCGGTCGTCTGGCTGGTGGAGGGCACCTGGGAGGCCTGCGTCGACGCGGCGGTGGACCTGCACGTGAGCGACGTGCGGCTGCTGCACGTGCTCGACGAGCAGACGGAGGCCGGCTGGGAGGGCGGTCCTCTCGGGCTGCTGGGCCGGGGCCGGCCCCGGGCCGTGGCCCACCCGCTCGACGAGGCAGCCGCCGGTCTGCTCGACGCGGCCGCCGCCCGGTTCGGCCCCGGCGTGGAGCGCCTCGAGCGCCACGGCCGCGCCGAGCTCGAGGTGCTGGACGCCTGCGCCGACGCCGACCTGCTGGTCTGCGCGCGCGACGGCGTGCGCACCGAGCGGGGTCCGCACAGCCTGAGCCGGGTCACCCGGTACGTGGTGGACCACGCGCCGTGCGCGGTGCTGCTCGTCTGGCCGGAGGCGGCACCCGCAGGCGTCGACCTGCCGCCCGCGCCCCGGCCCAGCGGCCACTGACCTCCCGGCCACCCCCGCGACGACCGAGGCGCCGGCGACCGGAGCGCCGGCTGCCGAGACGCCGGCTGCCGAGGCGCCGGCTGCCGGAGCGCCGGCTGCCGAGATGAGCACAACGCAGCGAGATGGGCAGCCAGAAGTGCTCATCTCGGCGCGGAGTGCTCATCTCGGCGCGGAGTGCTCATCTCGCTGCGAGGTGCTCACCTCGGGGGCGGGGCGGGCGGGTGTCGGTCAGAGGTCGATCAGGGTCGCCGCACCGACGGGCCGGCCGGACGAGCGCTCGAGCTCGTCCGCCTGCTGCACCACGGCGTCCACGACGGTCGCATTCGCCGCGAGGTCGGGTGCCAGCACGTCCAGCACCCTGACCACGGCGTCCCGCAACGGGCCGCCGACCAGCGGTCGCAGCTGGTCGATCCGGGCGTCGGTCACCGCGGCCCCGTGGCCGCGCAGGTGGCACACCCAGGCGGCGACGGGCCGCACGGCGCCCACCGGCACGCGGCCCGCGGCCACCTCGAGGCGCAGCGTGGGCAGGGTGCGGATCGGCAGCTTCTGGGAGCCGTCGAAGGCGATCTGGTCCAGCCGGTGCTGCATCCGCGGGTTGGCGAACCGCTCGGTGAGTGCCGCCCGGTAGGCCTGCACGTCGGCAGCCGGCAGGGTCAGGTGCCGGGAGGCCGCGTCCCACCACTCCTCGATCCAGCGCCGGCAGGTCTCGTCGCGCATCGCGTCCGCCACCGTGACGTGCCCGCGCAGCGAGGCGGCGTAGGCCAGCATCGAGTGGGCGCCGTTCAGCAGCCACAGCTTGCGCTGCTCGAAGGGGGCGACGTCCGCGGTGAACGTGGCACCGGCGTCCTGCCAGGCGGGACGCTCAGCGGCGAACCGGCCGCTGAGCACCCACTCGGTGAACGGCTCGGTGACCACCGGCGCACGGTCCCGGACGCCGGTCCCGGCCGAGACCGCAGCCACGTCGGCCTCGGTGGGCTCGGGGGTGATCCGGTCGACCATCGTCGTCGCGAAGCCCACGGTGGCGTCGACCCACTCGCGCAGGCCCGGCTCCACCAGCTCCGCGAGGTCGCGCAGCACGCGGGCGGCGGCGGCCCCGTTCTCCGGCAGGTTGTCGCACGGCACCACCGTGAGCGGCCCGGCGTCCGCCCGACGACGGGCGATCAGGCCCGCCACCAGACGGGCCGGTGCCGTGCGCACCAGCGCGGACGGGTCCGCCCGCAGCGTCTCGACGTCCGCGACGACCTCGGGCCGCCGCGTGTCCAGCCCACCCGTGGCGTCCCGGACGTACCCGGCCTCCGTGACCGTGGTGGTGACCACCTGGACGGCGGGATCCGCGAGGTAGCCCAGCCAGGCGTCGTGCTCGTCGGCCGCGTGCGCCCGAGCCAGGCTCGGCACCACCTCGAAGGCGTCGCCCTGCGCACCGCGCGTGACCAGGGTGTACAGGCCGTCCTGCGCCGTGAGCGCCCGCGCAAGGTCCGGCGACCGCCCGGTGAAGGCGGCGATCCCCCACCCGGCGCCGTCGCTCGCGTGCGCGGTGTACCAGGCCTGGTGCGCCCGGAAGAAGTTGCCCAGCCCGAGGTGCACGTGCCGGACCGGCGGCGCAGGTGACCGTCTGACGAGGTCGCTCACAGCTTGAACACCTCACGTGCCCGTCCGGCCACCAGGTCGATCGCGGCCTCCATCGCCTCGTCCTCCTCGAGCCGGTGCTCGGCCACCAGCTGCGCGAGGTGCCCCGCGTCGAGCCGGCGCGACATGTCGTGCCGGGCCGGAATCGAGCAGAACGCCCGGGTGTCGTCGATGAAGCCGGCCGTGCGGGAGAACCCGACCGTCTCCGTGACGGCGGACCGCCACCGCCGGATCGAGTCCGGCGCGTCGAGGAACCACCACGGAGCTCCCACGTACACCGCCGGGTAGAAGCCGGCCAGCGGCGCGAGCTCGCGGGAGAACACCGTCTCGTCCAGCGTGAACAGCACCAGGTTGAGGTTCGGGTGCGTGCCGAACCGCTCGAGCAGGGGCCGCAGCGGCTCGGTGAAGTCGCCGCGCAGGGGGATGTCGTGGCCGGTGTCCGGGCCGAACCGCAGCCTGGAGGGGGTGTGGTGCCCGCGCAGCACACCGGTGTGCAGCGTCATGGTCAGGCCGTCCTCGGTGGACATCCGGGCCATCTCCAGCAGCATGTGCCGGCGCAGCGCCACGGCCTCGTCGGGCGTCGCGGTGCCCGCGAGCGCGGCGCGGTAGACGCGCTCGGCCTCGGCAGCCTCCAGCGGCTGCGTCCCGGCGTCGACGTGCGCGTGGTCCGCCGAACGGGCGCCGTGCTCGACGAAGTACCGGCGCCGCCGCTCCATCGCGGTCACCCAGCCCGCGTAGGTCGCCGTGTCCACGTCCGCCACCTCGCCGAGGTGCGCCACGGCCTCGCCCCAGCCCGGCTCCGACGCCTCGAGGTACCGGTCGGGGCGGAACGTCGGGATCACGCGGCCGGTCCAGGTCGGGTCGGCCTCGAGCGCGACGTGCGCGGACAGGTCGTCGCACGGGTCGTCCGTGGTCGCCAGCACGGCGATGCGGAACCGGTCGAACAGGGCCCGCGGGCGGTACTCGGGCGTGGCGAGCCGCTCGGCGATCTGGTCGTAGACGGCGTCGGCCGTGTCGGCGGAGGGCCGCACGCCCACGTCGAACAGCTCGGCCACCTCCGACTCGAGCCAGTACCGGACGGGCGTGCCGCGGAAGGCGGACCAGTGCGTGCACAGCAGCCGCCAGGCGTGGCGCGCGGCGGCCTCGTCGAGCGGGCCCTGGCCGACGCCGAGCTCCTCGAGGGGGACGCCGGAGGCGTGCAGCAGCCGGGTCACGTAGTGGTCGGGGGTGACGAACAGCGCGGCAGGGTCCCGGAAGGGCACGTCGTCGAGCAGCATCCGCGGGTCGACGTGCCCGTGCGGGGAGATCAGCGGCAGGTCCGCAACGGCGTCGTACAGGGTGCGGGCGACGGCGCGCACGGCGGGGTCGACGGGCAGCAGCCGGTCGGGGTGGACGGTCAGCGCGGGGGCTTGGCTCGGCATGGTTCCGGTCTTTCGCAGGGGTGGACGGGTGGCTCGTGTCTCGTCGGTGACGTGTGGGCGGCAAGCGGCGGTGGGGGACGACGATCAGGTGACGGTGCCCAGCTGCCAGGGCACGAACTCCTCCTGGCCGATGTCGAGACCCTCGCTGACGGTCTCCGCGCCCGAGGCGACGGCGATGATCCGCTCGAAGATCTCCTCGCCGACCTCGTCGAGCGACGCCGTGCCGTCGACGATCCGGCCGCAGTTGATGTCCATGTCGTCGGACATCCGCTCGAACATCTCGGTGTTGGTGGCCAGCTTGATCGACGGCGTGGGACGGCACCCGAACACCGAGCCGCGGCCCGTGGTGAAGCAGACCACCGTCGCGCCGCCGGCCACGATGCCGGTCACGGACACCGGGTCGTAGCCGGGGGTGTCCATGAACACCAGGCCCCGGCTGGTGATCGGCTCGGCGTACTCGTAGACGGCGGACAGGTCCGCCTGGCCGGCCTTCGCGACCGCGCCGAGGGACTTCTCCAGGATCGTGGTGAGCCCGCCGGCCTTGTTGCCCGGCGACGGGTTGTTGTCCAGCGTCCCGCCGCCCGCCGCCGCGTAGCGCTGCCACCAGTCGAGGCGGTCCAGCAGCTTGCGGCCGACGGCCTCGGAGACGGCGCGCCGTGTCAGCAGGTGCTCGGCACCGAACACCTCGGGCGTCTCGGCCAGCACGGACGTGCCACCGGCCGCGACGAGCAGGTCGGACGCGCGGCCCAGCGCGGGGTTCGCGGTGATGCCCGAGTACCCGTCCGAGCCGCCGCAGTTGAGGCCCAGCACCAGCTCGCTGATCGGGGCCGGCGCCCGGCGGCGCTCCTCCAGCACCGGCAGCATCTGCAGGACCTGCGCCACGCCCTCCCGCACGGTCGCACGGACCCCGCCGGTGTCCTGGATGGTCAGCGTGTGCACCAGCGTGTCGGCCGGCAGGTCGAGGCCGTCGACCAGCGACTGCACCGGCACCATCTCGCAGCCGAGCCCCAGCACCAGCACACCGCCGACGTTGGGGTGCTGCGCGTACCCGCGCAGCGTCCGGACCAGGGCGTTCGCACCCTCGCTGCCCGGCACCAGCCCGCAGCCGCTCTGGTGCGTGAGCGCGATGACCCCGTCGACGTGCGGGTAGGCCGCCAGTGCCGCGCCACGGAACTGGTCGGCGATCATCTTCGCCGTCGACGCCGAGCAGTTCACGGACGTGAGCACCGCGACGTAGTTGCGGGTGCCGACCTTGCCGTTCGCCCGGTGGTAGCCCTCGAAGGTGCGGACCGGCCCGGTCGGCGCCGGCAGTGCGGTGTGCACCGTGCCGAGCTCGTGGGCGCGCTCCGCGTCGTCCATGCCGAGGTTGTGCACGTGGACGTGGTCGCCGGGCGCGATGTCGGCCGTGGCGCGGCCGATCGACTGGCCGTACTTGTGCACGATGCCGCCGGCCAGGACCGCGCGCAGCGCGAGCTTGTGGCTGCGGGGCACGTCACCGGCCAGCACGAGCGTGGTGCCGCCCACGGTCAGCCGGGTCCCGGCGGGCAGATCCCGGGTGGCGATGGCGACGTCGTCGTCGGGCCGCAGCACCAGCAGCGGACCCGTCGCGGCGGCCGTGCCCGTCCCGGTGGTCCCGGCCTCGTCGTCGCTCACGAGCGGGTCCCCGCACGTCCGGGGCGGGCCTCGCAGGCATGCCGATGAGCAGCCATTCCGTCTCCTCGTTGAAACAGGATGAGCATGTTGTGCAACAACGGCGACCGTAGCACCGGCACGAGGGTGCGGACAGATCTAGCCGCTGACCTGCTTCTCTATCTCTACGACGAGCCGCAGGTCACGGTTCATAGGTCAACTCTGGTGCACCTCTTGACGTAGCACTGAACACGTTTGCATACTCGGCGCAGCCACACAGCCGTGGCCGGACCGCACCAACGGAGGTGAGCCTGTGGCCGTCAGCGCGCGGGACGTGGCACGGGCAGCGGGGGTCTCGGTGTCGACCGTGTCGCGCGCCCTGACCCGCCCGGACGACCTGGCTCCCGAGACGCTGGCCAAGGTGCTGGAGACCGCCCGCAGCATGGGCTACCGCCCCAACCCGGCCGCACGCGGGCTGACCACCGGCCGCACGGGCACCATCGGCCTGATCGTCCCCGACCTGGAGAACCCGTTCTTCTCGTCCGTGACCAAGGGCGTGCAGGCACGCGCCCGCGCCGCCGGCTACGGCGTGGTGATCGCCGACTCCGACGAGGACCCGTCCCAGGAGGCGGACCTCGTGCGCGAGATGTCGCGACAGGTCGACGGCGTGCTGATGTGCTCCCCGCGTTCCCCGGACGAGGTGCTGACCGGCCTCGCGAACGACACCGCCCTCGTGCTGGTGAACCGGCAGTGCGGGTCGCTGCCGGCCGTCCTGATCGACAACCTCGAGGGGGTCCGGCTCGCCCTGGGGCACCTGCGCGCCCTCGGCCACCGCACGATCGCGTACGTCGGCGGACCCGCCACCTCGTGGTCCAACCGGGCCCGGCTCACGGCGGCCCGGGCGATCGTCGCCGAGCACCCGGACACCGAGCTCGTGGACCTGGGCTCGTTCCAGCCGTACGTGTCCGGCGGGGTGGCGGCCGGCGACCTGCTGATCGCCTCGGACGCGACCGCGGCGCTCGCGTACAACGACCTCGTCGCCCTCGGCCTGATGGACCGGCTCAAGCAGCGCGGCGTCGCGGTGCCGGACGAGATCTCGGTGGTCGGCGTGGACAACATCCCCATGTCCGCCCTGAGCTCACCCGCGCTGACCAGCGTCGGCATCCCGCTGGTGAACTGCGGCCGGGCGGGTGCCGACCTGCTCGTGTCGCTGCTGCGCCACCCCGAGGTGCCGGCCACCCATCACCACGACCTGTCCTTCCAGCTGGTGGTGCGCGACTCCACGGCGCCCGTCAGCCGGCACACGGGGCTGCGCGAGTCGGCCTGACCCGCACGGCACCCGCACGGCACTCGCTCGGCACCTGCTCGGCACCCTCCCGTCAACCCGCACGGCACGCGATCCACCCGATCCACCGCTCGGCATGCGAACCACCTGTTCCGCACACGTACCACCAGGCAGCGACCCGGGCGACGAAGCCCGGTCTACTCAGAGAGAAGGCTGTCCATGAGAAGTCTCACGTCCGCCCGGCTCGGCGCCGGGCTGCTGGTGCTCGGGCTCGCCCTGACCGCCTGCGCCGCACCGAAGACCGGAGGCGGCACCGCAGGGACCGCCGGGACCGCCGCCGCGGCTGCCACGGCGGGCGGCGTGCCCGCCAAGCCGTCGGCGCCCGTGACGCTCGACATCCTCGACGTCGCCGGCAACCAGAAGCTGACCGGCCCGATGGTGGACGCCTTCGTCAAGGCCCACCCCGACATCATCTCGTCGGTCAAGTGGGAGAGCGCCGGAGCGCCCGACCTGGTCGGGACGATCAAGCCGCAGGTGGACAGCCACAACCTCAAGGTCGACCTGGTGATGACCGGGACCGACGGCCTCTCGGCCGGCATCGGGCAGAACCTCTGGATGCCGATCGCCACGGACTACGCGGCCCAGCTGTCCAACATGAAGAACTACCTGGACCCGGCCGCCAAGATGGAGGCCCTCGCGCAGGGCTTCGGCGTGGTCACCACCTACTACCCGTCGGGCCCGCTGCTGCAGTACGACCCCGCCGTGGTCACCGACGTCCCGAAGACGCCGGAGGCGCTGCTCGCGTGGGCCAAGGCCCACCCCGGCAAGTTCGGCTACGCCCGCCCGGCCAACTCCGGCCCCGGCCGCACGTTCCTGATGGGCCTGCCGTACATCCTCGGCGACAAGGACCCGACGGACCCGGTCAACGGCTGGGACAAGACGTGGGCCTACCTGAAGGAGCTCGGCTCCACGATCACCACCTACCCGACCGGGACCGGTCAGGTGATCTCCAACATGGCTGACGGCACGTGGGCCATGGTGCCCACCACCACCGGGTGGGACATCAACCCGCGCGCGCTCGGCCAGGAGCCGAAGACCCTGCAGGCTGCCGCGTTCGACAACTTCACCTGGGTGACGGACGCGCACTACGCCGTGATCCCCAAGGGCCAGAGCGCCGACAAGGTGTCCGCGATCCTCAACCTCCTGCAGTACATGCTCACGCCGGACGTCAACGCGATGGCCTACGACACCGGGTACTTCTACCCCGGCCCCGCCGTGCAGGGCGCCACGCTGGACAAGGCGCCGGCCGCCAGCCAGGCCACGATCAAGAACTTCGGCCGCGACTGGTACGACGCACTGATCGACAAGATGCCCAAGGCCGTGCCGCTCACCCCGGACATGATGGTCAAGGCATTCGACATCTGGGACCGCGAGATCGGTTCCGGGAAGTACAAGGCGAGCTGACCTCATGACGATCACTGCCAGCAAGTTCGAGTCCCTTGAGCTTCGAGGTGTCGGTCGGAGCTTCGGCGGCGTCGACGCGCTGGTGGACCTCGACCTGACGGTCCGGGCGGGCGAGTTCATCGCCCTGCTCGGGCCGTCAGGCTGCGGGAAGTCCACGGCGCTGAACTGCCTCGCGGGACTCCTCCCGCTCACCCACGGCCAGATCCTGGTCGACGGGACCCGTGTCGACACCGTCGCCGCGGAGAACCGCGACTTCGGCATGGTGTTCCAGAACTACGCGCTCTTCCCGCACCTGACGGTGGAGAAGAACATCGCGTTCGGCCTCCAGATGCGCAAGGTGCCCCGCGCCGAGACCAAGCGGCGGGTGGCCGAGGCGATCGCCCTGGTCAAGCTCGAGCAGCACGCCACCAAGCTGCCGGGCCAGCTGTCCGGCGGCCAGCAGCAGCGCGTGGCCATCGCCCGCGCCGTGGTCATGGAGCCGCGGCTGGTGCTGATGGACGAGCCGCTGTCCAACCTCGACGCCAAGCTCCGGCTCGAGATGCGCACGGAGATCCGTCGGCTGCACCAGTCCCTGGGGCTGACGACGATCTACGTCACGCACGACCAGGAGGAGGCCCTCTCGATGGCCGACCGCCTGGTGGTGCTCCGCGAGGGCCGGGTGCAGCAGATCGGCACGCCGGAGGACCTGCACAACCACCCGGTGAACTGGCACGTCGCCGACTTCATGGGCTACCGCAACCTGATCGACCTCGACGTGGTCGCGGCCGACGGTGCCGCGGTCACGGTGGCAGGCCACGGCACCACGCTGCACGGCACCGCCATCGGCTCGGTCAGCCCCGGCTCGGCCGTCCGTGCCGCGATCAGGCCCGAGGACCTGGTGGTGGTCTCGCCGTCGCTGCCGGTCCGTGGCGGGAACGCGGCCAGGGCCACGGTGTCGGTGGTGGAGTACCACGGACGCGAGTTCGCCGTGGGCGTCACCACCGCCGGGGGCCAGCTGCTGCACGTCCGCTCCGACCACGCCCCGGAGGTCGGCAGCACGGTGGAGCTGACCGCCGACCCGGCCCGGATCCTCGTGTACCCGTTGTCCCTGGAGGGCCCCACAGCCCTCTCGGTCGAGGAGACCGAGCTGCTCGAGGTGCGGCGGTGACCGCCGCGACAGCCGGGCGGCCGCGCGGCCGCACCCGCTCGACGGCGAGCCTGCGGCACCGGCTGGCGGAGCGGGGCATCGACCTCTCGCTCCTGATGCTGCTGCCGGCGCTGGTGATCGCCATCGCCCTGTTCGTGTACCCGTTCTCCTACGGCATCGGCCTCACCTTCCAGCCGACGCCGGCCACGCAGGCCCAGTGGGGCGGCGGGTTCGTGGCCAACTACCTGGCCTTCTTCAAGGACCCGTTCGTCTTCGACTCCGTGTGGCTGACCATGCGGCTCGCGCTGCCGGCGGCTCTGTTCAACGTGCTGGCGTCGGTGCCGATGGCCTTCAAGCTGCGCAAGCGGTTCCGCGGCAAGAAGCTGCTGACCACGCTGCTGGTGCTGCCCATCACGCTCGGCACCGTGCTCACGGCGCAGGGGCTGCTGATCTTCGCCGGCCGGCAGGGCTGGCTGAACCGGTTCCTGATCCAGATCGGCGTGATCAGCGACCCGCTGCAGCTGGTGAACAACTACGTCGGCGTGTTCCTGTCCCTGGTGATCTCCGGCTTCCCGTTCGCCTTCCTGCTGATCTCGTCGTACCTGTCCGGCATCGACCCGTCCATCGAGGCGGCCGCGAAGACGATGGGCGCCGGGTGGGGCCAGCGGTTCCGCCGCGTGGTGCTGCCGCTGCTGGCGCCGGGCCTGGCCACCACGTTCATCCTCACGTTCGTGCTGGCGTTCAGCGTGTTCCCGTCCGCCCGCCTGGTCGGTGACGCGACCGGGTCCACCCGCGTGATGGCGCTGATGGCCTACCGGGCCTTCGGCGAGCAGACGGACTACCCGATGGCCTCGACGATCGCGCTGATGATGGGCGTGGTCGAGCTCCTGGTGATCGCGGTGGTGCTGCTGTGGAGGTCGTTCCTCTACAAGGGCTCGACCGGAGGGAAGGGCTGATGGCCACGCAGACGGTTCCCGCGCCGCACGTCGAGGAGCCCCGGCGGCGTGCCCGCCCCGGCGCCGCGGCCCGGGTCCCCGGCGAGCGTCCCATGGTGGCGTCCCCCACCACCTGGCTCGTGTGGGCGGTGACGGCAGCGTTCTTCGTGCTGCTGGTCGGCATCCTGGTCAGCGTCGTGGTCGACTCGTTCGGCAAGTCGTGGTTCCGCGGCTGGCTGCCGGGGAGCTGGAGCACCGACTGGTACACCAGTGCGTGGGACCAGTTCGGCATGACCCAGATCATCGGCGTGACGCTCGCCGTCGCCCTCGCGGTGATCATCGTCTCCGTGGTCGTCGGCGTGCCGGCGGCCTACCTCCTGGCCCGGCGCAACTTCCCGTTCAAGCGGCTGGTCACGCTGCTGTTCCTGCTGCCGGTGCTGATGCCGCCGATCACCTACGGCATCCCGCTGGCCACCGTGATGTACAACCTGGGCCTGGCCCGGACGCTGACGGCGGTGATCCTGGTCAACCTGGTGCCGTCGGTGCCGTTCGTGATCATGACCATGACGCCGTTCATCGAGCAGATCAACCCGACCATCGAGAGCGCCGCGCGGATGTCCGGCGCCAGCATGCGCAAGGTGTTCACCAAGATCCTGTTCCCGCTGCTGGTCCCCGGGGTGCTCGCCGCGGCGATCCTGGTGCTGGTGCGGACGGTCGGCATGTTCGACCTGACGTTCCTGGTCTCCGGACCGGGGTCGGACACCCTCGTCGTCGCCATCTACCGGGCGATGACGGCGGCCGGCGGCGGTCAGGCCCGCCAGCTGATCTCGGCGATGGCCGTGGTCTACACCGCCACGATGATGGTGATCCTGGTGATCGCGCTGCGGTTCGTCAGCCCCACGCAGCTGGTCGCCCGGGTCAAGGAGTCCCGCGAGGACTGAACCGGCGAGCACGGCTGCGGCCGTGGACCCCTGCCGAGCAGCGGGTCCACGGCCGCGGCCGTGCTCCGGGCGTCCGGGTCAGACCGGCCGGACGAGCACGTCGTGCTTCGGCACCCGCACCGCACCGCCGGCGAGCGGCACCTCGACCGTCTCGCCCGTGTGGTTGAGCACGAAGAGCAGGTCGCCACGGACCACCGCCTCCACGCCCTCCGCCGGTTCGGTCAGCAGGGCGGGGACCCCCGCCTCGGCCAGCCAGCGTGCTCCGAGCTCGTCGAGCAGCCCGGTCGACGGCTGGGTGCCGACGTACCAGGCGGTGCCGGCGCCCCGGGCGTTGCGGGTCACGGCCGGGCCTCCGGCAGCGAACCCGTCGGCATACGTCGCCACCACCTGGGCGGTGGACACCTCGACCGCGTCGTTCCACTCCCCCGCGAGCCCGGAGAGCTCACCGGCGAGCGGCAGCACCCCGGCGGCCGGCGCGACCTCGGTGAGGCGGAGCCCCAGCGTGTCGCGCAGCGGCCCGAGGTAGCCGCCCAGCCAGGCGTGCAGGTCCGGGTCGAGCACGCCGGACAGGTAGGTCACCACCAGGTGGCCGCCGCCCTGCACGTACGCGTCGAGTCCGGCCAGGTCGTCGTACGAGGCGACGTGCAGGGCAGGGGCGACGACGAGGTCGTACCCCGCCAGCCGGGCCGCGTCCGCGCCCCGCGGCAGCAGGTCCACCGTGACCCCGCGCCGCAGGAACGGTGCGTACCAGGACAGGAACGTCTCGACGTAGTCGACGGCCGCCGGGACGGCCGGCTGGGACAGGGCACGCCAGGAGTCCCAGTCGAAGACCATCGCCACCCGCGCCGGCACGCGCGTGCCGGCCACCCGGTCCGAGAGGTCGGCCAGCTCGGCGCCGAGCGCGGCCGACTCCCGGAACACCCGCGTGTCCGGGCCGGCGTGCGGCACCAGCGCCGAGTGGAACTTCTCGGCACCGGCCGCGGCCTGCCGCCACTGGAAGTGCAGCACCCCGTCGGCACCGCGCGCCACCGCCTGCAGCGAGTGCACCCGGTGCAGCCCGGCCGGCTTCGGCAGGTTGCGGGGACGCCAGTTGACGGCCGACGGCGCCGACTCCATCAGCAGCCACGGCTGACCCTCGCGCAGCGAGCGCATCAGGTCGCGCTGCGCGGCGAGCCGGACGTAGGCGTGGGGGTCGGCCGGGTCCGGGTAGGAGTCGTCGGAGACGACGTCCACGTGCGGCGCCCACGCCCAGTAGTCGGCGTGCGGGAAGAACCCCATGAAGTTGGTGGTGACCGGCAGGTCCGGCGTGACCGAGCGGAGCACGTCGAGCTCGGCGCGGTGCAGGGCGAGCAAGGCGTCCGACCCGAACCGGTCCCAGTCGAGCAGCTGGGTCGGGTTGCGGAACGTCGGGGCGGCCACCGGCGGCGCCACCTGCTCGAAGGACGTGTACAGCTGCGACCAGAAGGCCGTCCCCCACGCCCGGTTCAGCTCCTCGACGCTGCCGTACCGCCCCCGCAGCCAGGTGCGGAACGCCTCCGCCGACTCCTCGTCGTACGAGAACGGCACGTGGCAGCCGTACTCGTTGTTCACGTGCCAGCCCTCGACCGCCGGGTGGCTGCCGTACCGGCGGGCCAGCATCTCCACCAGCCGCAGCGTGTGCGCGCGGTACACGGCGGACGACGGGCTGTACTGCTGCCGCGAGCCGAACCCGAGCCGCACCCCCTCGGCCGTCACCGGCAGGGTCTCCGGGAAGTCCCGGGCCAGCCACACCGGCGGGGACGCGGTCGCGGTGGCCAGCAGCACCCGGACGCCACCGGCGTGCAGCCGGTCGAGCACGTCGTCCAGCCACGCCACGTCGTACTCGCCGGGGTGCGGCTCGAGCCGGGCCCAGGCGAACACGGCGACCGTCGCCGTGGTGACGCCCGCCTGCTTCATCAGCGCGACGTCCTCGTCCCAGACCTCGCTCGGCCACTGCTCCGGGTTGTAGTCGCCGCCGAAGCGCAGCCGGCGCGGATTCAGGTCCATCGTGTCGCTCCTCGTGGGTGGTTCAGGTCTGCGTGAGGCTCACGCCTCGGTGTGGCCGAGGTCGGGGCCGGCGACGAAACGCGCGGTCGCGGCCGCCACCCCGAGCTCGAGCACCACCAGGTCGTTCGCACCGGCGCGGGTGGCGGGCGCGGGGACGTAGAGGGTGCGCTGCGGCCCCCGGCTCCAGTACCGGCCGAGCGGCCAGCCGTTCACCCAGGCCATCCCCTTGCCCCAGGCGGCGGTGCCGAGGAAGAGGTCGGCGGGCTCGTCGAGCGTGAAGCGCGCGTGCGCGAGGACCGGTCCGGCCAGGTCACCCACGGGCCCGCGGGGGCCCGGCTCGCCCCCGGTCCCGTGCGTGGCGGCGGCCGCGGCGAGGTGCGACCGCGCGACGACGCCGGCCGCGAGCGCGCCGTGGTCGACGACGAGCGACTCCCAGCCGCGCACCGGCACCCCGCCGGCCGTCACCGGACCGAGCACGCCCTTGCGCTCCCCGAGCCGCGGCCCGTAACCCACCCGGCCCTGGTCCTCCACGAGCAGCAGCAGCTCACCGCCACCGGCGGGCAGCACCAGCGCGCGGTCGTGGTGGTCACGCGCGAGCACGCCCACCGGTCGGCCGTCGAACCAGACCTGCACCCGGTCACGCACCTCGCCCACCGCGAGCACGCGGGGCTGCGACGCGCCGGGCAGCCACGCGCGCTGCAGGACGAGGCCGCGCCACTGGCCCAGCTCGTCCGTCGTCGGCGGCTCGGCACGGTCGGCGTCGAGCACCGTCCAGGCCCCCGCCTCCTCGGCCGCCTCGCGCAGCCCGTGCACCGCGAGCAGCGGTACGTCGAGCGTCGGCGCCGGGACGGCCGGCCCCGGCACGTCGTCCGGCACCGGCGCGTGCCGGGCGATCACCTCGCGGAAGGCCCAGAACTTGGCCGTGGGGTTGCCGGCCTCGTCGAGCGGGGCGTCGTAGTCGTAGGAGGTGACGGTGGGCTGGTAGACGCCCTTGTCGTTGGCCCCGGAGGTCAGCCCGAAGCTGGTGCCGCCGTGCACCATGTACACGTTCACCGACGCGCCGGCGGACAGGATCGCGTCCAGCTCGGCCGCGGACGCCTCTGCCGGTGCGGTGTGGTGCCGGTCGCCCCAGTGGTCGAACCAGCCGCACCAGAACTCGGAGCACATCAGCGGGCCCGTCGGCTGGTAGCGGCGCAACGTCGCGAGTCGGTCGGCCGCGCGGGCACCGAACGAGCCGGTGCGGTGCAGCGTCGGCAGGGAGCCGCGGGCGAGCATGTCCGGCTCCGGCTGGTCCACCGTGATCAGTGGCACGGTGATCCCGGCCTCGCGGGTCACCTCGACGAGCGTGCGCAGGTACTCGGCGTCACCGCCGTAGGCCCCGTACTCGTTCTCGATCTGGACCAGCACCACCGGCCCGCC
>DAIDJQ010000043.1 GCA_027451305.1 Cellulomonas sp.
GCGTCTGCCGCGACTTCGCCCACCTGGTGGTGGCGCTGCTGCGGGCGCTCGACGTGCCGGCCCGGCTGGCCTCGGTGTACGCGCCAGGGCTCAAGCCGATGGACTTCCATGCCGTCGCAGAGGCCTACGTCGACGGCTGCTGGCAGGTGCTGGACGCCACCGGGCTCGCCGACCCCCGCACGATGGTCCGCATCGCCACCGGCCGGGACGCGACCGACACGGCGTTCTGCTCGTGGTACGGCGGGTCGCTGTCGCTGCGCTCGATGAGCGTCACGGCAACCGTCCAGGACGGCCCGCCGTCCGACGCGGTGGCCGGGCCCGTCGCGCTGCGCTGAGCACGACGGCGGCGGGCGACTGCTCAGGCGCTCTCGCGCAAGGTGCGCCGGCGTCCCTCGAGGGCGACGAGCTCGGCGAACGCGGCCGAGTACGCGACGGCGTCGGCATCGGCGTCCATCCGCTGCAGCCGTCCGCGCAGGTCGGCGATCTGCCGGGTGCACGCGATCTCCACGAGCCGTAGCACGACGCCGCGCACGTAGTCGGCGAGCACGTCGGCGCGGTCCTCGGGAACCGGTGTCACCGCCAGCTCGGTGACGAGCGCGCGGACCGGCTCCGACGCCTGCTCGATCACCTCGCCCACCCACGCGGTGGCGTCACCGCCGGTGCTCGCCACCGCCGTCCGACCGCCTCGCGGGCCGCCGGCGGCCCGCAACGCCTCGTGCACCGCCCGGTAGGCCGGCACCGTGAACGTGTCCGACTCGAGGTCGTCGGCGTCCGGGGGGACCAGCCCCGGCAGCTGCAGCAGCACCTCGAGCGCGGTGCGCTCCAGCGCCGCCACCGGGTCGCGCCGGTCCGGGACCGGCAGTCGCGGGGACGGCGGCGGCTGCCGGTCGTCGCGAACCGTGCGACCACCCCGGTTGTCGACCGCACCGCCGGAGCTCCGGGGCCGGTCGGTGGTGGCCTGGGCCGCGCGTCCAGCCGCAGTCACCGCCTGGCGCACCTGGCTCTCGTCCCCCAGCCCCAGCCAGCCGGTGAGCAGCCGGGTGTACTCGGGACGCAGCGCCGCGTCACGGATCCCGGCGACCACCGGCGCGGCCGCGCGCAGCGCCCCTATCCGGCCCTCGGCCGTGCCGAGGTCGAAGCTGCGCAGGGTGGACCGGATGACGAACTCGTACAGCGGCTGGCGCCCGGCGACCAGGGCGCGCACCGCGTCCGGCCCCTTGGCCTGCCTCAGCTCGCACGGGTCCATCCCGCCGGGCTCCACGGCGACGAACGTCTGCGCGGAGAACGACTGGTCCTCCCCGAACGCCCGCAACGCCGCTTTCTGACCGGCCGCGTCCCCGTCGAACGTGAAGACGACCGCTCCCCCCACGGATCCCCCGCCCGCGAGCTGGACCCCGCCGGCGCCGCCGGAGTCGCCCATCAGCCGCCGCACGATCCGGGCGTGCTCCGTGCCGAACGCCGTCCCGCAGGTCGCCACCGCGGTGCCGACGCCGGACAGGTGCATCGCCATCACGTCCGTGTACCCCTCGACCACCACCACCTGGCGGTCGCGGGCGATGTCACGCTTGGCCAGGTCGATGCCGTACAGCACGTGCGACTTGCGGTACAGCGCCGTCTCGGGGGTGTTGAGGTACTTGGGGCCGTTGTCCTCGTCGAACAGGCGCCGCGCGCCGAACCCGACCGTCTCGCCCGTCACCTCGCGGATCGGCCACACCAGCCTGCCGCGGAACCGGTCGTAGACGCCGCGCTGCCCCTGGCTGACCAGGCCGGACGCGATGAGCTCCGCCTCGGTGAAACCCCGCCCCCGCAGGTGCCGCAGCAGCCCGTCCCACCCCTGCGGCGCGTACCCCACGCCGAAGCCGTCGGCGGCGTCCCGGTCGAACCCTCGCTCGGCCAGGAACCGGCGGCCCTGCGCCGCGGACGGGCCGGCGAGCTGCTCCCGGTAGAACTCCTCGGCCACGCGGTGGGCGTCCAGCAGCCGCCGGCGCCGCCCGGGCTCGTCACCGGGCCGGGGCGCCCCGCCCTCCTCGTACCGCAGCTGGATCCCCACCCGGGAGGCCAGGTACTCCACCGCCTCCGTGAACCCGAGACCGTCCACCTTCTGCACGAAGGCGATGACGTCGCCGCCCTCACCGCACCCGAAGCAGTGGTAACGACCCACCTGCGGGCGGACGTGGAACGACGGCGACTTCTCGTCGTGGAACGGGCAGAGCCCCTTCAGGGAGCCGACCCCGGCCGGCCGCAGGGCGACGTGCTGGCCGACGACGTCCTCGATGTGCACACGTTCGCGGACCGCCTCCACGTCCTCCCGCCGGATGCGCCCCGCCACGCGCGAAGTGTAGGTCGTCAGCGGTAGGGCGGTGGGACCAGGTCGGCATGCCAGGAGGCCGCCGAGACGTCGGTGAGCGACGCGACCTGGTCGATCACCACCCGCAGCCGGGCGGCGTCGTCCCGTGCCTGGACCCAGTCGGCGGCGAACGGAGGCTCGAGCGCGATCGGCGCGCGGTCCGACAGCACGCGGACGAGGTCGACCAGCACCTCCCGCTGACGCTGGTAGAGCGGCTCGAGCTCGCGGGGCGCCATGACGTAGGCGACGGCCAGGCCCTTCAGGACGAGGATCTCCGCGACCGTCTCGACGGGGACGATCAGGTCCGCGGCGTACCGCGTGAGCGGACCGGGACCGTACCGCTCACGGGTGGCCCGCTGCGCGGCGGCGGCGAACCGGCCGATCAGCTGGCTGGTGGCGTCCTTCAGCATCGCCAGGGCGCCGCGCGAGCCGTCGAACCCGGTGGTCCACAGCTCGGCGTCGACCAGGCGGTCCATCGCGGCCTGGAGCCCGTCGGCGTCGACCTGGTTCCCGTACCAGGTCTCCACCGCCTCGACCACGCGCGCCCGCTCGTCGTCGTCCGTGAGCACCACGAGGTCGAACCGGCCGCCGACGACGGCGTCCTCGACGTCGTGCACGGAGTAGGAGATGTCGTCGGCGAGGTCCATCACCTGCGCCTCGAGGCACTTGTGGCCCGCCGGCGCACCCTCCCGGAGCCACGTGAACACCGGCAGGTCGTCGTCGTAGACCCCGAACTTGTGCGTCGGTCGGCCGCTCGCCGCGCTGACCGGGCCGTCGCCGTAGCGCCAGGGGTACTTCACCGACGCGTCCAGGCTCGCCCGCGTGAGGTTCAGCCCGACCGGGCCGTCCGGGCCGACGACCTTGGGCTCCAGGCGCGTCAGCAGCCGCAGGGTCTGCGCGTTGCCCTCGAAGCCGCCGATGTGCCGCGACAGCTCCGCCAGCGCCCGCTCGCCGTTGTGCCCGAACGGGGGGTGGCCGAGGTCGTGCGCCAGGCAGGCGGTGTCCACCACGTCCGGGTCGCAGCCGAGGGCCTTGCCGAGCTCGCGGCCGACCTGTGCCACCTCGAGCGTGTGCGTCAGCCGGGTCCGCACGAAGTCGTCCGAGGCGGGCCCCAGCACCTGCGTCTTGGCACCCAGACGGCGCAGCGCCGAGGAGTGCACGAGCCGGGCCCGGTCCCGCTCGAAGGGTGTGCGTCCACGGTTCTTCGAGCCTTCGTGCACCCACCGCTGGCGGTCCGCCTCGTCGTACGGCGACGGTCCGGCCGTCCGGGGCAGGTCGGCACGCACCACGTGACCAGCCTAGCCAGTGGTCGGGACCGTCCGGCCGGGACCCGGACGGTGCGCGGGGCCGTGGCTGCGCGCAGCGGGCCGCGCACGCCCACCGCCGACGCGACTACGTCAGGACGGCGACCGAGAACGGCGGCAGGGTCAGCCGGCGGCCCGAGAGCGACGGTGCCTGCGTACCGGTGGTGAGCAGGTGCGCCCGGATCCTCGCCGACGCGGGCAGCCCCATGCCGTCCAGCTGTTCGACGTGCGCCGCGGAGTCGAGGTTCTCCAGCACGTACACGGATCGGCCCTGGTAGGTGTCCGAGAACGCCAGGACCTCGCGGTCGGTCGCCGTGATCGAGACGTACCGTCCCCGGGCGATCTGAGGGAAGCGTCGTTTCAGCGACAGCACGGAGTGGTAGAACGCGAGGACCGAGCCAGGGTCCTTGGCCTGCTCGTCGACCGGCACCACGGAGCTCTCGTCGTAGGTGCCGCCAGGCGGTGGATCGGTGACGCCCCCGCTCCCGTCGGCGGACCAGCGCATCGGCATGCGCGCGTTCGGGTCGCTCCCCGACCCGACCATGCCGATCTCCTCGCCGTAGTAGACGAACGGGCTGCCGGGCATGAGCAGGTAGGTGGCAGCCATCAGCTTCTCCCGCTGGGGCGAGCGCATGAGGTAGCCCGCAGGACGCGCGTTGTCGTGGTTCGAGACGAAGGGGGCGTCCATCGCCCCGGGGTCCGCCGCGCGGATGGTGTCGTTCCACCGTTGCGTGGCCTGCGACAGCCCGGTCCCGTCCTTGGCGGAGATCGCCGTGTTGAGCGTCCCGTTCACGGTGGCGAACGGGTAGTTGAAGAACGAGTCGGTGCCGCTCGCGTAGTACGACGAGATCGTCGCCGGGTCGGTCCAGGCCTCACCGACGAGGTACGCACGTGGGTTGACCGCCTTGCACGTGGTGTCCAGCCACCTCATGAAGCTCACGGCAGCGGCCTCGTCGCGCGGGTAGTACGAGGTGGTGGCGTCGAGCCGGAACCCGTCGACACCCTTGCCCAGCCAGAACCGCACCACCTCGGCGATCTGCGCACGGACTCCCGCGTCGTCCAGGTTCAGGTCCGGCATGTCGGGCGAGAACGTCGCCGCGTAGTAGATGTCCGACGACCCGTACCGGACGTACCCCGCCCTGGGAGCCGTCGCGAAGTGGTAGTACCCGACGTACTGGTTCGTGGTGCCCGCCTCGAGGGCGGCGATCGCCTGCAGGAACCACGGGTGCCGTGAGGACGTGTGCTGGACCACGAGGTCCATCAGCACACGCACGTCCATGCCGTGCGCCGTGGCCACCAAGGTGTCGAAGTCCTTCATCGTCCCGAGCTTCGGGTCGATGCCTTCGTAGTCCGTGGTGTCGTACTTGTGGTAGGAGGGCGACGGGTTGACCGGCGTCAGCCAGATGCCGTCCGCGCCCAGGGTGTCGTGGATGTAGGAGAGCCGACGGGTGATGCCGGCGAGGTCGCCGACGCCGTCGCCGTTCGAGTCGTCGAAGCTGCCCACGAAGATCTCGTAGTACGTGCGGTAGGCGTCCGGCACGCTCGCCGGGGCCGCGGGCGTGCAGGCAGCGAGCGGGGACGCTGCCAGGAGCGCGCTCGTGACCAGCACGACCGCCCTGCGCACGGAGCGCCTCACGACATCCGCCCGAGCAGGCCCGCTCCCAGCAGCACGGCCGGGTAGAGCACGTAGAAGAGGAGACGGGGGTAGGGCCTGCCCGGCTGGTCGTTCCGGAAGTGCAGGATCGCCACGCCGAGCGCCGGGAGCACGAAGGCGACCGCACCCAGCACCCCGCCCGCCGCCATCATCGTGTTCTCCTTGTCGTGCAGGTAGTAGAAGACGAGGCAGAACAGCAGCAGGACGACCCCCGCCGGCATCACGCCCAGGCGGAGACCGACGTCGAAGATCGTCAACCACAGCACCCCGGCGACGATCACGAGCACCGACAGACCGGTGCGTCGGACCGGACCGCGCCGGAGCCGGTCCACCGCCCACAGCACGACGAGCGCGACGAGCAGCGCGAACACCGGATTCTGCGAGCTAGGGTCCCACGGCCGGCCCGTGGTCGCCAGGTCGTACGGCACCTCGGAGACCACCGCCAGGACCGCGATCCGGCCGGCGTACCGGCCCACGTTCCGAGTGCGGACGAAACCTCGGTACAGCAACCACGCGAAGATCGGTATCGCGATCCACGACACCGCCTCGAGCACGACGACCGCCGTCAGCTGCGACGCCGTCGCCGTCCGAAGGTCGGCCGGGAGCCCCTTGCGCTCGAACGCGCCACCGAAGGCTGATACGGCCACCAGAACCAGGCCGGTGATCCTCAGCCACAGGTCGGACAGGCCACGGTTCCGCACCGGCGCGGCTCAGCCCTTGACCGAGCCGGACATGGACGACTGGTAGAAGCGCTGCATGACGATGAACAGCACCGCGATCGGGATCGAGACCAGAACGGCACCGGCCGCGAACCGCGCGTACCACTGCGCGATGTACTCCTTCTGCAGCATCTGCCACAGGCCGAGCGAGACCGTGTAGTTGCCCTGCGTGCGAGCGATCGCCTTGGCGAGCACGAAGTCCAGCCACGGGGTCAGGAACCCGACGATGGCCTGGTACACCATCATCGGCTTGGTGATGGGCAGGATGATCCGCAAGAACACGCTCCAGCGGGTGCACCCGTCGAGCATGGCCGCCTCGTCCATGGAGACGGGGATCGTGTCCATGAAGCCCTTCATCACGTAGAAGGTCGCTCCTGATCCGGCCGAGTAGACCACGACGAGGGCGACGACGGTCGCCGTCGAGCTGCTCGTCAGACCGAGGGCCTTGAGGATGAAGTAGATCGCGACCACCGCCATGATCCCCGGGAACATTCCGAGCACCAGCGCGGTGTTCATCAGGCTCCGCCGCATCCGGAACCGCAGCCGGCTCATGACGAATCCCACGGAGAGCACGAAGAACAGGTTGATCACGCACACGAAGACGGCGATCACCAGCGTTCGCAGGAACATCCCCCCGAAGTTCATCACCGAGGTGTCCCGGAAGAGCTCGACGTAGTTGTCCAGGGTGTAGCGGGTCGGGAAGAACGTCGTGGTGAACGGCGCGGTGTTCTTGTTGAAGCTCTCCACGAGGACCCAGACGATCGGGATCATCCACAGCAGAGCCATCACGGACAGGAACACGTGCGCCACCACGTCGCCGACGCGCCTGCGCTGACGCATGCTCCGGCGGCCCGCGACCCGTTCCGCACGGACGGTGCCGTTTCGAACGACGGTGCTCGACGTCACCGGAACCCCTCCTCGTTCTTGTAGGACCCGCTGTTGCGGTAGGTGACGAGCGCCACGACGGCCAGCACCAGGAACGTGAGCATGCCGATCACCGCGCCGACGTTGTAGTTGCCCTTGTCCACCGTCAGCTTGTACAGCCAGGTGATGAGCAGGTCGGTCTGACCCGCGGAGTCGCCCACGGGCGTCGGCGCCCCGTTCGAGAGCAGGTAGATGACGTTGAAGTTGTTGATGTTGTTGGTGAAGGTGACGATCAGGTAGGGGGTCAGGACGAAGAAGATGTACGGCATCGTGATCCGCGTGTACGTCTGCCACCAGCTCGCGCCGTCGATCTTCGCCGCCTCGTAGAGCTCACCCGGCACGTTCTGCAGAATCCCCGTGATCTGCATGATGGTGAAGGGGATGCCGATCCACAGGTTGACGACGACGACCGTCGCGCGCGCCCACCACGCGTTGGTGAAGAAGGGCAGCGAGGTGTCGATCAGGCCCCAGCCCTTCAGCATCTGGTTCACGATGCCCTGGTCCTGCAGCATCTGGTTGATCACGAGCAAGGACACGAACTGGGGCACGGCCATCGACATCGAGAAGAACGCGCGCCACATGTTCTTCAGGCGCGTGGTGCGGCGCAGGATCACCATCGCCATGAACATGCCGAGGAAGAAGTTGAGGAACGTCGCCAGCACGGCCCAGACGAGCGTCCAGACGAGCACCCGCACGAAGAGACCCAGGCTCACGCCGACCCCGGTGGACCCGGCCCGTGACAGGACGACGCCGAAGTTGTGCAGGCCCACCCAGTTGAATGCCGGCGTGTGGTTGCTGTCGAAGCTCGTGAAGGCCATCGAGATCATGAAGGCCAGCGGCAGGATCGTGAAGACCACGATGCCGAGCGTCGGAAGGCCGAGGAGCGTCGCGTGGAGCCGGCTGTCGAACATGTCGTGGACGTCCGACGCGAACGACGGAGCCCGACCGTGGTCCCGTGCGAGGACCTGAGCCTTGTAGGCGCTTCGGACCGCGGCTGACCACAGTGCCGCGAAGGCCACGACGATGAAGATCCACGCCACGCCGTAGAGCAGGACCTCCACGGAGTTGGTCGGGTTGACGTTGACGAACTTGCCGTTCGCATCCCACTGCTGGCCACCCTTGGTCACCGGGCCGAGGTTGCCCAGGCCGGCCAGGGACGGGATTCCCTTGCCGAGAAGCAGGGCCACGAAGGCGACCTCGGCGAGCAGGAAGATCGTCCCCTTGACGTACTGCCGGCGAGCGAGGTTCCCCAGGCCGAGGACGAGCGCCGACGCCCTGGTCAGCCCGTCGCCGTGCGCGAAGGCAGCCCGGAGCGTGAACCACGAGGGCTCGACGTCGTTGCCCGACGGCTGCCCGCGTCGGCCGGCCCCCCCGACCCCCGGTTCCACCACGACGGTCTGTGTCATGCCATGTCACCTCATCGTGCGAGTTCAGCGAGCAGGTCCGGGGCCGCCGTCGTCCGACGACGGCCCCGGACCCCTTCAGAGCACCGTGCGGACTAGGAGTTCAGGCTCGTGTTCCACGCCGCCGTCTTGTTCGCCGCGTTGGTGGCGTTGACGTCACCGGAGAGCAGCGCCTTGCCGAAGGCGGCGGTCGGGTCCCAGAAGTTGGCCATCTTCGCGACCGTCGGCTGCAGGGTCGAGGCGTTGGCCACGGTGTTCATCTGAGCGAGCGCGACCGGGTCGGACGAGATGCTCGAGGACGACGACAGGGACTTGTCCGAGGGGATGATCCCGCGCATGTCGTAGTGGGCCTGCTGCGCCGCGGTGGACCCCAGGAACGCGGCGAACTGAGCCGCGGCCTGCGGGTTCTTGGCGTTCGGGTTGAAACCGACCGCCTTGGAGCCGGCGAACGCCTTCATCTGCACCGGGGAGCCGTTCAGCGTGTAGCTCGGCGGCTGCGCCGCTCCGTAGTGGGAGCCGAGCGCCTTCTTCACGGCCGCAGCGTCCCAGGAGCCGGAGAAGTACGCGTCGATCGTGCCGTTCTGGACACCGGCCAGGCCGGAGCCGTTGGCGTCGTCCACGAAGTTCGGGTTCTTCACCAGCCCGGCGAGGTACGTGGTCACGTCGGCCGCCTTGGAACCGGTGAAGGCGAACCCGGCGGACTCGTCGGTGCCGTTGGGACCGAACAGGGTGCTGCCGTTGCCGACGTAGAAGGACGGCAGGTACCACGAGTTGTCGAGCGGGAAGGCGACCTTCCCCTTGGCGAGCATCGTGTCGAGGTTCTTGACGTCGTCCGCGGTGAACTTGGCGGTGTTGTAGTACAGGAACCACGTGTTCGCGGTGTACGGAACTCCGTAGACCTGGCCGTCCGACCCGGTCACCGACGTGACCATGACGTCGGTGTTCTGCTTCTTGACCTGGGCCACCGCGTCGGGCGGGAGCACGCCGATGGCGTTGGCCTGGATCAGGGTCCCCAGCTGGTCGTTGGCGTACATGTAGACGTCTGCCGCCGAGCTCGGGTCCTGCTTGACCGTCTTGGACGCGTCACCCTCGGAGACGACGGAGTTCTTCCACGTGATCTTGTACTCCGGGTGGGCGGCCTCGAAGGCCGCCTCCTCCTTCGGGAGCCACGAGGTGGCGTCGACCTGGTCCTCCTGGGGGCCCCAGACCGTCAGCGTCATCGCCGCGGTGGTGGGCGGCGCCGACGTGGCGCCGGCGCCGGAGCTGCCGGTGCTGCTGCACGCGCTCATCGTGACGGTGAGCGCCGCCGCAGCGGCGACCATCATGAATGCGGGACGAGCTTCCATCGTGAGATATCTCCTTGTCTCGTGCTTTCCCGTGCCGAGCGACGCACCTGGCCGGCCACCTGGCAGATGGCCACGGAGTCGCCTGCGGACTGCTCGTGATCTGCGTCGATCACGTCGTTGCTGCGTGTCGGGAGCTCGTCTTCCGACGGCAGGACCCCGCCTCGCGACGGCCAGGCCGTGACCGGAGATGGATGCCCCGTCGCACCGAGTCGCTCCCTCGTCCGGGATGGTTGCCACCGACCGGCGAGATCCGCCGCCGTTGGCCTGATGGCGGGACCGTAACGCGCTTGTGCTCGCAACGGCAACTCGTTACGGTAACTTTCAGGCAACGGTTTGCAGGGGTAGGACGTCGGACGCAGACATGCGCTCCGAGCACGGGCATCATGGACCGTCCCACCCTGAAGATGGACGAGGAGGTCCCGTGTCACTGCTGCCGCCGGCACGCACCCGGTTGACCGACATCGCCGAGCAGGCAGGTGTCAGCACGGCCACGGTGTCGCGCGTCCTCAACGGCAAGCACGGGGTCTCGTCGCACACCCGCCAGGCGGTGCTCGCCGCCCTGGACGTGCTCGGCTACGAGCGCCCGGACCGGCTGCACTCGCGGCCCGCGGGTCTCGTCGGCCTCGTCGTCCCCGAGCTGACCAACCCGGTGTTCCCTGCGTTCGCGCAGGTCATCGAGACGATGCTGTCGGACCGCGGCTACACGCCGCTGCTGTGCACGCAGTCGCCGGGCGGCACCACCGAGGACCAGTACGTCGAGATGCTGCTCGAGCACGGGGTGGACGGGATCGTCTTCGTCTCGGGCCTGCACGCCGACACGTCCGCCAGCACCGAGCGCTACCAGCGGCTGCGCAGCCGAGGGATCCCGCTGGTGCTGGTGAACGGCTTCGCCGAGGGCGTCGACGCGCCGACGGTGTCCACCGACGACGCGGCGGCGATGGAGCAGGCGGTGCGGCACCTCGTCTCGCTCGGCCACCGTTCGATCGGCCTGGCCGTCGGCCCCACCCGGTTCGTGCCCGTGCGCCGCAAGATCGACGCGTTCGCCGACCTGCTGCGGCGTCAGCTGGGGGTCACCGAGCCCGACGCCCACGTGGTGTCCACGCTGTTCACGGTGGAGGGCGGGCAGTCGGCGGCGTTGGAGCTGATCGAGTCGGGCCACACGGCGGTGATCTGCGGGTCAGACCTCATGGCGCTCGGCGCGGTGCGAGCCGCCCGCTCCCGCGGGCTGCGGGTCCCCGACGACGTCTCGGTGGTCGGCTTCGACGACTCCACTCTGATCGCGTTCACCGACCCGCCGCTCACCACGATCCGACAGCCGGTCGCCGCCATGGGCCACGCCGCGGTCGCCGCGCTCGTGGCCGAGATCCGCGGCACACCGGTGTCCCGCGCCGAGCTGCTCTTCCAGCCGGAGCTGGTGGTCCGTGGCTCCACGGGGGCAGCACCTGCGACGGCACTCGTGCTGCCCGACCCGGGGGTCGCCGCCGTCTGACCGCCTCGGGGGCGGGCCCGTCGCGCGCCCCTCGCCTTCGTCGCGGCCGCTCCTGCCCGCGGAGCGCCCGCCACCGGAACCGAACCTGCGCGGGGCACTGCCGTGCCTCCTGCTGCACCGACCCGAGAGGACCCCCATGACCCGCACCGCCCCGAACCCCGTCCGCGCGCACGCCCCGGCACCGTCGGACGAGTGGTGGCGGTCCGCGGTGATCTACCAGGTGTACCCGCGCTCGTTCGCGGACTCGGACGGCGACGGCCTGGGAGACCTGCCCGGCATCGCGGCGCACCTGGACCACCTCGTCGAGCTCGGCGTCGACGCGCTGTGGCTGTCGCCCTTCTACCGGTCGCCGCAGGTGGACGCCGGCTACGACGTAGCCGACTACCGGGACGTCGACCCCCTGTTCGGCACCCTGGCGGACGCCGACGCCCTGCTGACCAGGGCGCACGCACTCGGGCTGCGAGTCGTCGTGGACCTGGTGCCCAACCACACCTCCGACGAGCACGCGTGGTTCCGGGCCGCGCGGGCTGCGGCGCCGGGCTCCCCCGAGCGTGCGCGCTACCTGTTCCGGGACGGGCGGGGCGAGCACGGGGAGCTGCCGCCGAACAACTGGGAGTCCGTGTTCGGCGGGCGCGCGTGGACGCGCGTCACCGAGGCCGACGGCGCTCCCGGGCAGTGGTACCTGCACCTGTTCGACGCGCGGCAACCTGACCTGAACTGGGAGAACCCGGAGGTCCGCGCCGAGTTCGAGGACGTGCTCCGGTTCTGGCTGGACCGGGGTGCGGACGGGTTCCGCGTCGACGTCGCGCACGGCCTGGTGAAGGCTGCCGGGCTGCCGGACTGGGCGGGGCACGTGGCGATGATCGAGGGGGACGAGCAGGGCACGGTGCCCGGCGGGTCGAACCCGATGTTCGACCAGGACGGCGTGCACGAGATCTTCCGCGCATGGCGGCGGGTGCTGGACGAGTACCCCGGCGACCGCGTCCTGGTGGCCGAGGCATGGGTCGACCCGCTCCCCCGGCTGGCCCGCTACGTGCGCCGGGACGAGATGCACCAGGCCTTCAACTTCGACGTGCTGGTGACGGGTTGGGACCCGGTGCGGCTGCGCCAGGTGATCGACGCGTCGTTCGCCGCCAACGACGCGGTCGGCGCTCCCACCACCTGGGTGCTGTCCAACCACGACGTCGTCCGCCACGCGTCCCGGCTCGGGCTGCCGGACCCGACCAGCCGGCCCAACGGGATCGGCCCGGACGACCCGCAGCCGGACGCCGCGCTCGGCCTGCGCCGGGCCCGCGCCGCGACGCTGCTGGTCCTCGCGCTGCCCGGATCGGCCTACCTCTACCAGGGCGAGGAGCTCGGGCTGCCGGAGCACACGCTCCTCGACGAGGCTCTGCGGCAGGACCCGGCGTTCTTCCGCACGGGGGGCGTGGAGCTCGGTCGCGACGGCTGCCGGGTCCCGCTGCCGTGGCGCTCCGACGCTCCCGCGTACGGCTTCTCCCCGACCGGCGCCACCTGGCTGCCGCAGCCCGACCGCTGGGCCGACCTCGCGGTCGACGTGCAGCGCGACCGGCCCGGGTCGACCTACGAGCTCTACCGGGCCGCGCTCCGGCTGCGCCGCGAGCACGGCCTCGGCGTGGGCGACCTGACGTGGGCGCCCGGGGTCTGCGACGACCCCGCGGTGCTGGCGTTCATCGACCGGGACGTCCTGGTGGTGGCGAACCTCGGCGAGCGCCCGGCACGGCTGCCCGACGGCGCCCGGGTCCTGGTCGTGTCCGGGCCGCTGGGCGCTGCCGCCGACGGTGCCGTCACCGTGCCGGCGGCGACCACGGTGTGGGCCACCGTCGGCTGATCGTCCGGGGGGATCAGCGGGGGCGGGCGCCCACGTCCCACGCCGTGGCGGTCATGTGGTTCACCACCGCGTCGGTGTCCACCTTCACCCCCGCCGCGTGGCGGGCGGCCACCAGGGCAGCACGGTGCTCACGCGTGCCGAGCCGGCCGTCCAGCCGGTGGTGGACGGGCTGGTACCCGTCCACCACTCGCGGCCGAGCACGTGCTCCTGCGGAGGCGAGGTCAGCACCCAGCCGTGGCCCGCGGCCTCCCGTCGGGTGCTCAGCCGCCGGAGACGGAGAGCTCTGCCTCCCGCAGCGTGCGGCGGAACTCCTCGGACAGCTCGCGCGAGTCGAGCCAGCCGTCCGGCACGTGGGGACGCTTCGGCGAACCGGCACGACCGCGCTGGCCCTCGGCAGCGGCGCCCGGGTAGGGCTGGTCATGGTCCAGCAGCCCGAGCAGGTCGTCGAGCTCGGCCATCGTCGAGACCATCGCGAGCCGCGCCCGGAGCTCGCCGCCCACGACGTAGCCCTTGAAGTACCACGCCATGTGCTTGCGCATCTCGCGCAGCGCCTTCGACTCCTCGCCGAAGGTGCCGACCATCAGCTCGGCGTGCCGGCGCACCACCGCGGCCACCTCGCCGAGCCCCGGACGGACCCGCACGTCCGAGCCGGCGAACGCCGCCGCCAGGTCTGCGAACAGCCACGGCCGTCCCTGGCAGCCCCGACCGACCACCACCCCGTCGACCTGCGTGTGCGCCACCATCGCGAGCGCGTCCTCGGCCGACCAGATGTCCCCGTTGCCCAGCACCGGGATGTCGGTGACGGCAGCCTTGAGCGCCGCGATCGCGTCCCAGTCCGCCGTCCCGGAGTAGTAGTCGGCCGCAGTCCGACCGTGCAGCGCGACGGCAGCGACGCCCGCGTCCTGGGCGGTCAGACCCGCCTCGAGATAGGTGAGGTGGTCGTCGTCGACGCCCTTGCGCATCTTCACCGTCACGGGCACGCCCGCCGGCGCCGCGGCCGCGACCGCGGCCCGCACGATCGCGGCGAACAAGTCCCGCTTCCAGGGCAGCACCGCGCCCCCGCCCCGCCGGGTCACCTTGGGCACCGGGCAGCCGAAGTTGAGGTCGACGTGGTCGGCCCGGTCCTCCTCGACCAGCATCCGCACCGCCGCGCCGACCGTCGCCGGGTCCACGCCGTACACCTGGACGGACCGTGGCTGCTCGTCGGGAGCGAAGTCGATGATCCGGAACGACTCCGGGCTGCGCTCGACGAGCGCGCGACTGGTCACCATCTCGGCGACGTACAGGCCGGCACCGGACTCACGGCACAGACGGCGGAACGCCGAGTTGGTGACACCCGCCATCGGGGCGAGCACCACCGGGGTGTCGACGACGATCGGGCCGACGTGCAGCGGCGGCAGCACGGCCGGGACCGGGCGCGGATCGGCTGCGTCCAGGACGGGGGGCATGCGCACCAGTGTCGCACCGGTGGCGTCGACCGGGCCGGGTCCCCAGACCGGTGGGGCCGCGCGCCGGCCGTCAGCGTGCGTCGGGGTCCGGCTGGTGGATGCCGAAGGTGTTGCCCTCCGTGTCCTGGAAGTACCCCTGCCAGGCCAACCCGGTCAGCGCGTACCTGGGCAGGGCCACCAGACCGCCGGCCTCCCCGATCGCCCTCGCGGTCGCGTCGAAGTCGTCGACCTGGATGGTGCAGACGAACGCGTTGGTGCCGTGCCCCGGTTCGGGGGCAGGTGCCGGCCGGGCGAGGAGGCCGCCGTCGATGCCGGGCTCGTCGCCGATCCCGGTCACGACGCCCCAGTACTCGCTGCCGGTCACCTCGCTGTAGTCCTGGAACTCCCAGCCGAACACGGCGCCGTAGAAATCACGGGCTCGTGCGACGTCGTCCGCCTGGATCTCGAAGTGCACGACACGGGGCATGGCAGCCTCCTCAGGAGGGGTGAGGCGTTCGCACCCACTGTTGCAGGGGCCGGGCACGCGCGCGCGCCGGACGCCCCGGGGAGCGAGCGCCGCGGGTCGCCGCCGCGCCGCCGCTCAGGCCCCGACGAGCCGCGCGCCGAGGTAGGCCGTGACCTGGTCCAGCGACACGCGCTCCTGCGTCATGTCGTCCCGGTGCCGGATGGTCACCGCCTGGTCCTCGAGCGTGTCGAAGTCCACGGTGATGCAGAACGGAGTGCCGATCTCGTCCTGCCGGCGGTACCGACGGCCGATCGCGCCGGCGTCGTCGAAGTCGACGTTCCACGCGCGCCGCAGCTCGGCAGCGAGGTCCCGCGCCTTCGGCGACAGCTGCTCGTTGCGCGACAGCGGCAGCACGGCCGCCTTGACCGGCGCGAGCCGCGGGTCGAGCTTGAGCACGACGCGCGTGTCCACGCCGCCCTTGGTGTTGGGTGCCTCGTCCTGCGTGTACGCGTCGACCAGGAACGCCATGAGCGACCTGGTCAGTCCGGCCGCCGGCTCGATGACGTAGGGCACGTACCGCTCGCCGCGACCCTGGTCGAAGTACGACAGGTCCACGCCGGAGTGCTCGGAGTGGGTGGTCAGGTCGAAGTCCGTGCGGTTGGCGATGCCCTCCAGCTCGCCCCACTCGCTGCCCTGGAAGCCGAAGCGGTACTCGATGTCGACCGTGCGCTTCGAGTAGTGCGACAGCTTCTCCTTCGGGTGCTCGTAGTGCCGCAGGTTGTCGCGGGCGATGCCGAGCCCGACGTACCAGTCGGTCCGCGTGTCGATCCAGTACTGGTGCCACGTCTCGTCGGTGCCCGGCTCGACGAAGTACTCCATCTCCATCTGCTCGAACTCACGCGTGCGGAAGATGAAGTTGCCGGGGGTGATCTCGTTGCGGAACGACTTGCCGATCTGGCCGATGCCGAAGGGCGGCTTCTTGCGCGCGGCCGTCAGCACGTTGGCGAAGTTGACGAAGATGCCCTGCGCCGTCTCGGGACGCAGGTAGTGCAGGCCGGACTCGTCCTCGACCGGGCCGAGGTACGTCTTGAGCATCATGTTGAAGTCGCGCGGCTCGGTCCACTGACCCTTGGTGCCGCAGTTGGGGCACGGCACCGACGCGAGACCGCCCTCGGGGGCGTGACCCTTGCGCTCGGTGAACTCCTCGATCAGCTGGTCCTCACGGAACCGCTTGTGGCAGTGCAGGCACTCGGTCAGTGGGTCGGTGAAGACGCCCACGTGGCCCGAGGCGACCCAGACCTGGCGAGGAAGGATCACCGAGGAGTCGAGCCCGACGATGTCCTCGCGGCTGGTCACCATCGCCCGCCACCACTGGCGCTTGATGTTCTCCTTCAGCTCCACGCCCAGCGGCCCGTAGTCCCACGCCGACCGCGTCCCGCCGTAGATCTCACCGCTGGGGAACACGAAGCCGCGCCGCTTGGCGAGGGCGATGGCGTTGTCGAGGCGGGACGGTGCGGCCACGGTGTGCACTCCTGGGTCGAGGGCCCGCGGCTGGGTGCCGCGGGAACAACCGCCCAGGCTACCGGCCCGGTAGGCGGGCTCTCGGCACCTTCTTGGCAATGATTCTCGTCTTCGGCAAGAATGGCACCATGGGACGAGCCCGCGGCGCGCTGCTGACTGCGCTGCTCGCCGTCACGCTCGCCGCGCCGGCCGGGTGCGCCGCGGCGGGCACCGCCGGAGCCCTCGGGGGCGCATCGGACGGCAAGGTGCACGTCCTCGCCTCGTTCTACCCGTTGCAGTTCGTCGCGGAGCAGGTCGGCGGAGACCGGGTGCACGTCAGCTCGCTCACCCCCCCGGGGGCCGAGCCCCACGACATCGAGCTGTCGCCGGCCCAGGTGTCCGCGGTGGAGACGTCCGACCTCGTGGTCTACCTGTCCGGGTTCCAGGCCGCGGTCGACGACGCGGTCCAGCAGGTGCGGCCCCGTCACGTCCTGGACACGGCGGCACACGCCGGCCTGCTGGACCTCGGGACCGAGCAGGCTTCGGAGGGCGACACCGCGCTCGGGCCCACCGGTGCTGCGGGAGCACGCACGCTCGACCCGCACTTCTGGCTGGACCCGTCCCGGATGCCGGTGCTCGCGCAGGACATGGCGGCCGCGCTCGCCCAGTTGGACCCGGCAGGGACCGCGGACTACCAGGCGGCCGCCGCACGCCTGTCCGCGCGGTTCACCGCACTGGACTCGGCATATGCGGCCGGCCTCGCCGACTGCCGGCGGCAGGTGCTCGTGACCTCGCACGAGGCGTTCGGCTACCTGGCGCTGCGCTACCACCTGCAGCAGATCGGGATCTCCGGCCTCGACCCCGAGACCGAGCCGTCCCCGGCACGGCTGGCCGAGATCAGCACGGTGGTGAAGCGAGAGGGTGTGACGACGATCTTCTTCGAGACCCTGGCCAGTCCCAAGGTGGCCCGGACACTGGCAGCCGACCTGGGCGTGCAGGCCACCGTGCTCGACCCGATGGAGTCGATCACCCAACCCGGCGCCGACTACTTCTCCGTCGCGACGGAGAACCTGACGACGCTGCGTGCCGCACTGGGGTGCTCATGACCACGCAGAGCCCATCCGGCGTCCCGGTGATCGAGGCCGTCGACCTGCGGGTGACCCTCGGCGGGCTGCCCATCGTGCGCGGCGTGGACCTGGAGGTCCCCGCGGGCGAGGTGCTGGCCGTCCTGGGTGCCAACGGGTCGGGGAAGTCCACGCTCATCCGCGCCCTTCTCGGCGTGGTGCCCCTCAGCGGCGGCAGCGTCCGCCTGTTCGGCGACCGGCTCGGCCCCGCCGTCTCGTGGACCCGCGTCGGCTACGTGCCGCAGCGCATCCCCGCCGGCACCGGCATGCCGTCGACGGCCCTCGAGGTGGTCCGGTCCGGGCTGCTGTCGGGGCGGACGCTGCGTCCGCCCCGCGACGCCCGTGCTCGCGCGATGGCGGCGCTCGACGAGGTCGGGATGGTGTCCCGGTCCGGGCAGCGGGTGCAGGAGATGTCCGGCGGTCAGCAGCAGCGGGTGCAGATCGCGCGGGCCCTGGTGCGCCGCCCTGACCTCCTGGTGCTGGACGAGCCGACGTCCGGGATCGACCTGCCGACCCAGGAGGCGTTCGTCGGCACCGTCCAGCGGATGCACCAGGCGGGCGGCACGGTGGTGGTGGTGCTGCACGAGCTCGGCGAGTTCGCGTCGCTGATCCAGCGCGCGGTGGTGCTGCGCCACGGTCGCGTCGTGCACGACGGCGCCCCGCCGGACGCCCGGGTCGAGCACTCCGGGCCGGCCCACGACCACTCGCACGTGCACGGCGACCCGTCGCCCGCGGCCTCCGACCTGGCGATCGAGGTGAACCCGTGACGTTCTGGGACCAGGTGGTGGCGATGGCCACCTCGCCGCTGATGCAGCGCGCCCTGCTGGCCGCGGTCCTGGTGGGTGCTGCCGCACCGGTGGTCGGCACCTTCCTGGTGCAGCGCCGGATGGCCCTGATGGGCGACGGGATCGGGCACGTCGCCCTCACCGGCGTGGCGCTCGGCTGGCTGGTCGGCAGCTGGGCCGGGCTGCTGCCGAACGGCGCACTGGCGGTGCCCGGTGCCGTGGTCGCGGCCGTCGTCGGATCCGTGGTGATCGAGCTCGTCCGGGAGCGCGGCCGCACCACCGGAGACCTCGCCCTCGCCCTCATGTTCTACGGCGGCATCGCCGGTGGCGTGCTGCTGATCAAGATCGCCGGCGGCACCAACGCCAACCTGATGGCATACCTCTTCGGCTCCATCTCCACCGTGTCGTCCACCGACCTCGTGTGGACCGTGGCCCTGACCGTCGTCGTGCTGGTGCTCGGCGTCGGCCTGCGCACCGCTCTGTACGCGGTCAGCCACGACGAGGACTTCGCCCGGGCCAGCGGCCTGCCGACCCGCGCCCTGGCCATGGTGATCGCCGTGCTGGCCGCCGTGACGGTGACGGTCGCCATGCGGGTGGTCGGCCTGCTGCTGGTCAGCGCGCTGATGATCGTGCCGGTCGCCGTGGCCCAGCTCTACGCCCGGTCCTTCGGCCGGACGATGGCCACCGCCAGCGCGGTGGGCGTCGGGGTCAGCGTCGTAGGCCTCGTGCTGACCTACTGGAACGACATCCCACCGGGCGCCACCATCGTCGTGCTGACGATCTCGCTGTACGCGGCCTCGGCCGCCCTGCGGCCGCTGCTGCGCCGTCGACCGGCGCCCCATGACCCGCACCCCGACATGACCGACGACGTGCTGCTGGCCGACACCGACGAGGGGCTCACGCTGCCGGACCGTCCCGACGCCCGCCGGTCGGCGCGCGCACGCACCGACCGCGAGAGCACCGTCGCCGGCGGCACGGACCCGGCGTAGCGACCGGCGCCGCACCCGCGAGCCGTCCCGTCGCCCCGCCGCCGGCGTCAGCCCGTCGGTGCGTCCACCGCGCCGCCGTACCGGCGGTCCCGCCGGGCGTAGGTCTCCACGGCACGCCACAGGTGCCGCCGGTCGACGTCCGGCCACGCCTCCTCGAGGAAGACGAGCTCGGCGTAGGCGGCTTGCCACAGCATGAAGTTGGACGTGCGCTGCTCCCCCGACGAGCGGACGAAGAGGTCCACGTCGGGCAGGTCCGGCTCGTCGAGGTGTCGCTGGATCGTCTTCTCGGTGACCTTGCGCGGGTCCAGCCGCCCGGCAGCGACCTCCAGCGCGATGGCCCGCGCGGCGTCCGCGATCTCAGCACGGCCGCCGTAGTTGACGCACATCGTCAGCGTGCACACGGTGTTGTCCCTGGTCTGCTCCTCGGCGCGCTCCAGCTCGGCGATCACCGACCGCCAGAGCCGCGGTCGCCGTCCCGCCCAGCGGACACGTACACCCCAGGAGTCCATCAGGTCGCGCCGGCGGTGCAGCACGTCGCGGTTGAACCCCATGAGGAACCGCACCTCGTCAGGCGACCGCGACCAGTTCTCCGTGGAGAACGCGTAGGCCGACACGTACTCGACGCCGACCTCGATCGCGCCGGCCACCACGTCGAGCAGGGAGGCCTCGCCGGCCGCGTGGCCCGCCGTCCGCGGCAGGCCACGGGCGTTGGCCCACCGGCCGTTGCCGTCCATCACCACGGCGACGTGGCGGGGCACCAGCTCCTTGGGGATGTCCGGCGGGCGCGCACCCGAGGGGTGCGGCGGCGGGGGAACCGGGCTGCGAGCTGCCATCTCAGACCCGCTCCACCATCGGCAGCGAGCGCAGCCTGCGCTCGAGGTGGAACTGGCTGTACGCGGCGACCAGCCCGTTGCCCTCGGCTCGGTGCCGCTCGGCGCTGCCGTCGGCGGTCGTCCAGTCCCCCACCAGCAGCGCAGCGAGCAGGGCGAACGTCTCCGGAGCGGGTGCAGCCGCACCCGCGGGACGGCAGGAGCCGCAGACCGCGCCGCCCATGGCGACCGCGAACGCGTGATGCGGACCGGGTTCGCCGCAGCGCGCGCAGTCGGCGAAGCTCGGCGCCCAGCCCGCGATGGACAGGGCCCGGAGCAGGTAGCCGTCGAGCACCAGCCCCGGGGCGTGCTCCCGAACCGCCAGCGCACGCACGGCCCCCACCAGCAGCCAGTACTGCTGCACGGCAGGCGCCAGCTCCGCCTCGACCAGCCGGTCCGCCGTCTCCAGCATGACGGTGCCGGCGGTGTACAGCGCGTAGTCCTCGCACACCGGGCGTCCGTAGGCACCCAGGGTCTCCACCTGGTTGACCACGTGCAGCGAACGACCCGTGCTCAGCTGCACGTCCACGTGCATGAACGGCTCGAGGCGCGAGCCGAAACGGGACGTGGTGCGGCGCACGCCCTTGGCGACCGCGCGCACCTTGCCGTGCGTGCGGGTCAGGAGGGTGACGATGCGGTCGGCCTCCCCCAGCGGATGGGTGCGCAGCACGATCGCCTCGTCGCGGTAGAGGCTCACCTGGTCATTCTCCCCCGCCGCACCGACGCGCCGGGGCCGCGAGGGGCACCCGGCGCGTCGGTGGCGGAGCGAGAGCGGGGCGGTCAGCGCTGCTGCCGGTTGACCGCCGAGACGATGGCCTTCAGCGACGCCGTCGTGATGGACGGGTCGATGCCGACGCCCCAGAGGACGTCCCCGCCGACGGCGCATTCGACGTAGGCGGCAGCCGTCGCGTCGCCCCCGGACGACAGCGCGTGCTCGGCGTAGTCCATGACCGCCACGTCCACGCCGATCGACCGCAACGCGGCCACGAAGGCCGCCACGGGACCGTTGCCCGTGCCGACCACGGTCCGCTCGACGCCCCGGTCGACCAGGTCCACCTCGAGGCTGTCCGCGCCGCCCTCGGTGCTGGTGGCACGGGTGCCGCGCAGCGAGAACCGGCCCCACGGGTCCAGCGGCTGCGTGGGCTCGTCGTCCGCCGCACCCAGGGGCTGACGTGGCCGCGCGGCGGCGGCCATCTCCACCGGCAGGTACTCGTCGACGAAGATCCGCCAGAGGTCGTTGGCCGTCACCTCGGTGCCGTGGGTGTCGGTGTGCCGCTGCACGGCCTGCGAGAACTCGATCTGCAGCCGCCGCGGCAGGTCCAGGTCGCGCTCGGACTTCATCAGGTACGAGATGCCGCCCTTCCCGGACTGGCTGTTCACCCGGATGATCGCGTCGTACGAGCGGCCGACGTCCTTCGGGTCGACCGGCAGGTAGGGCACGGCCCACTCCAGCTGGTCCGTGGTGGTGCCGGCTGCCGCCGCGTCCGCCTCCATGACCGTCAGGCCCTTCTTGATCGCGTCCTGGTGCGAGCCGGAGAACGCTGTGAACACCAGGTCGCCCCCGTACGGGTGCCGCTCGCCGACCGGCAGCTGGTTGCAGTGCTCCACGACCGAGCGGACGTGCGGCAGGTCGGAGAAGTCGATCTGCGGGTCGACTCCCTGGCTGAACAGGTTCATCCCCAGCGTCACCAGGTCGACGTTCCCGGTGCGCTCGCCATTGCCGAACAGGCAGCCCTCGATGCGGTCGGCACCGGCCAGGTAGCCCAGCTCGGCGGCCGCCACCGCCGTGCCGCGGTCGTTGTGCGGGTGCAGGGAGAGCACCACGTTCTCCCGGTGGTGCAGGTGCCGGCCCATCCACTCGATCGAGTCGGCGTACACGTTGGGCGTGGCCATCTCGACGGTGGCCGGCAGGTTGATGATCACCTTGCGGTCCGGGGTCGGCTCCAGCTCGTCGAGCACCGCGTTGCACACCCGAACGGCGTACTCCAGCTCGGTACCCGTGTACGACTCGGGGCTGTACTCGTAGAGCACCTCGGTGTCCGGCACGAGCGCCTCGTACTTCTTGCAGAACCGCGCACCGGAGACGGCGATGTCGACGATGCCGTCCTCGTCCGAGCTGAACACGACGCGGCGCTGCAGCACAGAGGTCGAGTTGTAGAAGTGCACGATCGCCTGCTTGGCGCCCGCGATCGCCTCGTACGTCCGCTCGATCAGGTGCTCCCGGCACTGCGTCAGCACCTGGATCACCACGTCGTCGGGGATGCGGTGCTCCTCGATGAGCATCCGCACGAAGTCGTAGTCGGTCTGCGAGGCGGACGGGAAGCCCACCTCGATCTCCTTGTAACCCATCTGCACCAGCAGCTCGAACATGGCGAGCTTGCGGGCGGGGTTCATGGGCTCGATCAGCGCCTGGTTGCCGTCCCGCAGGTCCACGGCGCACCAGCGGGGGGCTCGGGTCACGTGTCGGTCGGGCCAGGTGCGGTCCGGCAGGTCCACCCGGATCTGCTCGTGGAACGGCCGGTACTTGTGCACCGGCATCCCGGAGGGCTGCTGCGGGTTGCGCTCTGCTACATCGGTCATCGGGGTTCCTCGTCCTTGGTCGCGGCGGGTGCTCAGCCGGCACGGCGGACACCGCGACGAGGATCCGGCCTAGAGGGCCTCGCCGCGGCGACGAAGAAGGAGAACACTCCGGAGCACGGTTGGCACCCTACCCCCCGCCCGCGCCCGTCGGCACCCGCGTTCGAAGGGCGGTCCGCGCTCCGGCGGCCGAGCTGCACGACGAGATCCCGACCTCGAGGGCAGCCCGCACGCGAGCGCGTCCACGCCCTCTGCCCCCACGGCTCGCTAGGAGGAGTGCCGCCCCGAACGTGCGGCCTGGGTGCGGACCGAGGGCGCGGGAGCGACCGCGCCGACGGCGTCCCCGCGCTGACGCGGCAGCCCGTCCGTCCGCGCGGTCCCCGGGTCGGTCCCCGGGTCCGTCGGCTCGGTGCGGGAACCGCCGTCGACCACCACCACGCTCACGTTGTCGCGTCCCCCGTTCGTCAGCGCCTCCGCGACGAGTGCGGCGGCGGCCTGGCGGGCGTCCCGCTCACGGCGCAGGATCTCGGCGATCCGGCCCGCCGGGACCTCACGGGTGAGGCCGTCGGTGCAGACGAGGAACCGGTCGGCCGGCCCGGCAGGCAGGATCCAGAGATCGGGCTCGGGCCGCTGACCGGTGCCGAGGGCTCGCGTCAGCACGTTGCGCTCGGGGTGCCGGGCGATCTCCTCCGGGGAGAGCCGGCCCTCGGCGAGCAGCTCCTGGACCACGGAGTGGTCGGCCGTCACCTGGTGCAGCGCACCCTCGGACCAGCGGTACACACGGGAGTCGCCGACGTTGAACACCAGCCAGGACGGACGGCCGTCGTCCTCCACCGCGGCCACCCCCGCGACGGTGGTGCCGCCCTGCCGGTGCCCGGTCAGCTCGAGCTGCAGCCGCTCCCACGCGCTGTCCAGGCACGCGACGACGTCCGCGGTGCCGACGGAACCACGTCCGGCGAGCCGGGCGAACTCCTCCACGGCGATCCTGCTCGCGACGGCCCCGGCGTCGAGGCCACCCATCCCGTCCGCGACCAGGAACACCGGCGGGCAGGCGAGCAGCGCGTCCTCGTTGACCTCACGCACACGGCCGCGGTCGCTGGCCGAACCCCATGACGTGCGCACCCCGCACCTCCGCCGACGTGACAGAACCCACGATGACATCGGCACGTGCCCACGCCGACCTGAGCGCCGAGGGTATCCGCGTTCCGACCGGATCCAGCGGGACCTCAGACGCCGAGCTGGTACACGCCCCAGTACGCGAGCACGACGAGCAGCACCAGCCCGCCGGACGCGACCGTCCACGTGGCGGCCGTCCGGACCGGACCGGGGCTCGGCGCCTGCTCCCGACCGGCCCGTGCGCGCCGCGTGGCGAGGACGCCGGCCACGACGACGAGCACCCCCGCGAGCCGCAAGCCCAGCCACCCGCCCTGCACCAGCACCGTGTTGTGCTGGTAGTCCAGGGCGAGGCGCGCGACGGAGAGCAGGTACCAGACCAGGGCGGCGACGGTGAGGATCGCGCCGCCGCCGAACGCCACGAGATACCTCGCGTAGCCCGGCGGCCACCGCGCAGCGGCCGGCCGGCTCCCCGGGCGCCGATGCACCCGCCACGACTCGAGCAGCCGATGGCCGATCACCAGCAGGCAGCCGAGCACCACCAGACCGGTGGCGCCGAGCACCACCAGGAGCACCACGTTGCCGTCGCGCAGCTGCTGGGGCTGGGGCACAGGCCCCGCGAGGAACAGCTGCACGGGCTGGTCGCCGGCGACCTGCGGAGCGGCGGTGGCCGTGCCGGGCAGGCCGAGCACCCACCCGGTGATGTCCCGGAGGAAGACGGGTGAGACGGCGCCGGAGACGCGCAGCCCGTGGTCGGCGCCGGCGTAGTAGCGGACGGTGACTGCGTGGTTCCCGGCCTTCGCCGTGTCGGACAGGATCTGCTGCGCCCCCTGAACGATCGGCATCGAGGCGTCGCCCGTGCCGTAGACCACGAGGACCGGCTGGGTCATGCGCTCCTGGTACGGCTCCACGTCGAAGTCGACGTACTCGAAGCCGCCCGGCAGCGTCATCCCGACGGCCCGTGGGATCGCGCGGAACACTCCGTGCGGAACGCCGGTGTTGCGCAGGTACTGGTCACTCGCGAACGCGGCCTGCTGGCGTGGCGGCACGACGGGCGACGACACGAGCATGACGAACGCGAGCTTCGGGTCCTTCGCCGCCATCACGGGGGCGATCCAGCCCCCCTCGCTCTCTGCGTACACGCCGACCCGCGCGGGGTCGACACCCGGGTAGGACCGCAGCAGCACCACCGACCGCTCGTAGTCCGCCGCCATCGCGACGTAGTCCCGGTGGGTGATGCTGTACGTGTCCAGCCGCTTGTTCGGCACCATCGTGACGACGCCCGCGCTGGCCAGCGCGGCCACCTGGGACCTGAAGGCGACGGAGAACTTGCCGGTACCGGCGCCGTGGATGAACACGACGCCGGGCCTGGGCCCGGGCGCACCCACCGGCTCCGTGATCTGCGCCTGCACGCTGGTGCCGTCCAGCTGGACCGTCACCACCTCGCTGCGTGTCGGGTACACGGGCAGCGCCGGCGCGCCTGTGATGGCGGTCGAGGGGCTCTGCACCAGCAACGTCTGGGTGAGCGGGGTCGGGTCCCACTGCGGTCCGAGGACCGCTCCCACCACGGCGAGCACCAGCACGCCGAGGACGGAGGAGGCCAGCACGCGGTAGACGTTCCCCGCACGGGACGCGGCATGCGGCGGCCGCCGCGTGCCGTCGCCACCACCGCTCCGACCGCGGCTGCGCGGGAAGACCGTCACCGGGTGCGGGCTCACACTCAGAACCCGAGCCGGCCGAGCTGCTTGGGATCGCGCTGCCAGTCCTTCGCCACCCGCACGTGCAGGTCCAGGAACACCCGGGCGCCCAGCAGCGCCTCGATCTCCCGGCGCGCCTGGGTGCCGACGTCCCGCAGCCGGGCGCCGCCCTTGCCGATCACGATCGCCTTCTGCGAGTCGCGCTCGACGAACAGGTCCACCCGTACGTCGAGCAGCGGCACGTCGTCCCTGCCGGCGGTCCCACGCGGCACGATCTCGTTCACCACGACGGCCAGGGAGTGCGGCAGCTCGTCGTGCACGCCCTCGAGCGCCGCCTCGCGGACCAGCTCCGCCACCATGACGGCCTCGGGCTCGTCCGTGAGCTCACCGTCCGGGTACAGCGCCGGACCTTCCGGCAGGTGCCCGACGAGCACGTCGGCCAGCACGTCCATCTGGTACCCGGAACGCGCCGAGACGGGCACCACGTCCTCCCACTCACCCAGCCGGCTGATCGCCATCAGGTGCTCCGCGAGCCGGCCCTTGCCCACGAGGTCGGCCTTGGTGGCGATCGCCACCACCGGGGTCCGGCGGCGACCCTGCCCGAGAGAGGCGAGCTCCGCGGCGATGTACCTGTCCCCGGGCCCGACCGCCTGGTCCGCCGGCATGCAGAAGCCGATCACGTCGACCTCCCCGAGCGTGTCCTTGACCAGGTCGTTCAGGCGCTCGCCGAGCAGTGTGCGCGGCCGGTGCAGCCCGGGCGTGTCCACGAGGACGAGCTGGGCGTCGGGGCGGGTGACGATGCCGCGCACGGTGTGGCGGGTGGTCTGCGGACGCCCTGAGGTGATGGCGACCTTCTGCCCGACGAGCGCGTTCGTCAGGGTGGACTTGCCCGCGTTGGGTCGGCCGATCAGGCAGGCGAAGCCGGACCGGTGGCTCATCGGTCCGCCTCCGCGCCGGTGCGGCCGTCGGTGCCCTCGCCCGCCGCCGCCTCGACGGCGCGGCTCACCAGCATCGTGGCCAGCCGACGCCGCCGACCCTCGGCACGGTCCGCCACCAGGTGCAACCCGTGGATGTCGCCTGCAGAGCCGGGCAGCGGCACCTCGCCCAACGCCTTGGCCAGCAGGCCGCCCGCGGTGTCCACGTCCTCGTCCTCCACCTCGAGCCCGAACAGCTCGCCCAGCTCGTCGCGGCCCATCCGCGCCGGCACCCGGAACACACCGTCACCGAGGTCCTGGACCGCCGGCGCGGTGCGGTCGTGCTCGTCGGTCAGCTCACCGACGATCTCCTCCAGCGCGTCCTCGATCGTGACCAGCCCGGCGATCCCGCCGTACTCGTCGACCACCATCGCCATGTGGCTCGCACCGTCCCGCAGCTCGCGCAGCAGGTCGTCCACCGGCTTCGACTCCGGCACGAACACCGCGGGCCGCGCCAGCGGACCCACCGGCAGGTCCAGGTCGGCGGCGTCCCTCGGACGGTCCGGCGCCACCCGGCTCACCACGTCCTTCAGGTACAGCACCCCGCGCACGTCGTCCACCGACTCCCCGACCACCGGCACCCGCGAGTACCCGGACCGCATGAGCAGCGCGAGCGCCTTGCGCACCGGCGTGTCCTCGGCCGTCACCACCATGTCGGTGCGCGGGACCATCACCTCGCGGGTGAGCGTGTCACCCAGCTGCAGCACCGAGCGGAACATCTCCCGCTCCTCGTCCTCGATCACCTCGGACTCCGCCACCCGCTGCACCATGTCCCGCAGCTCGTCCTCGTCCTGCTCGGGCGTGCTGCGCCCCGCCGAGGCGGCCCGCCCCACGCCGCCGAAGGCCGTCGTGACCGCCCACAGCAGCCCGGACAGCGCCGTGAGCGTCGACACCGGCCGCCGGCGGCCGATGGTGCGCGGACTGACCCGTACCAGCACCAGCGCCATGGCCGCGCAGACGGCGAAGGCCGTCAGCAGCACGGCCCACCAGGGCCGCACCAGCTCGGCTGCACCCAGGGTCACGCTCACTGTCGCCGTCATCTCGCCGAGCAGCCGGACGAAGGCCGCCGCCGAGGCGGCCCTGGACGGGTGCGCCACCAGCCGCTGCACGGTCGGGGCAGCCGGGTGGTGCACCGCGAGCAGCTCCGTCACCTGCGCCCGTGTCACGCGCATCACCGCGACCTCACCGGCGGACAGCAGCGCCGCCAGCGTGATGCCGAGCACCACCAGGGCACCCAGCAGCACCAGGGGTGCTCCGGTCATCGGTCTGCCAGGAACGTGAGCAGCAGACGCCGCTGGAGGGCGAACATCTCCTTCTCCTCCTCCGGCTCCGCGTGGTCGTAGCCCAGCAGGTGCAGGATCCCGTGGGTCTCGAGGAGCAACAGCTCCTCGATCGTCGAGTGGCCCGCGGCCCGGGCCTGCTCGGCTGCGACCTGCGGGCACAGCACGACGTCGCCGAGCAGACCGGCCGGCGTCGGCTCACCGTCCGTCCCGGGGCGCAGCTCGTCCATCGGGAACGACAGGACGTCGGTCGGGCCCGGCTCGTCCATCCAGCGCACGTGCAGGTCGGACATCACGTCGGTGTCGACCAGCAGCACGGACAGGTCCGTCTGCGGGTGCACGTGCATCTCGTCGAGCACGTACCGGGCCAGCGCCGCGAACTCGGCCTCGTCGACCTCGACGCCCGACTCGTTGTTGACCTCGATGCTCATGCGGAGTCCCAACGGGCGTAGGCGTCGATGATGTCCCCCACCAGGCGGTGACGGACCACGTCCGAGGACGTGAGGCGGCAGAATGCGACGTCCGGCACCCCCTGCAGCACCTGCTCGGCCTGACGCAGACCGGAGGTGGCGGCGGACGGCAGGTCCACCTGGGTGACGTCACCGGTCACCACGACCCTGGAGCCGAAGCCCAGCCGGGTGAGGAACATCTTCATCTGCTCCGAGGAGGTGTTCTGCGCCTCGTCGAGGATGACGAAGGCGTCGTTGAGCGTCCGGCCGCGCATGTACGCCAGGGGCGCCACCTCGATGGTCCCCGCGTCGAGCAGCCGGGGGATCGAGTCCGGGTCCACCATGTCGTGCAGCGCGTCGTACAACGGCCGCAGGTACGGGTCGATCTTCTCCGCCAGGGTGCCGGGGAGGAACCCGAGCCGCTCCCCTGCCTCGACGGCCGGCCTGGTCAGCACGATCCTCGTGACGGCGCGAGCCTGCAGCGCCTGCACCGCCTTGGCCATCGCGAGGTACGTCTTCCCGGTGCCGGCGGGGCCGATGCCGAACGTCAGCGTGTGCCGGTCGATGGCGTCGACGTACTCCTTCTGCCCGGCGGTCTTGGGCCTGATCGCCCGGCCGCGGCTCGAGAGGATGTTGAAGGTGAGCACGTCAGCGGGTCGCGCCGACGACGCGGCCGTGAGCATCGCCACCGAACGGGTCACCACCTCGGGCGTCAGCGGCGTCCCGGCGGCCACCGTCTCGACGAGCTCCTCCACCAGGCGGGCGACGAGCGCGACGTCACCGACCGGGCCCGCCAGGGTCACCTCGTTGCCCCGCACGTGCACGTCGACGGTGCTGAAGCCCGTCTCGATCTCGCGCAGCACCTCGTCGCGCAGGCCCAGCAGCTCCACCATCGGGACCTGGGAAGGGACGGTGATCCGGTGCTCCACCCGAGCCGGTGCGGTGGCCGCCCGGCCGCGCTGGAGAGGTGTCGAGGTCACCGGGGTGCCTGCGCCGACGGGCGCCGTGCCGGGTGTGCCCGGCACGGGCTGGGCGGGAGTGGGTTGAGCCATGTGCTCGGCGTGCGCCGTGCGCTCCTTCGATCGGTCCGGCAGGCAAGGAGATCCTACCCGGCGGCGCGGTCGCGGCCCCGGTCCTGACGGTGGGTCGTTGGTCCTGTCGCTCCTGAGGTGGGAGGACGACACTGACGGGCGAGGACGCCAGGCGATGGAGCCTGGCGGCGCACGCGGAGGTGCCACCGTGGCCAAGTACGTGAAGGACTTCACCGAAGGCGACAAGGACCAGAAGGACCTGCTGGGGGGCAAGGGCGCGAACCTTGCCGAGATGACCCGCCTCGGGCTCCCGGTCCCGCCCGGGTTCACCATCACCACCGAGGCCTGCAGGGCCTACATGAAGTCCGGCGACGTACCGCCCGAGCTGCGCGTCGAGGTCACGCAGGCGCTGCGTCACCTCGAGGACACGATGGGCCGGACGCTCGGCGACGTGCACGAGCCGTTGCTCGTGTCCGTCCGGTCGGGCGCCAAGTTCTCGATGCCCGGGATGATGGAGACCGTCCTCAACGTCGGCCTCAACGACGCCTCCGTGCGGGGCCTGGCCGAGTTCGCCCACAACGAGCGGTTCGCCTGGGACTCGTACCGCCGGCTGATCCAGATGTTCGGCCGCACCGTGCTGGGCATCGACGGCGAGCTGTTCGCCGAGGCACTGGACAAGGCGAAGGCCACACGGGGCGTGACCGCCGACGTCGAGCTGGACGCCGACGCGCTGCACGAGCTGGTCGGCACGTTCAAGCGGATCGTCCTCGAGCAGACCGGCCGCGAGTTCCCGCAGCACCCGCGCGAGCAGCTGGACCTGGCGATCGTCGCCGTCTTCGGCTCGTGGGGCACGGAGCGGGCCCGGCTGTACCGGCGCAAGGAGCGGATCTCCGACGACCTGGGCACCGCGGTCAACGTCGTCGCGATGGTCTTCGGCAACCTCGGCCCCGACTCGGGCACGGGTGTCGCGTTCACCCGGAACCCGTCCACGGGCGAGACCGGGGACTACGGCGACTACCTGGCCAACGCCCAGGGCGAGGACGTGGTGGCCGGTATCCGCAACACGATGTCGCTCGCCGACCTCGAGCGGATCGACCCCGACGCGCACACCGAGCTCAAGCGCGTGATGCGCCAGCTCGAGACCCACTACCGCGACCTGTGCGACATCGAGTTCACCATCGAGCACGGCAAGCTGTGGATGCTGCAGACCCGCGTCGGCAAGCGCACCGCCCCGGCGGCGTTCCGGATCGCCTCCCAGCTGGTCGACGAGCACCTCATCACGATGGACGAGGCGCTGGCCCGCGTGACCGGTGCCCAGCTCACCCAGCTGCTATTCCCGCAGTTCGCCGCCGGCTCGTCCGTCACCCTGCTGACCAAGGCCATGGCGGCGTCGCCCGGTGCGGCGGTCGGTGCGGCGGTCTTCGACTCCAAGACCGCCGAGGAGTGGGCCGCTGCCGGCAAGGACGTCATCCTGGTCCGCCGCGAGACCAACCCCGACGACCTCGGCGGCATGATCGCGTCGGTCGGCATCCTGACCGCGCGGGGCGGCAAGACGTCGCACGCCGCCGTCGTCGCCCGCGGCATGGGCCGCACGGCCGTCGTCGGGGCGGAGTCGCTCGTCGTCGACCCGGTCGCCCGGCAGTTCACGTGCGGGAGCCGCGTCGTCACGGAGGGCGAGATCATCGCCATCGACGGGACCACCGGCGAGGTCTTCCTCGGCGACGTCCCCGTGATGCCGTCGCCGGTGAGCACCTACCTCGAGCACGGTCTCGGGGCGGCCCTCGACCAGGCCGCCGACGAGGACACCGCCGAGCTGGTGCGCGCGGTCGACCGCATCATCACCCACGCCGACGGCGCCCGTCGGCTCAAGGTGCGGGCCAACGCCGACACGGCCGACGACGCCATCCGGGCTCGCAACCTGGGCGCCCAGGGCATCGGCCTGTGCCGCACCGAGCACATGTTCCTCGGCGAGCGGCGGGTGCTCGTGGAGCACGTCGTGCTCGCCCGCGACGACGCCGAACGGCAGGCCGCACTCGACGCGCTGCTGCCTCTCCAGACGCAGGACTTCACGGACATCTTCGAGGCCATGGACGGCCTGCCGACGACGATCCGCCTGATCGACCCGCCTCTGCACGAGTTCCTGCCGGACCTGACGGCCCTGTCGGTCAAGGTGGCGCTCGCGAAGGAGCGCGGCGCGGTCGACGAGCACGACGTCGAGCTGCTCGCCGCGGTCGAGCGGATGCACGAGGCCAACCCGATGCTCGGGCTGCGCGGCGTCCGGCTCGGCCTGGTGATACCGGGGCTCTTCGAGCTGCAGATCCGCGCGATCTGCGAGGCGCAGGCGGCTCGGCTGGCCGCCGGCGGCAGCCCGAGGGCCGAGATCATGGTCCCGCTCATCGGATCGGTCCAGGAGCTGCACCTGGTGCGCGACTCGGCGCTGCAAATCATGGCCGAGGTGGCCGCGAAGCACGGCATCACGCTCGACCTGCCGATCGGCTGCATGATCGAGCTCCCGCGGGCCGCCCTGACAGCCGGCCGAATCGCCGAGGAGGCGGCGTTCTTCTCCTTCGGCACCAACGACCTGACGCAGACCACGTGGGGCTTCTCCCGCGACGACGTGGAGGGCGCGTTCTTCGCGCAGTACACGGCGAACGGTGTGCTGTCGGTGTCGCCGTTCGAGACGATCGACACCCAGGGCGTCGGCCGGCTGGTGAAGATCGCCGTGGACGAGGGCCGGGCCACGCGTCCGGACCTTCACCTCGGCGTGTGCGGTGAGCACGGCGGCGACCCGGAGTCCATCCGGTTCTTCGACTCCGTCGGGCTGGACTACGTGTCCTGCTCTCCGTTCCGCGTGCCGGTGGCCCGGCTCGAGGCAGGTCGCGCGGCGATCGACAGCAGCATGAGCGACGCCCGCTGAGTCCCCGCGGGGGGTCGGGCCAGGGCTGGGCTCGGCCCCCCGCGGGCTCGTCGGACGACGAGCCCGCTCAGCACCGCCGCAGCCGGACCGCTCGTCCGGCGCGGATCAGCCCCAGCGGCCGAGCCGGTCGGCCAGCAGCGCCAGCGCCGCCGGACCTGCCGTGGAGGTGCGCAGCACCCACGGCCCCAGGCGTACGGGCACCGCCCCGGACGCGACGAGCAGCTCGAGCTCCTCGGGCGCGATCCCGCCCTCGGGGCCGACCACGATGAGGACCTCCGCGTCGGCACCGTCCGGCGGCACGAGAACCGTCCGCAACGGGGTCACCGCCTCCTCGTGCAGCACGAGCGCGCTGCCCCCCGCCGCCACCACGCCGACCACCCGACGGGCGAGCCCCGCGGTGTCGACGGCGAGCGCGACGTCGGGCACGCGCGAGCGTCGCGCCTGCTTGGTGGCCGCCCGCACCGTACCGAGCCAGCGCGCGCGGCTCTTCGCCGCCCGGTCACCGCGCCACACCACCACGGAGCGCGTCGCCTGCCATGGCAGCACGGCGTCGACGCCCAGCTCCGTGGCCGCCTCGATCGCCAGCTCGTCCCGGTCACCCTTGGCGAGCGCCTGCGCGAGCACCAGGGTCGGCCGGTTCCGCGGTTCGGCGCGCAGCTCGAGCACCTCCAGGCGCACGCCGTCGGGACCGGCGTGCTCCACCCGGCCGACGAGGCGCACGCCGGCGCCGTCCACCACGTCGACGCGCTCACCGGCACCGCGGCGCTGCACCACCCCGGCGTGCCGCCCTTCGGCACCGTCGAGCAGGTAGGAGCTGCCGACCGTGACGTCCCGCAGGGCGCCCGGCTCGGCCAGGAACACCGGAGCGCTCATCGACCGGGTCGGCTCATCGTCCGGAGAGCTTCTCGCGCAGCCGGGCGAACCTCCCGGTGCTGGCGGCGGCGAGGCGCGCGTCGGGACGTTCCTCCCCGCGCAACGCGGCCAGCCGGCGCAGCAGCTCCGCCTGCTCCTCGTCCAGCGCCACCGGCACCTGGACGTCGACATGGACGTGCAGGTCGCCACGGCCGCCGATGTGCAGGTGGCCGACGCCGAGCCCCTTGAGCACCACCTCCTGGTCGGGCTGCGTGCCGGGGCGTAGGTCCACCTCCTGGGGGCCGTCGAGCGTGTCGAGGGTCAGCACCGTCCCCAGCGCCGCGGCCGTCATCGGCACGGGCAGCGTCGCGTGCAGGTCGTCCCCGCGCCGCACGAACACCTCGTGGCGGCGCTCGCGCACCTCCAGGTACAGGTCACCGGACGGTCCGCCGGCAGGACCCACCTCACCTTGGCCGGTGAGCTTGATCCGCGTCCCCGTGTCCACCCCGGCAGGCACGTCGACGGAGATGGTGCGGCGGGAGCGGACCCGGCCCTCACCGGCACACTCCGTGCACGGCTCGGGGATCACCGTTCCGAAGCCCTGGCAGGCGGCGCAGGGCTGGGTGGTCATCACCTGGCCGAGGAACGAGCGGGCGACCCGCTGCACGGAGCCGCGACCGCCGCACACCTCGCAGGTCTTCGGCGAGGTGCCAGGGCGGCAGCAGCTGCCCTGACAGGTGGGGCACACCACGGCTGTGTCCACCAGCACCTCGCGGTGCGATCCGAACGTCGCCTCGGACAGGTCGATGTCGAGGCGCACCAAGGCGTCCTGACCGCGGCGCGCCCGCGGGATGGGTCCGCGCTGGGCCGCCGCACCTGTGGCCGCGCCGAAGAACGTCTCGAAGATGTCCTGGAACCCGAAGCCGCCGCCCATGCCGCCGGAGGCCGAGGGGTCTCCCCCCAGGTCGTAGGCGCGGCGCTTGTCGGCGTTGCCCAGCACGTCGTAGGCGCGCGAGACGTCCTTGAAGCGGTCCTCGGACTGCGGGTCGTTCCCGGCGACATCCGGGTGCAGCTCACGCGCGAGCCGCCGGTAGGCCTTCTTGATCTGCTCGGGTGTCGCGTCCCGCGGCACGCCGAGGATCTCGTAGTAGTCCGTCACAAGCAGGTGTGCTCGCTTCCTTCGACGTCGGCCGGTCAGCCGGCCAGGATCCTGGTGAGGTACCGGGCGACCGCACGTACGGCAGCCATCGTGCCCGGGTAGTCCATGCGCAGCGGCCCGACGGCACCCACCCGCGCCACCCCGGCGCCGTCACCGCCGTACCCGCTGGTCACGAAGCTCGTCTCGGAGAGACCGGCATGCTGGGTCTCCCGGCCGATCCGTACGGCGACCACGGTGTGGTCCTCGGCCATCTCCGCGAGCAGGCGCAGCAGCACCACCTGCTCCTCGAGCGCCTCGAGCACCGGCCCGATCGTCCTGCTGAAGTCCGCGCCAGCGGTCCGGGCGAGGTTCGCGGTGCCCGCGACCACCACGCGCTCCTCGCTCTCCTGCGCGAGGGTCTCCGTCACCGCAGCCACGACGATCCGGACGAGGGCCGAACCGGCTGGACCGAGCTCCGTGACGAGGTTCTCCAGCGCGCGGTCGAGCTCGGCGAGGCGCAGCCCGGCGAGCGCGACGTTGAGCCGCACCCGCAGGCGGCTGACGAGGTCCTCGTCCAGGTCCTCCGCGAGCTCGACCGTGCGCTGCTCCACGCGGCCCGTGGTGGTGATGATCACGACGAGCAGGTGACGGGCACCGACGGGCACCAGCTCGACGTGTCGCAGCGCCGACCGGCGCAGCGACGGGTACTGCACCACCGCGACCTGCTGCGTCAGCTGCGCCAGCAGCCGGACGGCCCGGTCGATCACGTCGTCCAGGTCCACCGCCTGCTCGAGCAGCGCACTGATCGCGCGCCGCTCCGCCAGCGAGAGGGGCTTCACCTCGGCCAGCCGGTCGACGAACTGCCGGTAGCCCATGTCCGTCGGAACGCGCCCTGCCGAGGTGTGCGGCTGGACGATCAGGCCGGCCTCCTCGAGCGCCGCCATGTCGTTGCGGATCGTGGCGGGCGACACCCCCAGGTGGTGCCGCTCGGAGAGCGCGCGCGAGCCGACCGGCTCCCGGGTGGCCACGTAGTCCTCGATGATGGCGCGCAGGACGTCGAGGCGTCGGTCGTCGCTGCTCATACGTCCCTCCCACCCTCTGCGAACCATCATGGAGCCGTCGTCGACCCGCCCGGGACCCGGCCGGCGGCGAGGACTCGTCCCTGCGGCACCTCGTTCAGTAGCACTCGCCAGGTCCGAGTGCCAATTCTACGCAACCCCGCGCGAGGGTCGCGGAGGCGGGGTCGTCCTACCCCTACAGTGCCCGGGTGACCGAGGACCGCTACGGCCGCGACGTGCTCGCCGGGACCCAGGCCGCGCCGCACCGTTCCGCACCGCGATCGCGTCCCTGCGCCGCCGAGACAGGGCTCGTGGTCGAGGACGTGGAGACCGGCTGGGTCGGCGCCGTCGTCCGCGTGGAGAAGTCGGGCGGGCAGCACGTGGTGGTGCTCGAGGACCGTCGCGGCCGCACCCGCACCTTCGGGCTCGGGCCCGGGTTCTGGGTCGACGGCGAGCCGGTGACGCTCACCGCCCCCGTCGCGACGAGGGCACCGGCCGGCCCGCAGCGCACCGCCTCCGGCTCCCGCGCTTGGGTCGGAGCGCAGGCACGTGTCGCGCGCGGAAGCCGGATCTGGGTGGAGGGCCGGCACGACGCGGAGCTCGTCGAGAAGGTCTGGGGGGACGACCTGCGCGTCGAGGGAGTCGTCGTCGAGCTGCTCGACGGGGTGGACAACCTGGTGGACCGTCTCCGGGACTTCGCGCCGGACGCACGACGCCGGGTCGGGGTGCTCGTCGACCACCTCGTGCCCGGCTCCAAGGAGGAGCGGATCGCTCTCGAGGCCCGTCGCTGCGGCCCCCGGGGCAGCGTGCTGGTGCTCGGCCACCCCTACGTCGACGTGTGGCAGGCCGTCCAGCCGCAACGCCTCGGCCTGGAACGGTGGCCCACGATCGAGCGTGGCACCGAGTGGAAGCTGGGGATCCTCCGCGAGCTCGGCTGGCCCGCGGCCGACCAGGGTGACGTGGCCCGCGCCTGGCAGCGCATCCTGCGCAGCGTCCGGTCCTACGCCGACCTCGAGCCGAGCCTGCTCGGCCGCGTCGAGGAGCTCATCGACTTCGTCACGGCGTGACCAGCGCGGGAGCACGTCGGCTCGGCCCCGTCCGGGTACCGCCCCGCGTCGACGAGACCGACCTCCATGGCGCCCACACAGGGCTGGTGCCCGGCGCTACTGTCGGCGCAAGGCCGCGTCCGACGCGGCCCGCGACCCCCGACGAGAGAGCTGGAACGATGACCACGAACCCTCCCGAGGGCACCCCGGACCCCGGGGCCTACCCGCCTCCGGACTCCCCCACCCCGCCGCAGACCCCGCCTGCCTACCAGGCGCCCGGATACGGGCAGGCACCGCCCCCCGGCTACGGCCAGACGCCGCCCGGGTACGGACCCACCCCGCCGCCGTACGGTCAGCCGGTGTACGCGGCACCGCTGAGCCCGAGCGACGAGCGGCTGTGGGCCACCCTCGCGCACCTCAGCGGGTTCCTCAGCATCATCGCGACCTTCGTCATCTACATCGTCTACAAGGACCGCGGGCCGTTCGTCCGGGACCAGGTCACCGAGGCCCTGAACTTCCAGATCACGGCGTGGATCGCCGGCTTCGTCGGCGGCATCGTCATCGCGATCCTCGCCGCGGTCACCGCAGGGATCGGAGCGATCCTGTGGCTCGCGTTCCTGGCCGTCCCGGTCTTCATGGTCCTCGGGGCTGTAGCCGCCAACCGCGGCGATGCCTACCGCTACCCGTTCAGCTGGCGCGTCATCAAGTGACCGACACCCGCTGACCACGCGATCGGCGGGACCTTCTCGTGAAGGCCGGAGCTCTCGAGGCTCCGGCCTTCCCGCGTCTGCGCGGACCGTCGCACCGGGCACCGTCGTGAGCTGCGCGCTGGCCGCCCCTGCAGGTCGAAACGACCTCGCGTGCCGTGCACCGTCAGCCGACGAGCGTGCGCACCACCGCATCGGCCAGCAGCCGGCCCCGCAGCGTCAGCACCAGCCGACGCGGCCCGTCCACCCCGAGGGCGATCGACGGCTCCACCAGCCCGTCGGCCACCAGCCCTGCGACCCGTTCACGGGCGCGCGTCGGCAGCTCGGTCACCGGCAGCCCGGTCGCGAGCCGCACGCCGAGCATGATCTGCTCCAGCTCGCGGGTGTCCTCGTCGAGCACCTCTCGACCCGCGGCCGGCGAGAGCCCCGCCGCCAGCCGGTCGGCGTACGCCCGCGGGTGCTTCACGTTCCACCACCGCACCCCGCCGACGTGCGAGTGGGCTCCGGGGCCGACCCCCCACCAGTCGTCACCCCGCCAGTACCCGAGGTTGTGGCGGCTCGTGTCCTGGTCCGTGCGCGCCCAGTTGCTGACCTCGTACCAGTGCAGGCCGGCCGCCTCGAACGCTGCGTCGGCAAGCTCGTACTTGGTCGCCTGGTCGTCCTCGTCGGGCAGCGGCAGCTCACCGCGCCGCACGCGCGCACCCATGCGGGTGCCCTGCTCCACCACCAGGGCGTACGCGGACACGTGGTCCACCCCCGTGGCCAGAGCCGTGTCGAGCGACCGGCGCCAGTCGTCCACCGACTCGCCGGGCGTGCCGTAGATGAGGTCGAGCGAGACGCGCAGCCCGACGTCCCGCGCCCACCGGACCACGTCCGGGATCCGCCGCGGGTCATGGGTCCGGTCGAGCGTCGCCAGCACGTGGGGCACCGCCGACTGCATGCCGAACGAGACCCTGGTGAAGCCGGCGGCCGCCAGCGCCGCCAGCGAGCCCGCCGTGACAGAGTCCGGGTTCGCCTCCGTGGTCACCTCGGCACCGTCGGCCAGTCCCCAGGCACCGCGCACCGCGCCGAGCATCGCCCCCAGGTCGGCCGCCGGCAGCACGGTCGGCGTGCCTCCCCCGACGAACACCGTCGACACCGCCCGGGGCGGGACGCCGACGTCGTCGAGCACCCGCCGGGCCAGCGCCAGCTCCGCCACCGCCGTGCCGGCGTACGCCGCCTGGCTCGCACCGCCGCCGAGCTCGGCCGACGTGTACGTGTTGAAGTCGCAGTACCCGCACCGCACGGTGCAGAACGGCACGTGGACGTACACCCCGAACCGACGCCGATCCGCATCGGTCGCAGCGGACGCCGGCAGGGCGCCGTCCTCGGGTGCCGGGTCGCCGTCCGGCAGCGCCGGGCTCACTTGCGCTTCGCGTCCTTCGCGTCCTTGGCGGTGGACGGGGCCGCCTCGGAGGACAGTGCGGCGATGAAGGCCTCCTGCGGCACGTCGACCCGTCCGATCGTCTTCATCCGCTTCTTGCCCTCCTTCTGCTTCTCCAGCAGCTTGCGCTTGCGGGTGATGTCACCGCCATAGCACTTGGCGAGCACGTCCTTGCGCATGGCGCGGATGGTCTCGCGCGCGATCACGCGGGAGCCGATCGCCGCCTGGATCGGCACCTCGAACTGCTGCCGCGGGATCAGCTCCCGCAGCTTCGACGCCATCGAGACCCCGTACGCGTACGCCTTGTCCTTGTGCACGATCGCGCTGAACGCGTCCACCTGCTCGCCCTGCAGGAGGATGTCGACCTTGACCAGGTCTGCCGCCTGCTCGCCCGCCGGCTCGTAGTCGAGGCTCGCGTACCCGCGGGTCCGTGACTTCAGGGCGTCGAAGAAGTCGAAGACGATCTCCGCCAGCGGCAGCCGGTAGCGCAGCTCGACACGGTCCTCGGACAGGTAGTCCATGCCCAGCAGCTCACCGCGGCGGGACTGGCACAGCTCCATGATCGTGCCGACGAACTCGCTCGGGGCCAGCACGGTGGACGTCACCACCGGCTCGCGCACCTCGCGGATCTTGCCGCCGGGGAACTCGCTGGGGTTGGTGACCCGGATCTCGGACCGGTCCTCCATCGTCACGTCGTACTCGACGTTGGGCGCCGTGGAGATCAGCTCGAGGTCGAACTCGCGCTCCAGCCGTTCGCGGACGATCTCCAGGTGCAGCAGGCCGAGGAACCCGACGCGGAAGCCGAAGCCGAGCGCCACCGACGTCTCGGGCTCGTAGTGCAGCGCGGCGTCGTTGAGCTTCAGCTTGTCGAGAGCGTCACGCAGGTTCGGGTAGTCCGTCCCGTCGAGCGGGTACAGCCCCGAGAACACCATCGGCTTCGGGTCGCGGTACTCGCCCAACGACTCGGTCGCGGGATGTGCCGCGTTGGTCACCGTGTCGCCCACCTTGGACTGGCGCACGTCCTTCACGCCGGTGATCAGGTAGCCCACCTCGCCCGCACCCAGACCGCTGGTCGGTACCGGCTCGGGCGAGATCACGCCGATCTCCAGCAGCTCATGGGTGGCGTGCGTGGACATCATGACGATCCGCTCACGTGGGTCCAGGTGCCCGTCCACCACGCGCACGTAGGTCACCACGCCGCGGTAGGTGTCGTACACCGAGTCGAAGATCATCGCCCGGGCCGGCGCGTCCGCGTCGCCCCGCGGGTGCGGCACCTGCTCGACGATCCGGTCGAGCAGCTCGCGCACCCCCTCGCCCGTCTTCCCCGACACCCGCATGCAGTCCTCGGGCCGGCCGCCGATCAGGTGCGCCAGCTCCTCGGCATACTTCTCCGGCTGCGCGGCCGGCAGGTCGATCTTGTTCAGCACCGGGATGATCGCCAGGTCGTTCTCCAGCGCGAGGTACAGGTTGGCCAGCGTCTGCGCCTCGATGCCCTGCGCGGCGTCGACGAGCAGCACGGCCCCCTCGCACGCCGCGAGCGACCGGGAGACCTCGTAGGTGAAGTCGACGTGCCCCGGGGTGTCGATCATGTTGAGGGCGTACGGGGTCAGCTCACCCGCAGCGTCCTCGACGGCCCACGGCATGCGGACCGCCTGCGACTTGATGGTGATCCCGCGCTCGCGCTCGATGTCCATCCGGTCCAGGTACTGCGCCCGCATGGCCCGCGCGTCCACGACGCCGGTGAGCTGGAGCATCCGGTCGGCCAGCGTGGACTTGCCGTGGTCGATGTGCGCGATGATGCAGAAGTTGCGCAGCAGCTCCGGCGGGGTCGCCGCGGGGCGGATGCGCGCCGCGGCGGCAGTGCTGGGGATCGGGGACACGGCGGGGTCTGGGCTCCACGGACGGGCGGACAGGGCAGGTCTCATCGTCCCATGCCCGTCGAGCAACGAGGTCCCGGCCTCACGCCTCCCGGGTCACGTGCACCGCGACGACGAGCTCCTGGGTCGCGGCGCCGGCATAGATGCCGCGCAGCGGGGGCACGTCCTCGTAGGACCGCCCGCGGGCGAGCACCACGTGCCGGTCCTCCACGGGGCGCACGTTCGTCGGGTCGAGGGCCAGCCAGTCGCCCACCCAGCACTCCAGCCAGGCGTGCGACTCCCCGGTCACCGTCTCCCCGACCCCGCCGTCGATCCTCGGGTCGAGGTAGCCCGACACGTACCGCGCGGGGATGCCCACTGCGTGCAGCGCCCCGACGGCCACATGGGTGAGGTCCTGGCAGACGCCCTTGCGTGCCGCCCACGCCTCGGCTGCCGGCGTGTGCACCGTGGTGACCCCCGGGATGTACTCCATCGCGGCGTGCACGGCCTCGCTGATCGCCGTGGCGGCCTGCAGCGGCGGCAGGTCGCGGGCGGCGTCCCGCGCGAGGGCGACGACCTCCTCCGGGACCTCGGTGGAGGAGGTGTCGGAGAGGTGCTCGGCGAGGCTGTCCACCACCTCGCTGCTGCGCAGCTCCTCCCAGCTGGCCTCTGCGCGCAGCGGCCGACGCGGGACGACGTCCACCAGGTGCTCGGCCGTGATCGCGAGCACCTGGTGCGGCGCGAGCACCTCGAAGGCTGTGACGGCCGTGCCCCAGTAGTCCCGGAACGCGGACGACCAGGTGCTGGGCTGCACCTCGAGGTGCGTGGACAGCACGGTCTGGCCGGCCTGCGTCAGGGGGGTCATCCGAGCCTCGTTGTACGAGGCGAGCACCGGCGCCGGGTACCGGAACGTCGACGTGTGCACGATCCGCAGCCTGCTCACAGCAGCTCACCCACCCACGTCGTCGTCGCGCCGGTCGGGAAGTAGCGGCTGCGGATGGCGTCCGACGCCGCCGAGCAGGCGCGCTGCACCAGCTCCATCTGTCTCGGCAGGTCGTCGACGACCTCGATCAGCGGCCGGTACTCGAGGCTGGTCCGCACGTGCCCGATGTGCCGGCGTGCGTCGTCGATGCTGGCGCGGTCGGCGACCGGCTCGAGCCCGTGCAGGCATGCCTCTGCCTGGTTGAGCGCATGGACGATGGACCTCGGGAACAGTCGGTCGGTCAGCAGGAAACCGGCCATCCGCTCGTCGGACACCGCCCCGCGGTAGGTCCGCAGGAAGGCCTCGTGCGCCCCGCAGGACCGCAGCAGCGCCGTCCAGCTGGGCCCGGCCGCCCCCGCGAGCGCCCGCGTGGTCAGCAGCCTCGCGGTCATGTCGGCGCGCTCGATGGACCGGCCCAGCACGATGAAGTACCAGGTCTCGTCGCGCGCGAGCGCGGAGTCGATGATCCCGGCCACCATCGCCGCCCGCTCCCGCACCCAGGTGAAGAAGTCGTGCGGCCGGTCGGAGGTCATCTGCGTCGGGAGCGCCGACCAGGTCGCGTTCAGGCACTCCCACAGCTCGGTGGAGATGATCTCGCGCACCCGGCGGGCGTTCTCACGTGCGGCGACCAGCGAGCCGGCCACCGACGAGGGCGCGTAGCGGTCGTTCGCGAGGACGGCGAGCACGTGCTCGCGGCCGACCTCGTCGTCCTCGGGCGGCATCGGGCGGTCCATCACGGACAGCAGCGACCGGCACGCCAGGTCCTCCTCGGCCCACGGGTCCTCGGCCAGAAGCTGCACGTGGACGTCGAGCAGCCGCGCGGTGTCGTCGGCGCGCTCCACGTAGCGACCGATCCAGAACAGCGACTCCGCGATGCGGCTCAGCACGTCGCACCCCCCGTGGCACGCAGCTGCTGCTGCTGCATGACCTGCCCGCGCAGGTCGTCCGGACCCCCGTCGATCGGGACGGACGAGTCCTTGGGCACCGACTGCGGCAGCACCTGGTGGGCGGCCCGTGGACGGCGGGCCGTGGCGTGACCGAGCACCCAGGTGTCCTTCGACCCGCCGCCCTGCGAGGAGTTGACCACCAGCTGCCCCTCCGGGAGGGCGACGCGCGTCAGACCGCCGGGGAGCACGAACACCGACTCGCCGTCGTTCACCGCGAAGGGCCGCAGGTCCACGTGCCGCGGTCGCAGCCCGTCCTCGACGAGCGTCGGGACGGTCGAGAGCTGGATCACCGGCTGCGCGATCCAACCGCGCGGGTCTTCCAGCAGCCGGGTGCGCAGCGCGTCCAGCTCGGTCCGTGACGCCGCCGGCCCGACGACGATGCCCTTGCCGCCGGACCCGTCGACGGGCTTGACCACCAGCTCGTCGAGGCGGTCCAGCACCTCCTCGAGCGCGCCGGGGTCCTCGAGCCGCCATGTGTCGACGTTCGCCAGGATCGGCTCCTCCGACAGGTAGTACCGGATCAGGTCGGGCACGAACGTGTAGACCAGCTTGTCGTCCGCCACGCCGTTGCCCACCGCGTTGGCGAGCGTGACCGTCCCGTTGCGGGCGCAGGCCATCAGGCCGGGGCAGCCGAGCATCGAGTCGGACCGGAACACCACCGGGTCGAGGAACTCGTCGTCCACCCGTCGGTAGATCACGTCCCCCCGCCGCCGTCCCTGAGTGGTGCGCATCCACACGCGACCACCCGCGCAGAAGAGGTCACGCCCCTCCACCAGCTCGACACCCATCGTGCGGGCGAGCAGCGTGTGCTCGAAGTACGCGCTGTTGTAGACGCCGGGCGTCAGGACGACGACCGTCGGGTCGTCCACCCCCGCGGGGGCCGCTGCTGTGAGCGCCGCGAGCAGCCGCCGCGGGTAGTCCGCGACCGGCCGGATCCGCAGCGCCGCGAACAGCTCGGGGAACGTCTGCGCCATCGACCGGCGGTTGGACAGCACGTAGCTCACGCCGCTCGGCACCCGCACGTTGTCCTCGAGCACCCGCCAGCCGCCGGCCGCGTCCCGCACCAGGTCGATACCGGCCACGTGCACCCGCACGCCATTGGCCGGCACGACCCCGAACGCCGCTCGCGAGAAGTTGTGCGAGGAGACGATCACCGAGCGTGGGATCACCCCGTCCCGGACCGCCCGCTGCTCCCCGTACACGTCCGCGAGGAAGGCTTCGAGCGCCCGCACCCGTTGCACCACTCCCGGTGAGACGTGCTCCCAGTCCGCGTCGGTCAGGACGCGGGGGACGACGTCGATCGGGAACGGTCGCTCCTCGCCTGCGAAGTCGAAGGTCACACCCTGCTTGAGGTAGGAGCGAGCCAACGACTCGGCGCGGGCCCGAAGCTCGCCTGCCGAGAGCCCGGCCAGGGCTGAGTGCACCTGTCGGTAGGCCGGGTGCACGCTGCCGTCACCGAGCATCTCGTCCCAGGCCCGTCCAGCCGGGTAACCGTCGAACAGGTCCGCCATGGCCGGAGGCTAACCCGCACATGTCTCGCCCGCGTTACGGCGCCTCCTGGCTAGGGTGCCCGCATGTCGTGGTGGCGGACGATCCTGCAGCCGTGGCGCCTGCGGGGGCCGGTGCACGACGACGCGCCGCCGCGGAGGAGCGCTCCACCCGCGACACCCGCGACCACGACGAGTCCGCACGGGGCGCCGCCGGACTACCGCGGCCCCGCACACATCCGCTACTCGCCGCACCTCGACGGCGATCCCGACCCGGGCGAGGTGGTGTGGACCTGGGTGCCGTTCGAGGAGGACCCGAGCCGAGGCAAGGACCGGCCCGTCCTGCTCGTCGGTCGCGACGGCCCCTGGCTGCTCGCCCTCATGCTGACCAGCAAGGACCATGCCGGCGGCGGCGACGTCCGGGCAGGAGCAGTCAGCCGCCAGTGGCTGGACATCGGCACCGGCGCGTGGGACCCGCAGCGCAGACCGAGCGAGGTGCGCCTCGACCGGGTGCTCCGCATCGACCCGGCGAAGGTCCGGCGGGAGGGCGCCGTGCTGCCGCGTGCGGTGTTCGACCAGGTCACGCGATCGATGACCACCCGGCGAGGCTGATACCATGGTCGCTCGCGTGCCCGGCCGGGTCCGTGTCGGCGGAGCACGATCCCGCCGGCGACCTGCGTCGGCACGTCTGCGCTGCTTGGTCCAGCTCCTCCACACGGGCGCCCCCACCGCCTCGGTCCCGGAGCCGGTCCGCCCTCACGACCTGTCAGACCGCTTCGGCGAACACCAGAGAGTCCACACGTGGCAAACATCAAGTCTCAGATCAAGCGCATCCGCACCAACGAGAAGGCCCGGATGCGGAACAAGGCCGTGAAGTCCGAGCTCAAGACGTACGTCCGGCGCGTCCGCGAGGCCGTCGCCGGCGGCGACAAGGAGAAGGCCGGCGAGGCGCTGGTCACCGCGTCGCGCAAGCTCGACAAGGCCGTCTCCAAGGGCGTCATCCACGCCAACCAGGCCGCCAACAAGAAGTCGGCGCTGGCGAAGACCGTCAACGCGCTCTGAAGCAGATCGACGTCGGCGGCCGCGCCGCCGCTCGATCGGCTGATCCGTAGGGATCCCCCGCCGTCTCACAGCTGCGGGTCCGTGCGGTGACGCGAACGTTCCTGGCATCACGCGAAGAGGGTGCCACCCCGTCGGGGTGGCACCCTCTTCGCGTCTTCGCTCCCCGTCCGAGGATCGGGCAGCGACCCGGCCTCCTGTCGACGAACCGGCGTCGGGGACGGTCGCCGCCCTCCCGGCGGCCGGCCGACGACGCCGTTCGCCTATCGGGCCCAGACCTGCCAACCGCCCACCGGCAGCGTGCTGCGGAAGCCGGCCTCTGCCAGTGCACGGTCGTACGCCGTGGCCGCGGCGTCCTGATCCCCGTGGGCGCGGTACCGGTCACCGAGGTCCCGCCAAGCCGCAGCCGACTGCCGCGAGGCCGACATCATGCTCAGCACGTCAGCGGCCCACTGGTACGCCGCCGCTGCTTCCTCGGCACGGCCGAGCGCGTGCAGGGCGTCGCCGAGCGCCAAGTGCGCCACCGCGGACTCGAGCCGCGGGGCGGACCCCAGCCTCTCGATCGCGTGCCGCGCCTGCTCCTCCGCCATGACCGGGTCACCGAGGAGCAGGTGGGCCCGGGAGGTCTCCACGTCCATCGCCGCGAGCTCGACCGTCGAACCGAGCACCTCGAGGTCGCGAGCGGCCCGGGCGATCTGCTCCAACGCCGACGCAGGCTCGGGCGGCTCCGAGCGCAGCAGCAACCACGCGTAGTTGAGGCGGAGACGGGGCAGGTCGCGATCGGGCTCCCCCTCGGAGAGCAGAGCCAGCGCCCGCTCCGTGTACTGCTGCGCCAGGACGTAGTCCCGGCGCTCCTCGGCGATCAGGGCGGCGTTCCAGTAGACGGACCCGCGCCCGCGCGGTGAACCGAGCGACTCGGCGAGCCGGATCAGCTCCGCAGCCCGGTGCGTCGCGTACAGCAGGTCGCCGCGTTCCACGTAGGACCACAGCACCGTCGAACCGAGCCTCAGGTGCTCGTCCGTGCCGACCAGGTCCTGCCGGGTGAGATCGTCGAGGGCCGCCTCGCCCACCTCGACGCTGCGGTGCAGGTCACCGGCCTCGAGGTACGAGACGACGAGCGAGTTGGCCAGGCGTGCAGCCTCGAGGTGGTGACCGCGCGCACGTTCCTCGGTGTGCAACGGCTCCAGCAGCTCGACGGCACCTTCGAGGTCTCCGAGCTGCTCGTGCGCCCGAGCCAGCTGGGTGAGGGACTCCACACGGAGGACTGGGGTCACCAGGCTGAGGTCGAGGGATTCGAGCCGAGCCTTGGCACCCTCGGCGTTTCCGCTCGCGAGGTCAAGCTTGGCGTAGCTGAGCTCAAGGCGTATCCGCGCCTCGTTGGGGCCTTCCTCACCGTGCTTGAGGAACTCCAGCGTGGTACCCAGCCGCTCCGCCAGCACCGACAGCGCCGAGTCGGTCGGCTCGCGGTGCCCCGACTCGATGAGCGAGATGTAGCTGGGCGAGAACGCGTTGCCGGCGAGGGCGGTCTGGGACAGGCCCGCGGCCAGTCGCGCTTCCCGCACGCGGTCAGCGATGGTCGTCATGCCAAGTCACTCTACCTGTGACCTTGGTGGCCGACACTCTCGACAGCGGGTCAAATCCGTGGCACTGAAAAGCGCCGTGCAACCGCCCCCGCCGGCAACGTTCAGAACAGCTTGCAGCAACCGATGGCACCACCTGCGGTGGACGAGCCGGGCGCAACCTGCGGTGCGCTGAGCCCGAGAAGAGCGAGAAGGGCGAGCGTGGCGGTGATGGTCTTGGCGACACGGGACATGACGGGCTCCTGTCATGATGGTTGTGCGATCGGTCATTCCTATCATCACACTGACGGGTCCCGATGTCCCGTACTCGTTGGTACCTTTCGGGCGTGTCGGCACTTCTCGGGCGACGCGTCCTCGAGCTGCCTCACACCGACACAAAATCCACCCTCACCGGAACGGGTCTGCCGGCCCCACTTGTGGTGTCATGAACCGCATGACGCGCGAGAGCGACGACAGCCTGTCCTGGCTGGGCGCCGCGGTCGACGAAGCGATACCTCCGCAGCTGCGGGACGAGTGGGACCGGCACGTCGCGCGGACCCCGGTGCTCGTGGCGCGGCAGGGCATCTTCACCGAGCACAGCCGCACGTTCGCCTACCAGCTGTCGTTCCGGTCGCCGGGCCACCACCCGGAGAGCGTCTCGGCCTGGGGTCCGCGTGATCACGAGCGGGCCACGGCGCACGTCCTGGCTGCGACCTTCGGCCGGACCGGCCTTGAAGATGTCGCACAAGGCAAGCTCCTCTTCGTCCGGTGTCCCCGGGCTTATCTGGTCGGGGATCTGCAGCTCCCGCACCGGCCGGACCGGCTGGTCATCGAGGTGAACGACGTCGTCGACCCCGAGGTGCTCGCGGGAATCCAACGGTTGCGGTCCCAAGGCTTCCGTATCGCACTGCCGAATTTCACGAACCTCCCGGAGCAGCGTCAGCTTCTCCCCCTCGCCGACTTCGTCAAGATCGACGTGCGCGACCTCGACGTCGAGGGAAGGCCGGTGGTCCGCGCCGCGCGGTCGTACGGCGCGCTCGTCGTCGGGGAGTACGTCGAGTGCCTCGAGCAGCTCGAGCACGCCCGCGAGCTCGGGGTGACGCTGTTCCAGGGCAACCTTCTCGAGCGCGCCGGCGTGCTCGACCGGGCCGACGCCCGGCCCGTGCTCCCGTGAGTCTTTCCCGCTCTCGTCGTTGACGTCTCCCGTGCACTGACGCCGCATCCCGGCACCCCCATGACGGCCTCTTAGGCCGAACGGGGCAACCCGCGTCACGATCCTGCGGGGTGCGCCTCTCATCCGACGTGACCGCCGGAGTCGAGCACCCGAGCCGCAGGCTGATGCGGCAGCGGGCCGTCCCGACGCAGCGGCTGCCTGTGGCCCTGCAGCCGATCTGGGACACGAACGGAGTACTGCTGGGCCACGAGTACCTCTACCGGTCGCGCTCCGGCCGGCCGGCGGGGGTGGACGGCTGGGCTGCTGCGCGGCAGGACGAGGCGTCCGCCTCGGTCCTGCGCACGGTCTTCGGCGGCACGGGCTTAGGTGGCACGGTCTTTGGTGGCACGGTCTTCGGGCGCACGACCCCCGGCAGCGCGATCTCCGCCGGCAACGGCGCGCGCACGTCTGCCGCGCTCGCCTTCGTCAACGTGACGCGCTCCTTCTTGATCCGTGAGCGCCCGCTACCGCCGCCGAACCGACGGCTCGTCCTCGAGGTGGTGGAGACGGTGCCTGCGGACGTCGGGGTTCTGCTCGGCCTGCGCAGGCTGCGTGCGGGCGGCTATCGCATCGCGGTGGACGACTACACCGCGTCGGCCGACCAGCTGGCGATGCTGCCGTTCGCAGACTTCGTCAAGGTCGACTGCCGGGACCTGCCGAGGCTGCCGGCCGGGGCGCTCGACGACGCCCGGGCGTTCGGTGCCCGACTGGTGGCGGAACGCGTCGCAGACACCGGTCTGGTCTCGTACGTGACCGACCTCGGTTTCGAGTTCCTGCAGGGCGACGCGCTCGGCGCAGCCTCGACGCGGGCCGGCTGAGCCGACCCGGACCTCCGTCAGCGGCGGACGGCAGCTGCTATCCGGAGCACCGCGCGCTCCACGGCGAACTCCGCGTCGCGGCCCTCGCCCTTGACCTCGGCATCCGCCTGCGCGACGGCTCCGATCGCGGTGGCGAGACCTTCCGGAGTCCAGCGCCGCAGCTCGGTGGCGGCTCGGTCCACCTGCCACGGCGCGAGCCCGAGCTCACGCGCGGCAGCGGCACCGTGGCTGCGGACCGCTCCGACCTTCGCGAGCACCCGGAGGCGGGCGGCGAGGGCAGCGACGACCGGGACCGGATCCAGTCCGGTGGCGAGGGCGTGCCGCAGCAGTGCGACCGCGCGACCGGCGTCTCCGACGACGGCTGCGTCGGCCACCTGGAAGCCGGTGGCCTCCACTCGGCCGCCGTGGTAGCGCTCGACCGTCTCGGCGCCGATGAGACCACGGGTGTCGGACACGAGCTGCGCGCAGGCGGCCGACAGCTCGCGCAGGTCCGAGCCGACTGCGTCGACCAGTGCGCGGAGGGCAGCGGCATCAGCGCGGCGTCCCGCGCGACGCAGCTCGGCTGCGGCGAACGCCACCTTGTCGGAGTCCGACCTCATCGGCTCGGCCGTCACGGTAGGGACGGCAGCCGCCTTGCAGGCCTCGAGCAGGCGCTTGCCCCGCGCACCGCCCGCGTGCCGGAGGATCACGACGACGGACCCGAGCGGGGCCGCCACGTACGCCACGGCGTCCGCCAGCAGCTCGTCGGACGCCCGTTCGAGTCCCTCGACCACCACCACCTTGTCCTCCGCGAAGAGGCTCGGGCTGGTGAGCACGGTCAGGGCTCCCGGCGTGTACTCAGCCGCGTCGACCCGCTCGACGGCGACGTCCGGCGTGGCGGCCCGGACCTGCTCGAGGATGCGCCCCACCGCGCGCTCCGCGAGAAGCGCCTCGGCTCCCTGCACCAGCACCACCGGCGCCACCGGCGCGTCCTCCCAGCCCGGCCCTGAGCTCGCAGGGCGGCCCGACGAACGGCGAGGACTCGGCACGAGCCCTAGCCTGCCAGACGGCTCCGACACGGAGCCCTCCATGCCGTGCCGCGCTCCCCGACGGTCGCGACCGGTCGTGATGCCAGCCGCTGCGGTGGACGGGGCTCAGGGGGCAAGGCCCCGAACCGGGCGCCTCGGGCCTCGGGTCGCGGCGGCGCCTCGGTGAGACGGCACGGGTCAGCCTCGGCGTCGGCGAACGGGTGCGGAGCGCCGGTCGCGCCGGACGAGCAGCAGACCGGCCGCCGCGACCGAGGCGGTGACGAGCGCGACGATGCCGCCCGCCCCCGGCGCCCAGGCGAGCTGCGCCCCGGGCGCGGTCGCGGCGACCCGTGCGACGGCGGCCACCCACCAGCACGCAGCGGCCGCCAGGTGGCCGAGCACGAGTGCGGCAGGCGGGCACCACGGGGCG
>DAIDJQ010000044.1 GCA_027451305.1 Cellulomonas sp.
TCCAAGGTGCCGGACGCGACCGTCGAGCGCCGCGCGGTGACGATCCTGCACGAGCTCGCGCACATGTGGTTCGGCGACCTGGTCACCATGCAGTGGTGGGACGACCTGTGGCTCAACGAGTCGTTCGCGGAGTTCCAGTCCACCCGCGCGACGGCGAACGTCACCCCGTGGACCAGTGCGTGGACCACGTTCTCCTCGATGGAGAAGAGCTGGGCCTACCGGCAGGACCAGCTGCCCTCCACGCACCCGATCGCCGCCGACATCCGCGACCTGGAGGACGTGGAGGTCAACTTCGACGGGATCACCTACGCCAAGGGCGCCAGCGTGCTGCGCCAGCTCGTCGCGTGGGTCGGCGAGGAGGAGTTCGACGCCGGCGTCCGGGCGTACTTCCAGCGGCACGCCTTCGGCAACACCCGGCTGCGCGACCTGCTGACCGAGCTGGAGACGACGAGCGGCCGTGACCTGACCGCGTGGTCGCAGCTGTGGCTCGAGCAGGCCGGCGTGACCCTCCTGCGCCCGGCGGTCGAGGTGGACGACGCGGGAGTGATCACCTCGGCGGCGGTGCTCCAGGAGGTGCCGTCCACCCACCCGGTGCAGCGACCGCACCGGCTCGCGGTCAGCGGCTACGACCTGGACGACGCCACGGGACGGCTGGTGCGCACCGCACGTGTCGAGCTCGACGTGGACGGCGCCAGCACGCCGGTGCCCGAGCTCGTCGGCACCCGGCGGCCGGACCTGGTCCTGGTCAACGACGACGACCTGGCGTACGCCAAGGTCCGCCTCGACCCCGCCTCGCTGGCGTTCGCCACGGGTCACCTCGCCTCGTTCGACGCCTCGCTGCCGCGCACCCTGGTGTGGGCCGCAGCCTGGGACGCCACCCGCGACGGCGAGACCCCGGCCCGCGGCTACGTCGAGCTGGTGCTGGCCAACATCGCCCAGGAGACCGACTCCTCGGTGGTCCTGGTGCTGCTGCGCCAGCTCACCACCGCCCTGGACCTGTACGTCGCACCCGAGCACCGCGCGGCCACCGCCGCGGCAGCCGCCGACCGACTGCTCGAGCTCGCCCGGGCGGCCGCAGCCGGCTCCGACACCCAGCTCCAGCTGGTCAAGGCGTTCGCCGGACGCGCCGTCACCGCCGAGCAGCTGGACCAGGTCACCGACCTGCTCGACGGCCGCACGGTGCTGCCCGGCCTCTCGGTGGACACCGACCTGCGCTGGGAGCTGCTGAGCTCGCTGGTGGTCGGTGGGCGCGCCGGCGAGCCGGACATCGCCGCGCAGCTGGCCGCCGACCCCACCGCGACCGGTCAGCGTGCGGCAGCCGCCGCGCGAGCGGCCGTGCCGAGCGTGCAGGCCAAGGAGACCGCCTGGGCGTCCGTCGTCGACCGCGACGACCTGCCGAACGCCGTGCAGGCCGCGACCATCGCCGGGTTCGGGCGGGTGCACGACCTCGCGCTGGTGGTGCCGTTCGTCGACCGCTACTTCGAGGCGCTCGAGCAGGTGTGGCGCACCCGCACCAACGAGATCGCACAGACCATCGTCTTCGGCCTGTACCCCGTCGAGCTGGTCGGCGACCCGGCGGTCGACCTGCTGGCCCGCACGGACGCCTGGCTCGCGGGGCACCCGGACGCCGCTGCGGCGCTGCGGCGGATCCTGTCGGAGAACCGCGACGGCGTGCGCCGGGCGTTGGCCGCCCAGGAGGCCGACCGTCGAAGCTGACCTGTCCGGTCAGCCGGTGCGGGCGGGCCGGACGGCCTCGAGCCACCGACGGGCCTCCCGTGGTCCACGCAGGTGCACCACGGGAGCACCCGTCGCGGCGAGGGCGGAGTACCGGGCGCGGTAGGCGTGGTGCTCGGTCCAGGCCCAGAGCACGATGTTCTCGTCCGGGTCGCGGTCCAGCAGCCGGCGCAGACGCTCCCGGTTGCCGTGCCACAGCTCGCGGCCGGTGATCCCGCGGACCACGGTCCGCCGCAGCACCCGGGCGGTCACGAGCGCGCGCGGCGGGTCCAGCCAGACGATCGTGTCGGCGCCGTCGAGCGCGCCGCCGAGCCGCTCGTTCCAGTTCCCGTCCGCCACCCAGCCGTCCCGTCCCGGGCCGGCGAGGAACTCGGCCACCAGGGCACGAGCCTCGTCGAGGTCCCGCCACACCCAGCCGGCGTCCCAGAACACCGCGTCGAGCTCCAGGTGCGGCACGCCCAGCCGGTGCGACAGTGCGCGGCCGAACGTCGTCTTGCCCGAACCGGAGTTGCCGACCACCCGCACGCGGCGGGGTGCCGGGCTGCTCATCGACCGTTCATCACGGCGGCGAGCGACAGCAGCCGCGCGTTGTCGAACAGGTCGTCGACCAGCACCACCGCACCGGACCCGTCCGTCAGCGGGATCTTCCAGTTGGGGTACTCGGTGTCCGTGCCGGGCTGGTTCTGGGCCCGGCGCTCGCCGACCGCGTCAGCCAGCGAGACGCCTATCAGCGCGGCCGGGGTGGACAGCACCCAGCGGTGCAGCGCCTCGATCACCTCACGCTCGGAGGGGTCGTCGCCGAGCATCCCGCGCTCGCGCAGAGCGGCCAGCATGCGGTCGCGCTCCGCGACCGCCTCCGCACGCACCTGCTCCACGGGCTCCGTCAGCAGGCCGAGCCGGTTCCGCAGGGTGACGTGCTCGCCGGCCAGGTAGCCGGCCGTCGGCGGCAGGTCGTGCGTGGTGACGGTGGCCAGCGCCAGGCGGCGGTACTGCTCGGGCGGGGTCGGGTTGCCGTGCATGTCCTGCTCGAACCAGAGCACCGAGGTGCCGAGCAGGCCGCGCTCGGACAGGTAGTCGCGCACCCACGGCTCGACGGTGCCGAGGTCCTCGCCGATCACCACGGCCCCGGCGCGCTGCGCCTCGAGGGCGAGGATCCCGACCAGCGCCTCGTGGTCGTAGCGCACGTAGGCACCCTCCGCGGCGGACATGCCGCGTGGCACCCACCAGAGCCGGAACAGCCCGATCACGTGGTCGATCCGCAGCGCACCGGCGTGGCGCAGGATGGTGCGCAGCATGTCCCGGTAGGGCCGGTAGGCGGCCCTTGCCAGGGCGTCCGGGCGCCACGGCGGCTGCGACCAGTTCTGGCCCTGCTGGTTGTACATGTCCGGCGGGGCGCCGACCGTCGCACCGGACGAGAGCACGTCACCCAGTGCCCACACGTCCGCGCCGACCGGGTGCACCCCGACCGCCAGGTCGTGCATGATGCCGATCGCCATCCCGCCGGAGCGCGCTGCGTGCTGCGCCTCGCCGAGCTGGGTGTCCGCCACCCACTGCAGCCACTCGTGGAAGGCGATCCGGTCCGCGAGCTCCGTCCGGGCGGCCTGCACGAGGTCCGAGGAGGGGTCGAGCGCCTCCGCCGGCCACGTCGGCTCTCCGTCGTACCGCTCGCACAGCGCGCACCACAGCGCGAACGTCTCGAGCCCCGCGCCCTGCTCCTCGACGAAGGCGTCCAGCGCCTCCTGCCGGGCGGCCGACCTCGGTGCGGCGAAGACCACCTCCAGCGCCGCCTTCTTCGCGGCCCAGGCCGCGTCCCGGTCGATGGGTCCGGGGTCGGTGTCCAGGGCCAGCACGGGCTCGGCCGCCCACTCCACCAGCGCCCGGTCGGCCGCGGACAGGTACGCCGTCTCGCGCACGTCCTCGACGCGGATGTAGACGGGGTTGACGAAGCGCCGGGTGGTCGGCAGGTAGGGGCTCGGGGTCATCCGGCCCGCCGGCTCGGCAGCGTGCAACGGGTTGACCAGGATGAAGTCGGCCCCGCAGCGCCTGCCGGCGAGCCAGCCGATCTCCGCCAGGTCGGCCAGGTCCCCGATCCCCCACGAAGCGCGCGAGCGCACCGAGTACAGCTGGGCCATGTAGCCCCACACGGACCGGCCGGACAACGCCGACGGCAGCTCGATCCGGTCCGGGGTGACCACCACCGGGCAGTGGCTGTCCGCGCTCGGCCCCTCCGCGTGCAGCTCGTGCCAGCCGAGCGGCAGGTCCGCGGGCAGCGTGAAGGTCGCCCGGCCCACGGCGCGGCCGTCCACCACGCGGGGCTCCACGTAGACGTCCGCCTGGGTGAGCTCCACCCGGCCGCCACCCGCCTCGTCGTCCAGCTCGAGCCAGACCGTCACCGGGTCGCCGTCCGTGACGTGGACCGGGACGTGGGCCTGCCGGCCCGCCCGAGACACGAGGACGGGGGGCAGCACCCGTCGCCACGGCATGTCCTCCACGTGCGCGATGGCGAGTGCGACCCGCTCCGGCGACGACGCGTCCACGCCGAGCGCGGCGAGCACGCCGCGCAGGGTCGCCTCGGAGGCCCAGTGGTGCAGCCCGTCGTGCCCGCGGTAGTCGGGGACCACGCCGTAGGCAGCCGCCAGGCGCAGCAGCGGCTCCGGCGGGCGGACGGTGTCGTCGGGCACGGCACCGATCCTGCCAGAGCGCGGTGCGGGGCGGCCGTGCGACGCACGCGTGAGACGGCGTGACGGCGCCGTCGCCACGCGTCCGACCAGCCGCGGGCGGGTGACCGGGCTGCGTAGCCTGTCGGGCGTGACCCCCGCGATCCGGCTGCACTACCCGTCCGCACCCGTCGGCGACGTCGTCGACGTCCTGCACGGGCGGGCCGTCCCGGACCCGTACCGCTGGCTGGAGGACGCGCAGGCCCCCGCCACGGCGGAGTGGTCGGCCGCGCAGGACGCCCTCTACGCCACGTACCGCGCGGGCCTCGTCGAGCGGGCGGCCGGCACCCCGTTCGCGGCAGGGACGCTCGACGAGCGGCTCCGGGCACTGCTCGGCGCCGGTCACGTCGGCAGCCCGGTGTGGCGTGGTGACCGCTACCTGCAGACCCGTCGGGACCCGGGTGCCGAGCACGCGGTGGTGCTCGTGGTGGAACCGGACCCGGTGGCGTCAGGCGGCGTCCGGGAGCGCGTGCTCGTGGACCCCATGGCCTTGGACCCGGAAGGGACGACGACGCTGGACGCGTGGCAGCCGTCGACGGACGGTCGGCTGCTGGCGTACCAGACCTCCGCCGGGGGCACGGAGGAGAGCGTGCTGTTCGTGCTCGACACCGAGTCCGGTGAGCTGGTGGACGGACCGATCGACCGGGCGCGGTACTCCCCCGTGGCCTGGCTGCCCGCCACCGACGGTGCCGACCCGTCGTTCTTCTACGTGCGTCGGCTGGCCCCCGAGCTGCTGCCGGAGGACGAGCGGGCGTTCCACCGTCGCGTGTGGCTGCACCGGGTGGGTACCGACCCCGCCGAGGACCTCGAGGTGTTCGGCGCCGGGCTGGATCCGACGAGCTACTACGGCGTCTCGGTGTCCCGCGACGGGCGCTGGCTGCTGGTCTCGGCCTCTGCAGGCACGGCACCGCGCACCGACGTGTGGATCGCGGACCTGTCCACCGGCGGCGTGCCACGGCTGCGCGAGGTCGCGGTCGGCCTCGACGCGCAGGTGGGCGCCTGGGTGGGTCGGGACGGCCTGCTCTACCTGCACACCGACCTGGACGCGCCCCGTGGACGGCTCGCGATGACCCGGCCGGAGGATCCCGGGGTCGCCACCTGGCGCACGCTGCTGCCGGAGGACCCGGAGGCGGTGCTGGAGGACGTCGCGCTGCTGGACGGCGGGGGCGACGAGACCGAGGTCACGCAGCTGCTCGCCTCCTGGCGACGGCACGCGGTCAGCGAGCTCACCCGGCACCACCCGGTCAGCGGTGCCCTGCTCGGCGACGTGCCGCTGCCGGGCCTCGGCTCCGTGTCCGGCCTGGTCGGGCGCCGCGACGGCGGTCCGGAGGTGTGGTTCTCCTACACCGACCACACCAGCGTGCCCGCGGTGCAGGTGCTCGACGGGCGGACCGGGCAGGTCAGGCTGTGGGCCGCCCCGCCGGGGACGCCGCCCGACCTGCCGGCGGTGCACGTCGGCCGGCTCGAGGTGCGCAGCGCGGATGGCACGACGGTGCGGGCGTTCGTCGTGACCCGCGCCGATGCGGTCGGCGAGACCGGCCGGCCGCTGCGGCCCGCGCCCACGGTCCTGTACGGGTACGGGGGCTTCCAGGTCAGCCTGGACCCGGCGTACTCGGCCACCACGCTCGCCTGGGTCGAGGCGGGCGGGGTGTACGTCGTGGCCAACCTGCGCGGCGGCGGCGAGGAGGGCGAGGACTGGCACCGCGCGGGCATGCGGCAGCACAAGCAGGCGGTGTTCGACGACTTCCACGCCGTGGCCGAGCACCTGGTCGCGGCCGGCTGGACCACGCCCGACCGGCTGGCGTGCTGGGGCGGCTCGAACGGCGGCCTCCTGGTGGGTGCCGCACTCACCCAACGGCCCGACCTGTTCGCAGCGGCCGTCTGCTCGGCGCCGCTCCTGGACATGGTGCGGTACCAGCTGTTCGGGCTCGGCCGCACGTGGACCGAGGAGTACGGCGACGCCGCCGTGCCGCAGGAGCTGGACTGGCTGCTGCGCTACTCCCCCTACCACCACGTCACGCCGGGGACCCGGTACCCGGCGAGCCTGTTCACGGTCTTCGAAGGAGACAGTCGGGTGGACCCGTTGCACGCCCGCAAGCTCGCCGCTGCGCTGCAGGCCGCGACCCTGGCGGCACCCGACGAGGCGCCCGTGCTGGTGCGCCGCGAGACCGGGGTCGGGCACGGCGGCCGGTCCCTGTCCCGCAGCATCGGACTCACCACCGAGGAGCTGCAGTTCGTCGCCGACCGCACGGGGCTGCTGGCATGAGCCGCCTCGTCCAGGTCCTCGCCGGCCGAGCGGCCGCCGCCGTCACGCCGGTCCCGGCACCGGTGCCGAGCCAGACCACGGCGCCGGCGCTGCTGCCGACCAACCCGACGTCGGCCCGCAGCTGGTGGACCTGGTTCACGGGGATCCCGCTGCGGATCGTGCTGATCGTCGTGATCTCCGGCGCCGTGCTCGTGGTCCTGCGCGTCCTGATCAACACGATGACCGACCACATCGCCAAGGGGATCCCGACCCTGCGTTCGCTGGGCGACTCGGACCGCGCCGCCGCACTGCTGCGCACCAGCCCGATCGCCGGCGCCCGGCGCGCGCAGCGGGCCCGCACCATCGGCTCGGTGCTGCGCTCGACGGCCGGGCTGGTGGTGGGTGCGCTCGCGGTCTTCATGATCCTCGACGCCCTCGGCGTGAACCTCGCACCCTTCATCGCCTCGGCCGGCATCGTCGGCGTCGCCGTCGGCTTCGGCGCGCAGAGCCTGGTCAAGGACACGCTGACCGGCCTGTTCATGCTGGTGGAGGACCAGTACGGCGTGGGCGACGTCGTGGACGTCGGCCCGGCGACCGGCACCGTCGAGGCCGTCGGGCTGCGCGTCACCCAGCTCCGGGACGCCGAGGGCACCCTCTGGTACGTGCCGAACGGTTCGATGGTGCGGGTGGGCAACAAGACGCAGGGCTGGTCCACGGCCACCGTGGAGATCGACGTCGACTACTTCCAGGATCTCGACGAGGTCCGGGCCCTGCTGGAGCAGGCGGCAGGGCGGGTGGTCGCGGACCGGGAGGTCGCCGGCTGGGTGGAGGGTGCGCCGACGGTTCGCGGGATCGAGCGGCTCAGCGCGGACGCCGTCACCCTGCAGCTGACGGTACGGACGGCACCCGCCCGGCAGTGGGAGGTCGCACGGCGGCTGCGGCTGGCGGCGCGGGCCGTGCTGGCGGAGCACGACGTGCCGCTGGCGGGCCAGCGGGACGCGATGGCGGCACGGCTGGCCGCACGATCGACGTCGACGGAGCTGCTGCCGTCCGGCGTCTCGGACGGCAGGGCAGGCTCCGCCGCGGGCGGCACGGCGCCGGACGCCGAGCCCGGTGCCGCTTCGTCGAGCGCTGCGCCCACGCCCGACGAGGCGCCGCACGACGCGCACCGCACCCCGGTCGACGAGGCCGTCCAGCCCGAGCCCGGCCGGCCTGCCCGCCAGGACCCGCCGGCAGGCTGAGTCAGTCGGCCCAGTCGAGCAGCGGGTCCCCGGCGGCGACCACGGTCCCGGGCGGCACCACCGCACGGACGTCGTCGGGATCCGCCTGCAGCGCCACCACAGGGCAGACGACGGACAGCCCGCCGGCGGCCACGTCGACCGGCGACCACGTCAGCAGCACCTCCCCGGCGTGCACCGTCTGACCGGCCACCACCCGCAGGTCGAACCCGAGACCGGCCAGCCGGACCGTGTCGATCCCCAGGTGGACCAGCACCCCGCGGTCGCCGGCGAGCAGGAGGGCGAACGCGTGCGGGTGCAGCGCCGCCACCACCCCGTCGGCGGGGGCCAGCACCTGCTGCATGCTGCTGCGCAGCGGGTCGATCGCGACGCCGGGACCGACCATCGCCTGGGCGAACACCGGGTCGGGCACGGCCGACAGTGCCAGGACCGTGCCCGGCACCGGGCTGAGCAGCCGCACGGGGCGGGTCAGCGCAGGCTGTCGAGCTCGGCCGCGAGCGCGTCGGCCTCCGG
>DAIDJQ010000045.1 GCA_027451305.1 Cellulomonas sp.
GGGGCCCGACCCGTATGATCGTCACCGGTCTTCGGACGCCTCGACGTTCAAGGGGCGCTCGCCCCCATCGTCTAGCGGCCTAGGACTCCGCCCTTTCACGGCGGCAGCACGGGTTCGAATCCCGTTGGGGGTACGGACCACCAGCAGTAGAGGCTCATCACGAGGCCCCGTAGCGCAGTTGGTTAGCGCGCCGCCCTGTCACGGCGGAGGTCGCGGGTTCAAGTCCCGTCGGGGTCGCTCGAGGCGCCGGTCTTCGGACCGGCGTCGTCGTATCAAGGCTCTGTAGCTCAGTTGGTAGAGCGCACGACTGAAAATCGTGAGGTCACCGGATCGACGCCGGTCGGAGCCACCTCGAAGAACCCCCTGGTCACCAGGGGGTTCTTCCGTCTCAGCGACCGGCCGCCGCGCCCGGCGCCGCCGGCGCGAGCAGCCAGTCGAGCACCTGGTCCGCGGACCAACCCTGCGGGTGGAGCTCGGCGAGCCGGCTCGCGCCCGCCAGGTCCGAGCCCAGGGTGACGAGGGGCTCCTCGAGGTCACCATCGATGCGGATCTGGCCGAGCCCGGCGTCGGCCGCGAGCGAGTTGCAGAGGCACACCCGGCCGACGGTGTCGGCCTCCGAACCGCCCTTGCGGACGAACATGGCGACCGGCTCGGCCGGGCAGCGGTACCCGATGCGGCCGTCGTCCTTGAGGAACGCCTGACGCAGGTAGCCGAGGTCGCACAGGCGCGGCCGGGCGGCGCGCACGGCGGGGTCGGACAACGACCCGTCGAGCTGCACCACCTTGAACGGGAAGCCGGTCGGCGAGGCGGCGGGGTCGGTCAGCACCTCGAGGGTGCCCGTGCGCAGCCGCTCGAGCAGCCGGTGCCGCAGCGACGGCGCCAGCCCCGACTCGGTGCTCAGCGCGAAGACCGTCCCCACCTGGGCGCCGACCGCACCGGCGGCAACCGCCGCGCGCAGCGCCTCGGGGGTGCCCCGCCCGCCCGCGAGCCAGAACGGCAGCCCCACGGCCGCGACCTTCGCGATGTCGGCGTCGTCGCGAGGGCCGAAGACCGGTTGTCCGCGCTCGTCGAGCACCGGCCGCCCCCGCGGCGGGGCGTTGTGGCCACCGGCGTGCGGGCTCTCGACGACGAAGCCGTCCGGCCGGATCGCCGGGTTCCGCGCCAGGTGGGTGACGAGGACCTCGCTGGAGACGACGGCCAGGAACATCGGGCGGTGCAACGGCGCCAGACCCGGCCCGAGCAGCTCCCGCGGGTCGATGGCGACGGCGTGGGCGCCGCCCGGATCGCCCGCGACGTCGACCGGCAGGCTGGTCGGCCGGTGGGCCGCCAGCTCGTCGAGCAGGTGCGGCACGTGGCGCGGGATGCCGGCACCGACCAGCACGGCGTCGACCCCGGCGAGCATCGCGCCGTACGCGGCGGCCGGCATCGCCATCTGGATCTTCTCCAGGAAGTTGATGCCGACGGGGCCGTCGTGGCCCTCCTTGGCGAGCCACACCTCGACGAAGCAGGCCAGCAGGGTGAGCTCCTGCCCGGCGCGGCCCGGACGCAGGCTCACCCGTGGCACCGGCGTGTAGGCGGTGCCGGCGGGCCGGCCGCCGAGACGCAGGTAGCGGCCCAGGACGCGCTCCACCACGCCCGGTACCGGGAAGGCGGCCATCGCGCGGCGGGCCGACCCGTCGACGTCGCCGTCCTCCAGCCGCCTGGCCAGCACGAGGTCGAGCGCCGTGCCGGAGACCACCCCGAGCTGGCCGCGGCGGGCGACGACGGAGGCGAGGTGCCACGAGGAGATCGCCACGCCCATCCCGCCCTGGATGATCGTGGGCAACGCCCGCGCGAGGGGTCGCGGTGGGGACAGCAGCGGCACAGCGGCTCCAAACCTACGGAAGCGTAAGTTACGCCACCGTAGGGTGGGGTCCAGGGCCGACCCGGGACCAAGGTCCGCTGCCGGGAAGTGCCTCGCAGGTGAGAGGGGCTCCTACCCCATCGCGTGCACGCCGCCGTCCACGTGCACGATCTCCGCGGTGGTCGCCGGGAACCAGTCCGACAGCAGGGCCACGACGGCACGCGCGGTCGGCTCGGCGTCGCGCACGTCCCAACCCAGCGGGGCGCGGGCGTCCCAGCCACCCTCGATCACGTCGAAGCCGGGGATCGCCTTGGCCGCCGTGGTGCGGACCGGGCCGGCCGCGACCAGGTTCACCCGCACACCCGACGGCCCCAGGTCGCGTGCCAGGTAGCGGGCCGTCGCTTCGAGGGCCGCCTTCGCGACCCCCATCCAGTCGTAGACCGGCCACGCGACGGTCGCGTCGAACGTCAGGCCCACCACCGAGCTGCCCCGCACCAGCAGCGGTCGCGCGGCGACCGCCAACGCCTTCAGCGAGTAGGCGGAGACCTCCATCGCGGTCGCCACGTCCGGCCACGCGGCCTCGAGGAAGTGCCCACCGAGCACGGACTGCGGCGCGAAGCCGATCGAGTGGACGACCCCGTCCAGCCGGTCGGCGTGCTCACCGATGCGCTCCGCGAGCGCTGCCAGGTCGTCGGCCGAGGTGACGTCGAGCTGGACCACCGGCGCCGGCGCCGGCAGCCGCCGGGCGATCACCTCGGTCAGCCGCGCCTGGCGGCCGAACGAGGTGAGCACCACCTGCGCGCCCTGCTCCTGGGCGAGCCGAGCCACGTGGAAGGCGATCGAGCCCTCCGTGAGGACCCCGGTCACCAGCACTGTCTTGCCGTCCAGCAGCGTCATCGGCATTCCCTCGTCCGTGCCGACGCAGTCGCCGGGCACCGACGAGGCTAGCCACCGGACGGCCGCCGAAGGGTGACCACCTCGCCCCAAGATGGCACCGCTCGGCTGTCCATGCTCGACAACCGCGTGGGCGTCCCAGCGGTGCGCGCCCGCGTCTCGTGAGGTCTTTCACGTGTTCGGGCCCATCGTCCTGGCTGCCGGCGGGGCACCGTCCTAGGCTGGACGGCGTGTCAGGAGGCACGCCTTGACACCGTCACCACCGAGGGAAGCGCAACCGTGAGCGCCACAATCGCACAGGAATCGCCGAGCACTCTCCTGCGGCAGCCGATCGAGGAGGTCTGCACGTTCATGCCCCTCGACCTGGAGGACATGCCGCAGATCCCCATGCCGGTGCCCAACCACCCGGCCGGGGAGCTCGTGCATCCCTGGGAGGACTGACCAGGGCCAACACACCGGGTGATGGTGCGCGCAGCCGCCGCGGCCACCACACTGGGTCCCACGCACGTCCGACGACGAAGGGCCCCATCCCATGGCCACCAACGGAGCGGTCCCGGGCGACAGCCGCTCGCTCGGCAAGCTGGTCAGCGACCTGTCCGAACAGGCGTCCCGCCTGGTCCGGGCCGAGGTGGAGCTGGCCAAAGAGGAGCTGGCCGCCAAGGCGAAGCACGCCGGCATCGGTTCCGGGATGTTCGTCGCCGCCGCAGTGCTGGCCGCCTACGCGGTGGCCGTCGGCATCGCCACGGTCATCCTCGCGCTCGCGGTGGCCCTCCCGGCGTGGCTGGCGGCCCTCATCGTGTTCGTCGCCATGCTCGTCGCCGCCGGCGTGCTCGTGCTCGTCGGCCGCGCGCAGGTGAAGAAGGGGAGCCCGCCCAAGCCGGAGCGCGCCATCGAGAACGTGCGGGAAGACGTCGCGGCGGTCAAGGGAGGCCTGCACTCATGAGCGGCGCGCAACCGACCGACAAGCTCAGCCGGCTCGAGGAGGACGTGCGGGCCGCCCGCGGCGAGCTCGCGGCGACGGTGGACGAGCTGGCGGGCTGGTTCGACCCGAAGACACGGCTGGCGGCCGCGAAGGACCGCGGTCGCCAGATGCTGCACGACGCCGCCGACCCGGCGGCGGACCCGGCGGCACGCTGGCGCGCCCGCATCGTGCTCGGGGTGGTTGCCGGCGCCACGGCCGCAGCGGTGGCCGGCCTCGTGGGCCGGCTGACTCGGCGCTGACGCGCCGCGACGTAGGACCTAGTCGACCTGGCGCTGCTGCGGCAGGCCGTCGAGGAGTTCGCGCACCTCGGACTCCTTGTACCGGCGGTGCCCACCGAGCGTGCGGATGGACGAGAGCTTGCCGGCACGGGCCCACCGCGTGACGGTCTTCGGGTCGACCCGGAAGAGGGTCGCCACCTCGGACGG
>DAIDJQ010000046.1 GCA_027451305.1 Cellulomonas sp.
CGCGCCGCGCGATGGGACCGAGCCGAGCCGGGTGAGGTTCTCGACGATCAACACACCCGCTGCCAGGAGCGTGGAGTGGACCGGCCGCGCGCCGCCCACCGTGCCGTCCACGTTGACCGAGTCGATGCCAACCAGGGTCGCGCCGCTGCGCACGAGGCGCTCGGCGGCGGCGAGAGTCAGGTGCGGGTGCTCGGTGGAGCCGTAGCGCTCCGTTCCCCAGTGCCGGTCCCAGGCGGTGTGGAAGAGCACCGCGCAGCCGGTGACGTCGTCGGGGATCGTGTCGGCGCCGATCTGGTCCTGGCCGCGCACGTCCACGACGACGGCGGGCAGTCCGGCGCAGCGCTCGAGCGGGACGCTGCCGATGTCCGCACCGTCCCGATAGCGGTGGGCCGGGGCGTCCATGTACGTCCCGGTGCTGGTGACCATGCGGACCTCGGCGATCCGGAACTCGGTCCCCTCGTCGTAGCGGCCGCGGGAGCCGTCGAACGACAGGTGGTCCGCGACCTGCGGGTCAGGGAATCCCAGGTAGGTGGGCATGCCCGCTCGGATCAGGTGGCTCAGGTCCGTCAGCGACATGCAGGCATCGTGTCACGGCCTCCGTGCGGTCCGGACGTGGGGGTCAGAGCACCACGACGCCCTTGCCGTTGACGGTGCCGGCCTCCATGTCGGCGTGGGCCTGGGCGATGTCGTCGAGGGCGTAGACCTTCCCGACGGGGACACGGGCTCGCCCGTCGGCCACGGCGTCGAGGAAGTCCTGCAGAACGGTCGCGGGCAGGTCGGCCGCATCACCCGAGTACGCGGTGAGGCGGACCCCGTTGGGGAGCCAGTCGTTCGGGTAGAACTCGGGGATCGTCCACTCGTCGGAGAGCATGCCCGTGAAGCAGACGGTGCCGCCCGGGCGCACGGCGTGCAGGGTGTCGCGCAGCACGTTCGCGCCGACCAGCTCGACGGCCCCGTCCACCCCATCGACACGGAGCTCGCGCACCTGGGCCGCGACGTCGCCGTCGTCGATCAGCACGTGGTCGGCCCTTACCTGCTCCAGCAGGCCTCGCCGGGCCGGCGAGCGGGTGGTGGACAGGACCGTCAGCCCCTGCAGCCGAGCCAGCACCGCCAGGGTCAGGCCCACCGACGAGGTGCCGCCGCGGATCAGCAGGCTGTCGCCCGGCGAGGGTCGGACGCCGACGGCCAGCGAGCCGTACGCCGTCTGCAGCATCTCCGGGACGGCGCCGAGCACCCGCCACGGCAGGTCGCTGCTGAAGGAGATCACCTGGCTGACGGGGACCAGCACGTGCTGGGCATAGCCGCCGTCGATGGTGCGGCCCATCCCGCCCATCATCGCCATCACCTGCGTACCGGCGGCCAGCTCCCCGCCGGGTGCGTCCTCGACGACGCCGGCCGCCTCGATCCCGGGGATCCGCGGGAACGAGCCGGACGAGGCCTGACCGCGACGGAAGTGCAGCTCCGACCGGTTCAGCCCGAACGCGTGCACCCGCACCAGCACCTGGCCGGGCACCGGCCGTGGCACCGGCACGTCGCGCACCTGCAGGACGTCCGGTCCGCCGGGGTGGTCCACCACGACGGCGCGCATGGTGGTGGCGGTCACCGGGCCACCGCCGATGCGTCGGTGGCGAGCGTCGTCAGCAGCCGCTCGAGGACGGCGGTCACGTCGGGCACCGCGCGCTCCCCCGCCAGGTGCTCGGTGAGGGCTCCCTCGGTGACCGTCGCGGCGGCGTCGAGAGCTGCCTCGCCGGCGGACGTGAGCGTGATCAGGGACGACCGCCTGTCCTGCGGATGGGCGGAGCGCACGACGAGACCGTCGCGCTCGAGCCGGTCGACGAACTTGCTCGCCGCGCCCACGGTGATGCCGAGGTCGGTGCGCACCTCCTGCACCCGGCAGGTGCCGGTGTGCCGCCGGACCACGCGCAGGCCGGTCAGCGTGGCGAGCGACACCGCACCGGCCTGCGCGAGGCGGTGGTCGAGGTGGTTCCACAGCTGCGTCTCGTAGCGCACCAGCACGTCGAAGAAGTCCATGACCCGGGCAACTCGATGCCGCAGAACCATATTCCTTCTGATCCATGTACTCCCGGGCGGATGGCACTGCCGTCCGGCGCGCCCATCCCGCACACTGTCGGCATGGTTCGCCACCTGCTCATCGCCACCGGCGTGCTGGCGCTGCTGACCGTGCTGCCCGGGCCGGACATGGCGGTGGTGACCCGCACCGCGCTGGTCGGGGGTCGGCGGGCGGCGGTCCGGGCCGCGACGGGGATCGTCACCGGGCTGCTCGTCTGGGGCAGCCTCGCGGTGCTGGGCCTGACGGCCCTGCTGACGGCATCGCCGCGCGCCTACCTCGTCGTGAAGGTGCTTGCCGTGCTGTACCTGCTGTACCTGGGCATCCAGGCGTTCCGGAGCCGTGAGCCGTCACCGGCCGCCGGTGGGCCCGACGTCGCGGCGCAGGCCCAGCCGGTGCGCGGCACCCCGTTCCTGACGGGGCTGACGACCGACCTGCTCAATCCCAAGATCGCCGTCTTCTACACGGCGATGCTGCCGACCCTCGCGCCGCCGTCCATGCCGGGCGCCCCCGGGCTGGCGGTGCTGGTGGTGATCCACGTGGTGATCACCCTCGGCTGGCTCGTCGGGTACGCGCACCTGCTGACCCGGGCGCAGCACGTCGTGGGCAGGCCGGCGGTGCGACGCGTGCTGGACCGGGTCACCGGGGTGGCGCTGATCGGGTTCGCCGTCCGGCTCGCCACCGAGCACGCCTGAGACCGTCGCGGCGCGGTCGCATCGAGGAGGTCCTGGGCGGACCCCACCCGGTCGGGGCGATCAGCGCAGAGGACCCGACGACTCCCGGGGCACCAGCGTCGGCGTGATCACGTGCTGCGGCTGCGGCTCCCCCGTGTGGATCCGCCGCTGGATCATCTGGAACGCCGCCGCGCCGAGCGACGTGAAGTCCATGTACATCGACGACAGGGGCGGGGCGAAGTAGCGGGCGTCGGGCATGTCGTCGATCCCGATGATCGAGTAGTCGTCCGGAGCGGTGAGGTTCCGTTCGCGCATCGCCGCCATGAAGCCCAGCGCCATCTGGTCGTTGCCGGAGAAGACGGCCGTGAAGTCCGACGTGTCCGCCGCCATGCCGGCGGCGTGCCCCGACTCCGACGACCAGTCGCCCCGCAGGAGCGGCAGGGGGTCGAGGCCCGCCTCGGTGAGGGCGTCCTGGTAGCCACGCACCCGCTCGAAGGCCTCGTTGCGGTCGGGTGGCCCGGCGACGTGCAGGATCCGCCGGTGGCCGAGCCCGATCAGGTGGCGTGTCGCCTCCAGGCCGGCGGCGTGCGAGTCGACGTCCACGGTGTCGGTGGTGACCCGCGGCCGGCCGGAGATCGTGACCACCGGCACGGTCTCCCAGAAGTGGTCCAGCAGGTCCTCGGTGCCGAGGAACGGGGTGGACACCACCAGCCCGTCCACCCGTGAGGACAGGAACCCGTCGAGGGCACGTCGCATCTCCGGACGCGCCGCCGGGTCGTCCATGTCGATGGCCAGGTGCGTGATCATCAGGGGGAACGCAGCGGCACGAGCTGCGCCGGTCAGCCCGGTGATGATCGTCGAGGCGCCGTAGTTCAGCGGGCCGATGGTCAGGACGCCGATGGTGTCGGACCGGTTGGTCCGCAGGCTCCGTGCGGCGTGGTTGGGCCGGTAGCCGAGCTCCTCGATCGCCGCCTCGATGCGCAGGCGCGTGTCCGCGCCGACGTACCCAGCCCCCGTGAAGTAGCGGGACACGGTCTGGGCCGACACCTGGGCGACGCGGCCGACGTCCGCCATCGAGGGTCGGGAGCCCCCGGGCGACGAGATCACGATCCGGATGCTATCGCCGCTCTCTCGGCCCGAGGCCTTGCGCAGCGGCGTGGGTTATCGTTAACCTACCGATGCATTCGACGATGAATCTTCATTCGCGCGAGCCCGACGGAGGTCTCAGTGACGCAGCCCAGGTGGGCGATCAACACGTTCCCGTGGCTGGAGCAGGCCGACCGGCCGGCGCCGCGGGTGCGCGTGATCGTCGACAACGACTTCTCCGGCGACCCGGACGACCTCTACCAGGTGGTCCACCACGTGCTCTCGCCGTCGGTCGAGATCCGCGGGATCGTCTGCTCGCACCTGCGCCCGGGCGACACGCTCGACCCGGGGCCGGGGACGTCTGCCAACGCGGTGCGGAGGCTGCGCGAGCTCTTCGACGTCATGGACCTCGACGCGGAGGACCTGATCCTGCAGGGTGCGGACGCCGCGATCGTCGACGGCGCGACGCCGCACGACACCCCCGCCGCCCGCGCGATCGTCGCCGAGGCCATGCGCGAGGACGACCGCCCGCTGTACGTCTGCTGCGGCGGCGGCCTCACGGACGTCGTCAGCGCCTGGCTGCTCGAGCCGGCGATCGCGCAGCGTCTGACCGTGATCTGGATCGGCGGCCCCGAGCACGAGGGGCTGACGTCGCCGTGGCCGCCGATCGGGAACCCGGAGTACAACCTGGCGATCGACGTGCCGGCGGCTCAGGTGCTGTTCGGCTCGTCGGACCTGCCCTTGTGGCTGGTGCCGCGCAACGTCTACCGCGAGTGCCTCGTCTCGGAGATCGAGCTGCAGCGACGGGTCGCGCGCAGGGGCGCGCTCGGCGCGCACCTCTACGAGGCGGTCGCCGCGGTGGCGCGTGGGACGTGGAAGCACGGGGCCGGCTACGCCGAGACCTACGCCCTCGGCGACCAGCCGCTCGTGCTCCTCACCGCGCTGCAGACCTTCTTCGAGGCGGACACGTCGGCGGCAGCGTTCGCGGAGGTGCCGGCGCCCCGGATAGCCGACGACGGCGCCCTGCTCCCACGGCCGGACGGACGCCCGATCCGCGTCTACACGCACCTCGACACCCGCCTGATGTTCGAGGACCTGTTCCTCAAGCTCGAGGCCTTCACGGAGTGGCACGAAGGCTGACCGACCGCCGCGCCGGAGCCGGCGCGGCCCGCTCCATCCCAACCACAACGAAGTGACGGAGGTACGCGATGCGCAGGACCCATGCACTCGGCGTCGTCGCGGTCGTCGCGGCGCTCGCCGCGGTGGCCGGCTGCAGCACCGGCGGTGGCAGCACCAGCGCGACCGGGGGCGCCAGCGGCGGCGCCGAGCCCAAGACGCTCACCCTGTGGGAGCTGACCCTTCAGGACTCCCAGACCAAGGCGATCAACACCTGGGTCTCGGACTTCGAGGCGGCCAACCCCGGGGTCAAGGTGAACGTGGAGTACCGCTCGACGGACGCCCACAAGGAGGCGATGCGCCAGGTCGCCGGCACCAAGGCCGGCCCGGACATCTACTTCTACTGGGAGGGCCCCGGTCTCGGCGGCGAGCTGGTCAAGCAGGGCGTGAGCCTGGACCTGACGAAGTACTACGAGCAGTACGGCTGGAAGGACCGCTTCTCCAGCGCGGCGCTCACCGGCGTGACCCAGTACGGCGGCTACAACGGCGTCCCGTGGACCCAGCAGGGCGAGGCGATCTACTACAACAAGGCCCTGTTCCAGAAGGCCGGGATCACCTCGACCCCGACGACCTACGACGAGCTGGTGGCGGACGCCGACAAGCTCGTGGCCGCGGGCATCACGCCGATCGAGTTCGGCGGCACGGTGAACTGGCACGTGATGCGGCTCCTCGACTCCATCATCGAGACGAAGTGCGGGTCGACCACGGCGGACCAGCTCAACACGAAGCAGAAGGGCTGGGACACCGAACCCTGCGTGAAGGACTCGTTCGCCGCACTCAAGACGTGGGGCGACAAGTACATCAACAAGGGCTTCATGGGTATGAGCAACGACGACTCGAGCCAGCTCTTCTACACGGGGCAGGCGGCCATGGCGCTGGAGGGGACCTGGTTCGACGCGCAGGCCACCGACAACGGGATGAAGGCGCAGGACGTCGGCATCTTCCCGTTCCCGACGGGCACCGGCCGGCTCTACGGGTTCGGTGAGGCGATGTACGTCAGCGCCGCATCGAAGGCGCCCGACCTGGCGGCGAAGTTCCTCGACTTCATGATGTCGACCGACGAGCAGAACAAGTCGGGCGGCGCGTTCGCGGCCATCAACGTCAACAAGGACGTCGCCCCGTCGACCGACAACGCGCTGCACGCGCTGTGGCCGCCGATCTTCGCGGCCGCCAAGGGGATGTACATCAACAACGACCAGAACCTCTCGCTGGACCAGACCACCGAGTACTGGCGGATCCAGAACTCCGTGCTCACGGGGTCCATCGCACCGGCCGACGCCGGTGCCCAGTTCCAGAAGTTCATCGACTCGAAGTAGCCCGTCGACCTGGGGGTGCGGGGCCCAGGACCCGCACCCCCAGGCGGTCCGAAGGAGGGCCCATGACGACCACCGCTGATCGTCCCGTGACGCTGCGGCGCTCGCGGGGGACGTCGACGCCGCGACGCCGGTCGAGGCGCCACCCCCTCTGGCAGGCGCTGCCCTACCTCGCACCGGCCGCCGTGCTGTACGGCTGGTTCCTGGTGTACCCGATGCTCGACGCCATCCGGCTGTCGTTCTTCAAGTGGTCCGGCTTCCGTACGTCGGTCCCGGTCTTCGTCGGGCTGGACAACTACCGACGCGCGTTCACGGCGGACCCGGTGTTCTGGACGGCGCTGCGCAACTCGCTGATCTGGGTGGCCCTGTCGCTGCTCATCCCGATGATGATCAGCCTGCTGCTCGCACTCGCCCTGAACCGTCCGATGCTGGGCCGCAACCTGTTCCGGTCCGTGTTCTACATCCCCGCCGTGTTCGCCTCGATCACCGTCGCGGCGATGTGGCGGTGGATCTACAACCCGACGCTCGGTGCGGTCAACCGGTCGCTGACGGCGGTCGGCCTCGGCTCGTGGACGCACCAGTGGCTCGGTGACCCGAAGATCGCCCTGTACTCCGTCTTCGTCGCCGCCATCTGGCAGGGCGTCGGCTTCAACATGGTGCTGTTCCTGGCCGGGCTCCAGCAGGTGCCCGTGGAGCTCGTCGACTCGGCGAAGGTCGACGGGGCCCGGGGATTCCAGATCTTCCGGCACGTCACGCTGCCGGCGTTGCGCCCGACCTTCGTCGTCGTCCTGATCCTGACGATCATCAACTCGCTGAAGGTGTTCGACCTGATCGTCGGCATGACCGGCGGCGGGCCGGCCCAGTCGACCCAGGTGCTGGCGCTGTGGTCGTGGACGCAGTCGTTCCAGAACCACACCTTCGGGCAGGGCGGTGCCGTGGCGACGGTGCTGCTGGTGATCTCGCTCTGCCTCGTCGTTCCCTATCTCGCCTGGGCCCTGCGCGGAGAGGACCGCTGATGGCCGCCGTCACCTTGACCCGATACCCGCTCGCCGCCGACGTCCCACGCCGTCGCCGGCCGCGCGACTGGCCGCGCCTCGGCCTCTGGATCGCGCTGGTCGTCTCGTCGATCGCGTGGGCGCTGCCGTTCTTCTTCATGGTGCTGACCTCGCTGAAGAGCAAGGTCGACGTGACCCGCTCGGCCAGCTGGGACCTGCCGCACACCTGGATGTGGTCCAACTACACGGACGCGATCGCGACCGGACACCTGTGGGTGACCGGCGGCAACAGCCTGCTGATCGCGGTGATCAAGGTGCCGCTCGGCCTGCTGCTGTCCTCAGCCACGGCGTTCGCGCTGGGCCGGCTGCGGTTCCGGCGGCACAAGCTGGTCCTGGCCGTCTTCGCGATCGGGTCCATGGTGCCGATCCAGGTCGGGCTCGGCTCGCTGTTCTCCACGATGCTGAAGCTGAACCTGCTGGACTCGCGGATGGGGCTGATCCTGCCGTACCTCGCCTTCGGCATCCCGTACCAGGTGTTCATGCTCTACGGCTTCTTCCGCGCCATCCCCGACGAGATCGAGGAGTCGGCGCGGCTCGACGGCGCGAGCACGTTCCGGGTCTTCTGGCAGATCTGCCTGCCGCTCGCACGGCCGGCGCTCGCGGCTCTGTTCATCCTCGACTTCGTCGCGACGTGGAACGAGTACGCGATGGCGACCACGCTGCTGCAGAGCCAGACGAACTGGACGATCCCGCTGGCGGTGCAGGGCTTCAGCTCGCAGCACTCGACCGACTACGGCCAGCTCAACGCCTTCATCATCATGTCGGCGGTGCCGGTGCTGGTCGTCTACCTGCTGTTCCAGCGCTACTTCGTGCAGGGAGCGTTCGCGGGGGCGGTGAAGGGCTGAGGGCCCCGCGGCGCGGTGCGGGCCGTCCGCGGTGGTCCGTCCAGCGGATCGGCGCGGCTCGGTACGCAAGGATGTCGGACATGGCACAGCAGACGCAGGTGGTCGTCACCGACGACCTCGATGGCACCGAGCCGGCCCGCACCTACAAGTTCAGCTGGCAGGACACGACCTACGAGATCGACCTGAACGACGAGCACCGCGACGAGTTCCTCCGCGCGCTGCAGCCCTACATCACCGCCGCGCGGATGACGAGCACCTCGCAGCGGCAGCGGTACTAGCACCCACCCGTCGGCCGGGCTACGTCCCGGCGGGGCGGTTGCGGCGGGCGACGGCGTCGATCGTCACGGCGATGATCAGCACGAGCGCGGTGACCACGTACTTCGCGGCGGCGCTGAAGCCGAGCAGTCCCATGCCGTTGTCGATGGCGGCGATCACGATGCCGCCGAGCACCCCGTGCAGCGCCTTGCCGCGGCCGCCGAACAGGCTGGTTCCGCCGATCACGGCGGCGGCCACCGAGTACAGCACCAGCGTGCCGCCGTCGAGCGCGGTCGAGATGGAGCGCAGCCGGGAGGCGTAGACGATGCCGCCGACGCCGGCGGTGAGCGAGCAGAGCATGAAGGCCAGGGTCCGGATGCGCGGCAGCGAGATGCCCGCTCGTCGGGCCGCCTCGGCGTTGCCGCCGATCGCGTAGACGTACAGGCCGAACTTGCGCCGGCCCAGCAGGTAGGTCCAGGCGGCGAGCACGCCGAAGACGAGCACCACAACCCACGGCATCCCGTACACGGGCCGCAGCACGCCGCGGTCGGCGTTGCACAGCAGCACCAGCGCGACGCCGCCGGCCAGTGCCCCGAGGATCTTCGCCAGCGTGAGCGGCACAGGTGCGGCGCCGAGGCCGGAGTCGCGGCGGCGCTTGTCGTGCCGCCAGATCTGCCAGCCGAACACGGCGACGATGACCAGCATCACCACCCAGCCGGCGGCGCGAGTCAGCGTGCCGCTGCCGATGTCGTTGATGACGTTGTCCTGGATCAGCAGCGAGCCGCCGCTGCCCAGCACCCACAGCATCACGCCCTCCCAGAACAGGAGGCCGGCGAGGGTCACGACGAACGACGGCAGCCCGATCCGGGTGATCAGCGTCCCGTGCAGCACCCCGATCAGCGCCGTCACGACCAGTGTCGCCGCGATCGCCCCCCACCACGGCCACCCGACCGTGGGCTTGACGAGCTCCACCATGACGACGGCGCCGACCCCGGCGACGAAGCCGATCGACAGGTCGATCTCACCCAGCAGCAGGGCGAAGACCTCGCCCATCGCCAGCAGGCTGAACACGGCCGCCTGCATCAGCAGGTTCACCAGGTTGCCGGCGGTCAGGAAGTGGCTGTTCAGCGACTGGAACAGCACCGACACCAGCAGCAGCCCCGCCACCACCGGCAGGACGCCCATCTCCCCGCCCCTGATCCGCACCCACGTCGTCCGCAGGTACGCACCCACCGACTCGGGGGGTGGCGGCGTGCGCGGCACGTCGGCGTCGGACGGGTGCTCAGCCTCGGGTGCGGTGGCCGCACCGCCCAGGCTCGACATGGTCTACCTCGCGCTCTCGGGCCGCGGGACGGCCCGGGTGGACGTACCGGTGGTCATGAGGTCGACGACGATCTGGCGGTCCAGCTCGGCGACGGGACGTGCCGCGACGAGGTGGCCGAGCTGCAGCACCGCGATCCGGTCCGCCACCTCGAACACGTCGTTGAGGTTGTGCGAGACGAGGAGCACCGCGTGGCCGCGGTCCGCCAGGCGTCGCACGAGGGCGAGCACCATGGCCGTCTGGGCGACCCCGAGGGCCGCCGTGGGCTCGTCCATGATGACGAGCCGGGAGTTCCAGAGGACCGCCTTCGCGATGGCGACGGACTGGCGCTGGCCGCCGGACAGCGAGGCGACCACCTGGCGCACCGAGCGGACGGTGGTCACGGCGAGGCTCGTCAGGGTCTCGCGCGCGGCGTTCTCCATCGACTCCTGGTCCAGCTGGCCGCGGCGCACGCGCTCGCGGCCGAGGAACATGTTCTGGACGATGTCCAGGTTGTCGCACAAGGCCAGGTCCTGGTACACGGTCTCGATGCCGAGCGCAGCGGCCTCACCCGGCGTGTGCACCTGCACCGGCTTGCCGTCCCACCACATCTGCCCGGAGTCCGGTGCGTGGATCCCCGAGATGCACTTGATCAGCACCGACTTCCCGGCGCCGTTGTCGCCCGCCAGCGCCGTCACCTGCCCGGCGGGCAGGTCGAGGTCGACACCGGTGAGTGCGTTCACCGGTCCGAAGTGCTTGCTGATCCCGCGCAGACGCAGCAACGGCATCTCGTCGACGGCCGTCCCCGCACCGGGAGCGGCCCCCTGCACGTCAGCTCTCTGACCGTCCGTGACGCCCTCCCAGGCCGAGTCGGACGGGGCCGGCGGGGCCGCACGCCGCGGCCCCGCCGACGTCCCGAGGTGGACTAGCTGATCCCTGCCGCCGTGCACGCGCTCGCGACCGAGCCCGCGCAGAGGTCGGTGACCTTGACGGCGCCGTCCTTGACGACCGTGGACGCCATGTTGGCGGTGGTCACCCAGATAGGCGTCGTGTAGACGGACGCGATGTCCTTGCCGATGGTCGAGTCGGTCGTCGTGGAGTTGACGAGCGTCGTCGGCGGCGTCTGGCCGGCCCGGAGGTACATCGCCAGCGCAGCGGCGGCCTGTGCCTCGAGGTAGATCGGCTTGTAGACGGTGCCGCACTGGTAACCCTTGAGGATGTTCTGCAGACCTGGCAGCGACGCGTCCTGACCGGTGGTCGGGAACGTCTTGGCCGGGATGTTGTTCTTCTGCAGCACCGCGATGACGGCATTCGCGTTGTCGTCGTTCGGGGTGACCACTGCGTTGATGTTCGGGTGAGCGGTGAACTGCTGCTCGAACGTGGTGGCGGCGACGGACGGTGTCCAGGTACCTGCCGGCTCACCGACCTTGACGTAGGTGTTGGCCTGGAACTTCGGGTCGAGGACGCTGTTGTAGCCCTGTGCGAACAGCTTGGCGTTGTTGTCGCTGGGGTCGCCGTCCATGATCAGGATGTTCGGCTTGGCCACGTTCCAGGCCGCGATGCAGTCGACCTCGCCCTGGCCGATCAGCTTGCCGACCTGGACGTTGTCGAAGCTGACGTAGTAGCGGTCGGCGGGACCGCCCGTGACGAGCCGGTCGTAGTCGATGACCTTCACACCGGCCGCCTCGGCCTTGGCCTCGATCGCGGCACCGCTGCCGGGGTCGAGCGGGTCGACCAGCAGCACGGAGGCGCCGGCGGTGATGTCCGCGTCGGCCTGGGTCTGCATCGTCGAGGTGCTGCCGTTGGCGTTGTCGATCTTGAACTGGGCCGAGGTGAGCCCGGCCGCCTCGAACGCCTTGGTCAGGTACGGAGCGTCGTACTGCACGTACCGGGTGGAGGTGGTGGTGTCCGGAAGGAGCACCCCGATCATGCCCTTGCCCTGCGAGGCGAGGCTGGTCAGCTGCTTCATCACCGAGAAGTCGGCGGTGAAGTCTGCCGCGTTGACCTGCGGTGCGGCCGTCGGCGTCGTCCCTGACGTCGTCGATGACGTGGAAGAAGGCTTGCTGGTGCTACACCCCGCGAGCACCAGCCCTACGGAGAGGACCGCCCCTGTCATAGCGGCGGCCCTGCGTACGGAACCCATCGCATGTCCTTCCTAGGTGGAGTTGTCCCGATGGTCCGCTTGCATCGTCGACCCGCCGAGCGGGGCTGTCAAAAGGTGCGGCCCTCCGGTTCGGCGGTTTCCTGTGCGCGGTGGGTGGGGATTCTTTGTGATTCGCCCGTGCGGAGGACGAGGCCGGAGGTGGTGACGTCACCGCGGAGCGTCGGAGCGGGGTGCCGGCGCCCGTCGTCGGTCGGCGCCGGAGTTCTCTCGGCAGCACGGTGTCCGTGAGCATTCCTGGCAATAACGAAATGGCACGCCGCTCGCCTCGACTATCGCCGGACGCCGGGGTCGTTCTCGCGCCGGCACCTCGACGGCCGGGGGCTGCGCACGTGACGGGGTGGGGTCAGCGGACCTTGGGCGACGTCGCCTCGGACGGCGATCCGTCCGTCCGCTCCGGCTCCGGGGCGCCGAGCTCCGTGGCGGCCCAGCTGGCCAGCACGGCGAGCGCGTCGGCGCTGGGGCTGCCGGGCGCGGCGGTGTAGACGAGCAGCGTCAGGCCGGGCGCCTGCGAGATCGGCAGCGTGTCGTACATCAGGTCGAGACGGCCGACCACGGGGTGGTCGATCCGCTTGGTCCCGCCCCGGTGGATGTGCACGTCGTGGCGGGCCCACCGGCTCCGGAACTCCTCGCTGCGGGTGGACAGCTCGCCCACCAGGTCGTGCAGCTCCTTGTCGAGCGGGTCGCGACCGGCGATCACGCGCAGCATGCCGACCGTGTCGTCCGCCGCCTTCTCCCAGTCCACCCAGAACCGGTGCGCCTCGGGGTCGAGGAACGCGAACCGGGTGTGGTTCGGCGGGCGGCCGGCCTCGGCCGAGGGCCCGGTGAAGAGGGGCGCGTACAGCGCGCGGCCCAGCGCGTTGCTCGCCAGGATGTCCAGCCGCTCGTTGCGGACCACGGCCGGTGCACCCGTCATCGCGTCGAGCATCACCTGCACGCTGGCCGGCACCGCGGGCGCCTGACGGCGATGGGCACGGGCCGGGCGGGCGGCCGCGGCGCGGGCGAGGTCGCGCAGGTGCCGGCGCTCGGCGTCGTCGAGCTGCAGGGCGGAGGCGATCGCGTCGAGGACCCCGTCGGACACCCCAGCCAGGTTCCCCCGCTCGAGGCGCACGTAGTAGTCCGAGGAGACGCCGGCGAGCATCGCGACCTCCTCGCGGCGCAGGCCCTTCACGCGCCGGTTGCCGCCGTAGGCCACCAGGCCCGCCTGCGCCGGCGTGATCTTGGCCCGGCGCGAGGCGAGGAAGTCGCGCACCTCGTCCCGGTTGTCCATGGCACGACGGTACGAGCGGAAAGCCGACGGGTGGGAGGGGCTGGCAGTACCCGTCTTCGCAGGATCTCCCGCGCACGCGCGACGAGGCGTTCCCTCGAGGAAGCGGCACGCGTGCGATGCAGCGCGGCCGGACACGTATCCCCAGGAGACACCTGATGCCAGCCACTGCCCAGCCCGGCACCGCGCACCCCCGTGCGGTGCTGGCGATCGTCCTGACCACCTACCTGATGATCATCGTCGACACGTCGGTGGTGATCACAGGCCTGCCGCACATCCGTCGCGACCTCGGCTTCGACGACACCGGCGTGTCCTGGGTGCAGAACGCGTACACGCTCGCCTTCGGCGGGCTGCTGCTGCTCGGCGCCCGGGCCGGCGACCTGTACGGCCGGCGGCGTGTGCTGCTGATCGGGCTCGCGCTGTTCTCGTCCGCCTCGCTGGCGGTCGGCGCGGCGCCGGTCGCCGGGCTGCTGGTGGCCGCTCGGGCAGTGCAGGGGGTCGGTGCCGCGATCCTGGCGCCGTCCACGCTGGCCCTGATCACCGCCTCCTTCCCCGAGGGCCCGCAGCGTTCCCGGGCGGTGGTCTGGTACGGGTCGGTCGCGGGGATCGGTGCGGCCGTCGGCCTGGTGCTCGGCGGGCTGCTGGCCGACCTGGCGAGCTGGCGGGTGGCCTTCGCGATCAACGTGCCGATCGGCGTGCTGCTGATGGTGCTGGCCGTGCGGTACCTCGACCGGGGCGGGCGGCGTGCCGGCCGGCTGGACGTGGCGGGGGCCGTCACGTCGACCCTCGGCATGACGGCGCTCGCGGACGGCATCGTGCGGCTGGGTGACGCCGGTCGTGCGGACCGGGGTGCGCTGGCCATGCTGGCCGTCGGCGTGGTGCTGGTGGTGACGTTCGTGCTGGTGGAGCGGCGGGCGGCGCAGCCGATCATGCCGTTGCACCTGCTCGCCGACCGGGTGCGCACCGGTGCCTACCTCACCCGGTTCGCGTTCATCGCGGCGATGATCACCTACTTCCTGTTCGTGTCCCGGCTGCTGCAGGACGCGTGGGGCTGGTCCGCGCTCGCGGCCGGGCTCGCCTTCCTGCCGATGACGCTGGTCAACTTCGTCGTCGCCGCGCGGGTGCAGCGGCTGCTGGGCCGGTTCGGCGCCCGGCTGGTGCTGCCGGCCGGCATCGCGCTGGCCCTCGCGGGGCTGGTGTGGCTCGCACAGGCGCCCGCCGCGGGCGGGTACGTGCTCGCCGTCGGGCTGCCGTGCGTGCTGATCGGTGCCGGGCAGGGGCTGGCGTTCGCGCCGATGACCTCGGCCGGTATCGCCGGTGCGCGCGCCGAGGAGGCCGGTGCCGCGTCGGGCGTGCTCAACGCGTTCCACCAGCTGGGTGGTGCGATCGGCCTCGCGGCGACCACCGCGGTGGCGGCCCTGGTCGCGGGCACGCCGGCGGTGCCGAGCCCGGCGCAGGTCGCGGCGCGGGTGGATGCTGCGATGGGCGGCGCGAGCGTGCTCATGGGGCTCGCGCTCGTCGCGACGCTGGTGCTGGTGGTGCCGGCGCACGCGTCGTCCCGGCGTCGCGAGGTGCGAGCGGTGGGGAACCTGATGACCGTGCGAGAGGAGCTGTCCTGATGAAGGCGTCCGACGGCGACGGTGCGTCGGTGGGCGGGCCGGGTGCGGGCGCCGGCTGGACGGCCGACGAGCTGCGGCGGATCGGCGGTGCCGACGAGCTGCAGGTGGCGTCCTACCGGCGCGACGGCACGCTGCGGCCGGGCGTGACCATCTGGGTGGTGACCCTCGGGGACGACGTGTACCTGCGGTCCGCGTACGGGCCGGACAACGGGTGGTTCCGCCGGGCGCTCGAGTCCGGAACGGGCCGGGTGCGGGTCGGCGGCGTCACCAGGGACGTGCGGTTCGTGGTGCCGGAGGACGACGACGTGCACGGGGCGCTCGATGCCGCGTACCACGCCAAGTACGACCGGTACGGGCCGGCGATCGTCGGATCGGTGGTCGGGCCGGCGCTGGTGGGCTGCACGGTGCGGGTGGACCCGGTCGGCTGAGGGTGGCGGCGGGCCGTGGCGCGACACAGAAGGGGCCGGGCGTCGTCGTTCTCGACGCCCGGCCCCTTCCGCCGTGCCTGGTCAGCGGCGGTCGTGCCCGGTCAGCGGCGGCGGGCCGCCGGCTGCAGCTCGGTGTCGCCGTAGCTGTTGTCGTCCGGGTTCAGCGTGACACCGGGGGCGACCAGCTGGTCGATCCGGTCGAGCACGTCCGCGCTGAGCCTGACCTCGGCGGCGGGCAGCTGGGACTCCAGCTGCTCCATGGTGCGCGGGCCGACGATCGCGGAGGTGACGCCCGGGTGGTTGACGACGAACCCGAGGGCCAGCTCGATCAGCGTCAGCCCGGCCTCGTCGGCCAGCTGCACCAGCTGCTCCACCACCTCGAGCTTGGCCTGGTTGGCCGGGCTGCTCATGTCGAACCGGGCACGCGGCCGTGCACCGGAGGTGGGGGTGCCGGCGGCGTCCTTGCGCCACCGGCCCGAGAGCCAGCCGCCGGCCAGCGGGCTGTACGTGAGGATGCCCATGCCGTGGCGCTGGGCGGTGGGCAGCACGTCGAGCTCGATGCCGCGCACCAGGATCGAGTACGGCGGCTGCTCGGTGACGAACCGCTGTAGGTGCCGGTCGTGTGCCACCCACTGCGCCTCGACGATCTGGCTCGCGGCGTAGGACGAGGAGCCGATGTACCGGACCTTGCCC
>DAIDJQ010000047.1 GCA_027451305.1 Cellulomonas sp.
GTGGCCGGTGCGCGCTCCAGGACCGCGTAGACCACGACGTTGTCGACGAAGCTGCCCTTGGCCCGGTCGAAGTCCCCACCGCAGGTGATGAGCCGCAGCTCGGGGTCCGTGGTGTTGGCGTACACGGCCGCCGTGGGGAACGCGTTCTTCGGGTAGGTCTGGACGGCGGTGACACGGAAGGTCGCGACGCTCGCGTCGGCCCGGACCACCGTGACGGCGTCCCCCGGCCGCAGTGCCGCCAGGTCGTGGAACACCCCGTGCTGGGAGTTCCAGTCGACGTGCCCGGCGAGGACCGCCGGACCACGCTGACCCGGCGTCGGCGACGCCGTGTACCAACCGGCCGGGAAGGCGCCCGGCGGCACCTGCATGGTGCCGTCGGCGTTCAGCCCGAGCCTCATGAGCGGCGAGTCGACGCCGATCGCGGGCACGACGACCCGGACCGGCACCGACGCCGTCATCGGCGCGACGCCCTCCGGGGCCGCGGTGGGCGCCGGCGCGCTGGACGTCGGGCGCTCGGGGGTCGGGCTCGCGGAGGTCGGGCTCGCGGTCGGAGCGGCCGGCGTCACGGCGACGGTGGGCTGTGCGGCGGGTGCCGGCGCGCAGCCGGCCAGCACCCCGGCGAAGGCGACCAGCACGGCCGCGGCGCACCATCGGCGGGCGGGCGACGAGCCCGTCCGCCGATGCCGTGCCGCCGCGCGTCCGGGGGTCATCCGTCGACCCCGGTGCCTGCGGGCCCTGCCGGCCGGGTCCGGCATCAGCCCTGGGCGGACGTCAGGACCGGGACCAGGGTCAGGGCGCTGATCCCGGTGGCCGCCGGGAACGCGGCACGCCGCGGCGCGGATCCCGGCATGTCGACCGTGCTGCCGTCACCGGTCTGGACCCCGCCGCGGGGCTTGACGGTGACCTGGGGTGCAGTGCTCGGGGCGGGCGACGCCGCGGTGACGGCGGGCGACGCCGCGCTGACGGCCGGCGTCGTGGTGCAGACCGGCGCGGTGATGACGTCGGTGTCCAGCGTCACGGCGCCGTTGCGTGCCAGCACGCGACCCTCGATCGTCGTGCCGGTCGTCACGGTGATGGAGGTCAGCGCGAGCACCGTGCCGCGGAACGTGGAGCCGGTGCCCAGGGTGGCCGAGGAGCCGACCTGCCAGAAGACGTGGCACGCCTGCGCGTCGCCGATGAGCCGCACCGCGCTGCCGGACGCTGTGGTCAGGGTCGAGCCGGCCTGGAACACCCAGACGGCGTTGGGGTCGCCCCCGCCGTCGAGGGTCAGGGCGCCGGTCAGCGCCATCGACGCTGCCGAGGTGTAGACGCCGGGCTTCAGCGTGAGGCCGCCGAGGTCGGAGGCGGCCGGCGTCGTCGGGCCCTGGCCGGCGGCCACGCCGTACGCGGTGGTCAGGTCCGTCTTGGCGCCCTGGGTGACCGCGTCACCGCCGTGGTTGGTCCCGGTGATGGTCATGGTGCCCGCTCCGGAGATGGAGGTCGTGGGGTAGGTGCCGAGGTCGCCGTGGAGCGTCGTCGGCCCGGTGTTCGTCACGCCCGCCCCGGCGAGGACGACGAACGAGCCGGCCGTCCCCAACCCGATCGTGGTCGCGGCCTGGGCGGGGCCCACCACGCCGACGAGCAGCAGGACCGTCGCGCCGGCCACCGCGACGGCGGCTCCGGACGTGCGCCCGGCGATCACGAGCCGAGGGCTGAGGGTGTGCGGCATCTCATCGATCCTTCGCTGGTCCGGACCATCGAGCGGCGAGCTCAGTGGCTGGTACGGCGCAGCGCGTGCGGGCACGCCGTGCGCCTGCAGGCCCGCCGCCGATCCGCGGAGGCCTCTTCGAGAGGGGAAGACCCGACGTCCCTCGGAGCACCGCGATCGGGTGCATTCCGTGCCCGAGCCAGAAGAATTCGCGGCCACCCACGGCGGCCCGACGATCTCGACAAACCCGTCCATCATGCCTGGCCAGGATTTCCTGGCCGGGAGGACGGGTTCCGGTGCCGCGATTTCTCGTGACTCCACTGATCAGAATACACCGCTCGCGGGCGGCGGCCCGGGCCGGGCGAGGAATTGCCTGCCGCCGAGGCCTGCGCGGAGAACCCTGCGGAACCCGATCGCCAGCCTCGATCTTTCACGGTGAGCGGTGGCGCTCGGTGTCGGGCAGTTCTGCTGCCGTCGGAGTGTGATCCTGCCGTCCGGGTGTGGCAAGGGGCCCCGGTGTCGTGCGGGGTAGACGCCGGCTCCAGGGCCGGGGGTCGGGCGGGCTCGTCGGGACGGATTCGCGGGGCTCAGCCGGGTGCGAGGTCGACCAGGCGACTGAGCCCGGTCAGGGTCAGGTCGGACCAGGGTGATCGGGCGGACAGGTGTGGCCAGGTTCGCCGTCCGCTGCGGGCCAGGGTCGCGGCGATGGTGAAGATCCGGTAGCGCAGCTTCTTGGGTTCCCATCGGCGGGCCTCGGAGTCGGCGAACGCGAGCAGCTGCATCCAGGCGGTGATCTCGGCGGCCGGCGCGACGACGGCGCACCAGATCTGGTTGGCCGCGAAGGAGGCCAGGGGCAGGTTGGTCAGGCCGGTGTCTTTGGCGATGCGGATCCGGTCCTCGCAGCGGGCCCGGCGCCGGTGGCGCAGCTCCAGGTCGGGCAGCTGGCCGCGGACGGTGTTGGTCGCGAACGCGGTGATCCGCATCCCCTCGACGTCCTCGAACCGCAGCTGGGCGCCGGGGTGGGGTCGTTCCTTGCGCACGGGGTGAACCCGACCCAGTAGGCCAACCGGCGCCGCGTGAGCCAGTCGATGACCTTGTGGGTGGATCCGGCCCCGTCGATGCGCACCAGCACCGACTTGCCGGCCCGGCCCCCTGGCAGCTGACGCAACGCCGCGGTGGGGGCACCTCCCGCCCGCGGAGCGGGAAGGGGGAGTCGACCCGGCGTTGCCCGGCCGCAGCATGATCGCCAACGGTTCACCGGTCCCGGTGGCGCCGTGGTCGACGAACGCGCACAACGGGTGGAACCCGAAGCCCTTCTTGAACGTCGGCTTGGCGTTCTCCTTCTGCGAGTGCGAGGTGACCAAGGTGGCGTCCACGTCAACGACCAGAGGATGGCGGGCGTCGACGCCGTGGTCCGGAGCGCCGGTCCCGGCCGCGGCCCAGACCCGTGCCCTCGCCGAGGCTCGAGCCCGGTCGATCGCCGCCAGGACCTTGTCCACATCTCCGGCCAGCCGGGTGATGGTGCGAGACAGGGTCGGGTCCGAGGCCACCGACCCGAAGACCGCCGGCTCGGCGCGGACCACGGCCAGGTCTGAGCAGGTGTCCCCGCCCAGGGCCAGGGTGATCGCCAGGTCCAGCAGCACCTTGGCCGGGTCATGGGTCGCACCGCCGGGCCGCCACGGCGCCAACGCCGCCGACAGCCCAGCGTCCAGACCCGCCACCCTGACCGTGGAGGTCAACAGCACCCCACCGGCCTGACCGACCGCCGACCCGCCCTTGGCATCAACGGCCAGCCGTGGATAGAACCCGGTAGTCTTCCTCACCTGGAAGGTGCTCCTCGAACTGGTCTGATCTGTCCATCGCAAGACACATCATCCCAGGTCAGGGGCACTTTTCATGTCACCGGCACACTACGCCCGTGAAATCTCCGGGCTAACCGCGCCCGGCCCGGTCAGCCTCCGCCAGGAAGGTGAGCAGGTCGGCCGCCATCTCCCGCGGCACGGTCTCCATCGGCGAGTGCCCGGTGCCGTAGACCCTGACCTGGGCGCCGATGCGCTGCGCGAGCGCGCGGTGCCGGGACGCGGTCCACAGGTCGCCACGACCGGTCGCGACGAGCATCGGGATGCCGCTGACCAGCAGCTTGTCCTCGACGTCGGGCACGTGCATCATCGCTGCCATCGCGTCGACCACCGACTCGGGGCGGGTGAACCGCAGCCGGTGGCTCACCAGGCGGTAACGGGCGCTCGTCGTGCGGTTGAGGTTCCATCGCAGGCCCCACGTCATGAGACCGGCGGCGCCGCGTGCGCCGACGACGTGCCCGAGCGGCCCGATCGTCCGCACCTTCGCCAGCGCGTTGCCCGGCACCGGTGGCGCCGAGACGAGGGTCAGGCTGCGCACCCACTCGCGCCGTCGCACGACGAGCTGGGCGGCGACCTCCCCCGCGAACGAGCAGCCGATGACGTGCGCCGGCCCGTAGGCGTCGAGCAGCGCCTCGGCGTCCGCCAGGTGCAGCGCGAGGTCGAAACGGCCGCCGGGCTTCGGCCCTGCCGCGTGCGACTGGTACTGCCCGGCGAGGTCGACGGCGATCACGCGGTAGCCGGCCCGCGCCAGCAGCGGAGCCACCAGCGCGAAGTCCTCCTTGGACCCGGTCACGCCGGGCAGCGCGACGATCGGCATCCCGTCCACCGG
>DAIDJQ010000048.1 GCA_027451305.1 Cellulomonas sp.
GTAGCGCGGCATGACCGTGCGGCCCAGCCGCTGCTCGACCAGCGCGCCCTCGAGGTTCATCGAGGCGTCCCACACGCCGGCCCCCACGCCCACCAGCAGAAGCCCTGCGACCACGAGCGGGACCTGGCGCTGCTGCACGCCGACGGAGGACAGCACGAACCCGACGGCGTTCACCACGGCGAACCCCAGCACCGTCCGGCGCGCGCCGAGCCGCTCCACCACCAGGCCGGACAGGGGCAGCGACAGCAGCGACCCGATGGAGGCGACCAGCAGGAGCAGGCCCATCCGGTCGGGCGAGAATCCCAGGCCGTCACGGATGGCAGGCATGCGCGAGGCCCAACTGGCGAAGTTGACCCCGCTGAGCGTGAACACCGCCGCCACCGCCCACGAGGCGGAGCGGACGGAACGGTCAGGGGCGGGCGTGCTCATCGTCGGTCCTCCACGGGGTCCGGGGGCATCCTCACGCATCGGCGAAGCGGTGACCAGGCCGCGGTCACCGCGCGCCCGCCGGCGCAGGCACGGGCACGGGCACGGGCACGTCGACGCTCGCGAGCCCGGCCGCTGACACCGACCTGGTGGCGGGCACGAGGTCCGCGACCGACGCCGACCGCGCTGCGGACGAGGTCTGCGGCTCGGGTGCGCGCGGCCGAGCCACCTGCCGCGACACGGACACGCTGGCGACCATCGCGACGACGACGAGCAGCAGCATGTGCCGCGCCCCCATCGTCTCGGCGGCCAGGCCGAGCAGCGGCGGCGCGGCGATCGACGCGCCGGACGCGAACGTGGACACCAGTGCGACACGGACGGCGGCTCGCCGCGGGTCGTCGGACGCCGCCGCGATGCCGATCGGCACCGCCAGCGCCGCGCCGAACCCCCACGCGACGACCCCGGCGCCGGCCAGCGGGAGCGACGGCGCGAGGCCGAAGGTCACCAGCCCCGCGAGGGAGACCAGTCCGGACACGCGCAGGACCGCGACCCGGCCGAACCGGTCGATCAGCCGCGTGCCGAGCAGCCGCACCACCGTCATCGCGGCGACGAACAGCCCGAGCACCACCCCGCCGGTCGCCTCGGGCTCGTGGAACCCGTCCACCACGGCCAGCGACAGCCAGGTGTTGGCGGACCCCTCCGACAACGACGCCGCGAGCACCACGACACCGATCAGCAGGGTGCGCCGCTCGGTCCAGGCGGACCGGCCGGCCCCGGTCCGCACGCCCCGGCGGACGCCCGCGGAGGCAGGCCGTGCCGTGGCCGCCGCAGGCGCGAGCTCGTCGGGCGAGGGGTCGAGCACCACGCCCGGGATGGAGGCCAGCCGCCAGACGACGGCGACCACGGCGACCGCGGTCAGCTGCGCGGTGACGGACACGCCGAGCCGCGAGGCGAGCGCACCGCCCGCCGACCCCGCCACGGCGCCCATCGAGAACGCGGCGTGGAAGTGCGGGATCACGGTGCGCGCCATCGCCCGCTCGATCCGGGCCGACTCGAGGTTGAACACCATGTTCGCCAGCGACACACCCACGCCGTTGAGGAAGATGCCCGTCGCCAGCACCGGCACCGAGCGGATGCCGGGGCCGACGCCCATCAGCGCGTACCCCACGCCGAGCACCACGGTCGAGGCGACCAGAGCCTGCCGGCTGCCGATCCGCTGCACCACGAGTCCGGACACGCTCACCGTCAGCAACGAGCCGACGGACCCGACGAGCAGCAGCGCGCCCAGCACCGCGGTGGACAGGTGCAGCTGGTCGCGGACGGCGGGGATGCGGGCCAGCCAGCCGGAGACCATGAAGCCCATCAGTGCGTAGCAGCCGATCAGCAGCAGGCGTGCACGGGCGACCGGCCGGGGGTTCCCGGATCGGCGGACCAGCAGCACGGTGGGGACTCCAACGAGGCGACGACGACGACCCACGGACGGCACCCGCTCGCGGATCGTATCGATTCGATCAGAGGGAACAATGGGGATCGAATCGATTTGAGGACGGTCGCCATTCTGACCGGTACGCTGACCGACGTCAACCGTGCACGCGCTCCGACCACCGCTTCGGACCGGGTCGCCCTGCCGCCGCTGGCGGGGCCGCAACGACGCGCGACGACCACGTACCCAGCCCCTAGCCCAGGTCGACCGACGAGGAGGAGAACGCCCCTGTCCGCCCAGCGCCCCACCCTCGCCGACGTCGCGACCGCCGCCGGCGTCTCCGTGTCCACCGCGTCCCTCGCGTTCTCCGGAGCAGGGCCCATCGCGGCGGCCACCCGCCAGCGGGTGCTGGACGCCGCCGAGGCGCTCGGCTACGCCGGTCCCAACCCACTCGGTCGCCAGCTGCGACGCGGTCGCTCCGGCATCGTCGGCGTGATCGTCGGCGACGCGTTGCGCCGAGCCTTCCGGGACCCGGTGTCCGTCCAGGTGCTCGACGGCATCACCAGCACCCTCGGCCCGATGGGCCTCGGCGTGCTGCTGATCGCCGGCCCGCACGACCCGACGGACCCGCCCGTGGACCCCCTGGTCGAGCTCGCGGCGATGGACGTCGCCGTGATGATGTGGGGCGGCACCCTCGACGACCCGGTGCTCAGCGCGCTGCGCCGCCGTGGCATCCCGACGGTCCTCGTGGAAGGCAGCCGCCATCCGGACATCTCGGTGATCGGCATCGCCGACCGCGCCGGCATCGCCGACATCACCCGGAAGCTGCTGGGCCTGGGCCACACCCGGATCGCCACCGTGACGCTGCCGTTCACCAACGACCGCGCCGAGGGGCTCGTCGACGCCGCACGCCGCAAGGCGCTCGAGTGGGAGCTGACCAGGCGACGGCTCGACGGCGTCCTCGACACCGGCGTCCAGCCGGTCGCGATCTGGGAGACGCCCGCATCCCTCGTCGAGCACGGCGCCACCGCCGCCCGCGCCCTGCTGTCCGCCCCCGGCCGGCCCACGGCCGTGGTGTGCCAGTCGGACCTGCTGGCCGCCGGCGTGGTGCTGGGCGCTCGCGAGCTGGGGCTCCGCGTTCCGGAGGACGTCTCGGTGGTCGGCTTCGACGGGCTCGACCTGCCCTGGTTCAAGCCCGACGTGCTGACGTCCGTGGCACAGCCGCTGGCCGAGAAGGGCCGCGCCGTGGGCCGGGAGGTGGCCCGGCTGCTCGACGGCGAGCCGCCGCAGTCGCTCGACCTGCCGGTCGAGCTCGTCTGGGGCACCACCGCCGGCCCCGCACCCACCTCCGGCCCGGTCCGCTCCGCCTGACCGGCCCACCGGACCGGGCGCCGGCCGTCAGGCCAGCCGCACCAGCACCTGCGCCTTGCCCAGCACGCGGGCACCCACCGCGCTGACCTGCAGGTCGATCCGGGCCGTGCCCGCGTCGGGGTCGAGCGCACCGACGACGGCAGCCACCTCGACCACGGCCTCACCGGGGTCCGGCACCGGGATCGGGCGGGTGAACCGCACCTGGTAGTCCAGCACCGCACCAGGGTCGCCCAGCCAGTCGACGACGACGCCGACGGCCGCACCCATGGTCCACATGCCGTGCGCGATCACGCCGGGCAGGCCCACCGACGCGGCGAACCGGTCGTTCCAGTGGATCGGGTTGAAGTCGCCGCTCGCACCGGCGTAACGGACCAGGCGCGAACGGTCCACCGTCCGCGTGCCGTGGGCGACCTCCTGGCCGACGGCGAGGTCGGCGAGGGCGGGCAGCGTGCTCATCAACCCTCCTCCGGCCGGACGGCGAGCGTGGAGACGACCGTCGCGACGGCGGTACCGTCCTCGGCCGCGATCTCCGCCCGGGTGGTCACCATCGCCAGGCCCGCTCGCTCCGCGATCGAGTCGACGTGCAGCGTCGTCACCAGCCGGTCGCCGGCGTGGATCGGGCGGTGATGGGTGAACCGCTCGTCCGCGTGCACCACGCGGCTGAAGTCGACGCCGGCGGCCGGGTCACGCACGTACTGGGCCTCCGCGCGCTGCGCGATCACCACGGCGAACGTCGGTGGGGCCACCACGTCGGGGTAGCCCAACGCCCGCGCGGCAGCTGGATCGGTGTAGGCGGGGTGGTCGGCGCCCACGGCCTCGGCGAACTCCGCCAGCTTCTCCCGGCCCACCTCGTACACGGGGCCGGCCGGGTAGACCCGACCGGCGTACGACGCGTCGACGGGCACTGGTGTCAGCGGGTCTCGCGGTGGACGGTGTGCCGACCGTCGCGCGGGCAGTACTTCTTCAGCTCGAGCCGGTCGGGGTCGTTCCGCCGGTTCTTCTTGGTGATGTAGTTGCGCTCCTTGCACTCAGTGCAGGCGAGCGTGATCTTCGGACGGACGTCCTGGCTCTTGCTGGCCATGGTGCTGCCACCCTCTCGCGTGGATACCCGACGCACGACGAGCGGCCGGGAAGCTGGACAGCGGCGGCGTACCCGCACGCTGGACCCGTCAATGTTACGGCATCGTCGACCCCCCGTCGGCCGCCCGCCGACGACGCCCCTGCGCACGCGACCTCCAGCCGGGGTGCGCCTTGCCGACCCGGTCGACGCGTCGACCGACGCGGAGCCGCCGGCCGGGGCAGGATGTCGGTGATGCTCCTCGACCTGCTGCTCGCCCTCATCCTGCTCAGCACCCTGCTGGCCGGGCTCGGCCGTGGGCTGCTGGCGACCCTCGGCGGACTGATCGGCCTGGTCGCGGGCGGTGCGGCGGCGTTCTGGCTCGTTCCGCTCGTCAACGACGCCGCACCTGCACGGTGGCGCGCGGGGCTGGTGGTCGCGACCGCGGTGCTGCTCCCCCTGCTCGGTGCGTCCGTCGGCAGCCGTCTCGGCCACGCCCTGCGGCGCGGCGTGGACCGGACGCCGATGCGGTTCGTGGACCGGCTGCTCGGGGGCGTGGTCAGCGTCGTGGTGGTCGCCGTCGCGATGTCGTTCGTCGGATCGGCGATCGCCGCCACCGGTGTGCCCGTGCTTGCCCCCGCGATCGCCTCGTCGGTCGTGCTGCGCACGATCGACCGGCTGACCCCCGCGCCCGTCTCCCGCACGCTCGCGCAGCTGCGCGGGACCGTGCTGCACGCCGGCCTCCCTCAGCTCGGCGACCTGCTGGGACCCCAGCCGTCGCCGACCGTGCCGACGACGATCGACCTCGCGAGCCCGGCCCTGACCCAGGCGTCCCGGTCGGTGGCGCGGATCCAGGGCACGGCGTACGCGTGCGGGATCAGCTCGAGCGGGTCGGGATTCGTCATCGCCCAGGACCGGGTGGTGACCAACGCCCACGTCGTCGCCGGGGTGGACCGACCCGTCGTCGAGCTGCCGGGCCAGCGGGCGCGGGTGGGCCGGGTGGTCTACTTCGACCCGGTGATGGACCTCGCGGTCATCGCCGTCGACCACCTCGGCGTCGCGCCGTTGCCGATCGCACCCACCCTCGCCGCGAACAGCCTCGCCGTGGTCCAGGGCTACCCGTACGGCGGCCCGCTGACGACCGGTGCGGCCCGCGTCCTCGCCGTGGACACCGCCCGTGTGCCCGACATCAACGGCCAGGGCGACGCAGAGCGTGAGATCTACGCGCTGGCGGCCGTGGTGCGCCCCGGCAACTCCGGCGGCCCGCTGCTCAGCACCGACGGCCACGCCGTGGGGATCGTGTTCGCCCGCGCCGAGTCGAGCCCCGACCTGGGGTACGCGATGACGACCGCGGAGCTGCTGCCCGTCGTGGCGAAGGCTCCGGGCCTCGGTGCGACGGTGCCGTCGGGAACGTGCACGACCGGCTGACGGACGAGCAGCAGGCGGAGGCGGGGAGACGCTCATGGGATGGCGCGATCGGCTCGGCGCGGTGGGCGTGTGGCGGAGGTTCGGTGCGCTCGACCCGCGCTCCGTCGCGGTGATGGAGACCCTCGGGTACGGCGCCGTCTGGCTCGGCGGCAGCCCGGGCTCGGACCTGAAGGTGGCAGAACGCCTCCTCGACGCCACGACGTCGATCACGGTCGCCACCGGCATCGTCAACATCTGGAGGTCCGACGCCGCCGAGCTGGCCGCCTCGTTCCACCGCATCGAGCGTCGGCATCCGGGGCGGCTCCTCCTGGGCCTCGGGTCCGGGCACCGGGAGGCGACCCCGGAACGGGTGCGTCCCCTCGACGCGATGGGCCGCTACCTCGACGTGCTCGACGCGCAGGGGGTGCCGCGCGAGCGGCGGGTGCTCTCCGCGCTCGGGCCCAAGATGCTCGAGCTGGCGGGCGGGCGCAGCGCCGGCACGCACCCGTACCTCACGATCCCGGCGCAGACCGCGCAGGAACGCCAGGCGCTCGGACCGTCGGCGCTCGTCGCCCCCGAGCAGACGGTGGTCCTCGAGACGGACGACGCGGCGGCACGTCGCAGCGGACGCGACTTCCTGCGCTCCTACCTCGGCATGTCCAACTACGTCACGTCGATGCGCCGGGGAGGGTTCTCGGCGGCGGACGTCTCGGACGGGGGCAGCGACCGGCTGGTCGACGCCATCGTCCGCCACGGTGACGCCGACGTCGTCGCCGCAGCGGTCGGGGAGCACCTGGAGGCGGGTGCCGACCACGTCTGCCTGCAGGTCGTCCCGGCCGGCGACGACGCGCTCCCGGCGCTGCGGGTCATCGCGGGACGACTCCACCTCGCCGGGGCGTGAGCCCCCCTCGCCAGCGGTGACCGCGGCGCGGACCGGCACCGGCTGCGCGTCCTCACCGCGGGCCTCGCCTGGCGGTGCGGCGGACGTGGTCGAGCCGGGCGGGGCCGGGCCGGGCCGAGCAGACGACGAAGGCCCGGACCTCCGCGGAAGTCCGGGCCTGCGGTGCAGTAGCGGGAGCGGGACTCGAACCCGCGACACCACGATTATGAGCCGTGTGCTCTAACCACCTGAGCTACCCCGCCTTGCCGGTGGTGCGGCCAGCCGCCGGAGCGGCTTGACCATCAACACACCAGAGAGCCCCGAAAGGGAATCGAACCCTTGACCTTCTCCTTACCATGGAGACGCTCTGCCGACTGAGCTATCGGGGCGGCGCGGACCAGAGTACACGGGCGACCGGGGGCGGCGAAATCGCCTCCGCCCACCGCTCGCAACCCGCCCACCAGGGCCGCGATCATGCTGACGGGGCGCCCTCTCCGAAGAGAGGACGCCCCGTCCGTACGTGGCGGGTGAGGGATTCGAACCCCCGTAGGCGTTGCCAGCTGATTTACAGTCAGCCCCCTTTGGCCACTCGGGTAACCCGCCTCGCCAGCCGTCCGTCCCGCTCACCCCGGCCCCGAGAGGCCGTCCGGGCGATCCGTCGCGGACGCGCGGATGGAAGGATAGCAACTCGCGAAGGCCGCCCGTGCCACGGGTGGTCACGACGGCGCCCGAGGGGCGCGAAGGAGGGACGGGCATGGCGAGCGAGTCGTCGTTCGACGTGGTGAGCAAGGTCGACCGGCAGGAGGTCGACAACGCGCTCAACCAGGCCGCCAAGGAGATCGCCCAGCGGTACGACTTCAAGGGCGTCGGCGCCTCGATCGCCTGGAGCGGGGAGACGATCGTGATGACGGCCAACTCCGCCGACCGGGTGCTGGCGGTGCTCGACGTGTTCGAGACGAAGCTGGTGAAGCGCGGCATCTCGCTGAAGTCCCTCGACACCGGCGACGGTGAGCCCAAGCCGTCGGGCAAGGAGTACCGCCTGGTCGCGACCGTCAAGGAGGGCCTCTCGTCCGAGGTCGCCAAGAAGCTGGCCAAGCTGGTGCGCGACGAGGGCCCAAAGGGTGTGAAGACCCAGATCCAGGGCGACGAGCTGCGGGTCTCCGCGAAGAGCCGGGACGACCTGCAGGCCGCGATCGCCCTGCTCAAGGGTGCCGACGTGGACGCCGCCCTGCAGTTCGTCAACTACCGCTGAGCGGCGCCACGCCGGACGACGGCGACGGTCACGGCGACCAGAGCCCGTCGGGCTCGACCACCGGGCCGGTGCGCCGCTCGTCCGGGTAGTGCCGCACGGCGTCCGGGCGGCCCGTGCCACGCGCCTCCCGGAGGGGTCCGGCGTCGCCCCCGCAGCCGGCTCAGTACCGCGTGATCGGGCCCTGGTTGCCGGCCATCGCCTCGAGCCGCGCGATCCGCTCGGCCATCGGGGGGTGGGTGGCGAACATCTTCGCGACGCCGGCGCCGCGGAACGGGTTCGCGATCATCAGGTGCGAGACGTCCACCAGCTTCTGGTCCTGCGGCAGCGGCCGGGCGGCGGTGCCGATCTCCAGCTTGCGCAGCGCGGAGGCGAGCGCGAGGGGGTCGCCCGTCAGCGTCGAGCCGTCCTCGTCGGCGTCGAACTCGCGCGTCCGGCTGATCGCGAGCTGGATCATCGTGGCGGCCAGCGGCGCCAGCAGCACCATGACCAGGCCGGCGATCGGGTTACCGCCGCGGTTGCGGTCCGAGCCGCCGCCGAAGAACAGCGCGAACTGGGCCACCGAGGTGATCACGCCGGCCACGGCCGCGGCGATCGAGGACGTGAGGATGTCGCGGTTGTAGACGTGCATCAGCTCGTGCCCCAGGACGCCGCGCAGCTCGCGTTCGTCGAGCATGCCCAGGATGCCCTCGGTGCAGCACACCGCGGCGTGCGCGGGGTTGCGGCCGGTGGCGAAGGCGTTGGGAGCGGACGTCGGCGAGACGTAGAGCTGAGGCATCGGCTGCCGGGCCTTGGTCGACAGCTCACGCACGATCCGGTACATCCCCGGCTGCTCGAGCTCGCTGACCGGCCGCGCGCGCATCGCACGGATGGCGATCTTGTCCGACGCCCAGTAGCTGTACGCGGTGCTCACCAGGCCGATCACGGTGAACAGCAGCAGGAACCGCGGCGTGCCGCGGCCCAGCAACCAGCCGATGCCCAGCAGCAGCGCCCACATGCCACCGAACAGCGCGGTGGTCTTCAGACCGTTGAAGTGCTGACGACTCATGGTCCCGTCGAGCTCCCTGACAGTGCGCGGAGCCGGGCGGCCCGTCCGGACCGACGCGACCGGCGTCCTGTGCGTGACAACGCCCGCGCAGGTCGTGGCGTTCCCGCGCTCAGCCTCGACGGCCCAGCGAGACGTCCACCATCTCCTCGCGCGGGACCACCTTGACCCGCTCGCGGCCCTGCACCTCGCCCAGCGCGCGCTCGTACGCGTCCAGCAGCTGCCACCCGGACCACTCGATCGCGTCCACGCCGCGGGCGGCCAGGACGTCGAGCACGGCCTTCGGGTCACGGTCCACCGCCGGCGGCAGGACGCCCGCCTCGGCGTCCTCGCGCAGGTGCGCGATCGTCTCCGACGCGTCCGACTTGGTGTGCCCGATCAGCCCCACCGGTCCGCGCTTGATCCAGCCGGTGGTGTAGACGCCGAGCAGCGGGTCGCCGCCGTCGTCCACGACGCGGCCCTCCCGGTTGGGGATCACGCCGCTGTGCTCGTCGAACGGCAGCTCCGGCAGCGGCGACCCGAAGTAGCCCACGGCCCGGTACACCGCCTGCACCGGCCAGTCGGTGGTACGGCCGGTGCCCGTCACGTTCCCGTCACCGTTCAGCGCCGTGCGCTCGGTGCGCAGCCCGACGACGTGCCCGTCCTCCCCCAGCACCGCGACCGGCCGCTGCAGGAAGTGCAGGTGGATCCGGCGGCTCGCCGTCAGGTCCTCCGGCTCCTTCAGCGTCCAGTCCGTCAGAGTCTTGACCACCTGCTTGGTCTGGTTCGAGGAGTGGATCGCCGACACGGACCCCTCGTCGAAGTCGAAGTCCTCGGGGTAGACGATGACGTCGACGTCCGGCACGTGCCCCAGCTCGCGCAGCTCCAGCGGGGAGAACTTCACCTGTGCCGGGCCGCGCCGCGCGAACACGTGCACGTCGGTGACCGGGTTCGCCAGCAGCCCCTCGTAGACGTTCGGCGGCACCTCGGTGGGCAGCAGGTCCTGCGGGTGCTTGGCGAGCATGCGTGCGACGTCGAGGGCGACGTTCCCCGCGCCGACCACCGCGACCTCGCGGGCCTGCAGCGGCCACGTGCGCGGCACGTCCGGGTGCCCGTCGTACCAGGAGACGAAGTCCGCGGCGCCGTAGGAGCCGTCCAGCTCGACACCCGGGACACGCAGCGCCGCGTCGCGGATGGCACCGGTGGCGAAGACCACCGCGTCGTAGTGGCGTCGGAGGTCCTCCAGCGTCAGGTCCGTGCCGTACTCCACGTCCGACAGCAGCCGGATGTCACCGCGCTCCAGCACCTTGTGCAGCGCCACGATGATCTGCTTGATCCGCGGGTGGTCCGGGGCGACGCCGTAGCGCACGAGCCCGAACGGCGCGGGCAGCCGCTCGATCAGGTCGATGCTCACGTCCAGCCCCGAACGGGCCAGGATGTCGGACGCGTAGATGCCGGCGGGCCCGGCGCCGACGACGGCGACCCGCAAGGGCGTGGTGGTCACGTGGCGTGCGAGCCTTCCGGGAGGGGATGCGAAGCTGCCTGCCAGTCTAGGCCGGGCATCGCCTGCCCCCCGCTGCTCGTCTCAGTCGTGGCCCGTCCCGCCACAGGGCCCGTCCTGCCACAGGGCCCGGCGTGCGGCGCCGGGACGGACGAGGACGTGCCGGGGGACCCGGGCCCGGCTGCCCGGCGGGCACGGACGCCCGGGACGGCTGTCGGAGGTGGCACCTACAGTCGGGCGGTGCGCGACGAGCAGGCCGGTCCCACCCTGACCCAGGGCGAGTCCTCCGGCGGGTCCGCCGCCGGTCCCGGCCCGGCTGCTGGTCCGACTTCCCGTCCGGGCAGCGGTGGCCTGGCAGCCGGCGTCGGCGCCTATCTGCTCTGGGGCGGGCTCCCGCTCTACTTCCCGCTGCTGCAGCCGTCCGGGGCGGTGGAGATCATCGCCCATCGCGTGGTGTGGTCCCTGCTGTTCTGCCTGGTGCTGCTCGCGGTCACCCGATCCTGGGCGCCGTTCGCGGTGCTGCTGCGCCAACC
>DAIDJQ010000049.1 GCA_027451305.1 Cellulomonas sp.
CGGGCAGCTGGACGCTGGCGCGCTCCGTGGCGAAGTTGACCGTCGCCTGCACGCCCTCCAGCCGGTTGAGCCGCTTCTCGATCCGTGCCGCGCAGGAGGTGCACGTCATCCCGCCGATCTCGAGCTGGATCGCCTCGCTCATCGCGTCACCTCCGTTCCCGCCGCCGGGGCGCTGTTCGTCGTGCTCTGCTGGTGGGCGCCGTCGCTCGACCCCAGCGGGCCGACGGCTGCACCGATACCCAGCCCGATCGCCAGGGCCAGCGCGAGCACCGCGCCGAACCCGACCAGGCGCGCGCCGTCGCTCATGCCAGCACCCCGGTGAGCTCGTACCCGCCCTCCGCCACGGCCGCGGCCACGGCCGGCTCGTCGAGCGGAGCAAGCGACTCGACCACGACGAGCGACACACCCCCGGGAACCAGGTGGATCTGGATGTCACGGACGCCTTCGACCTGCGTCACCTCGCGGGACACCGCCCCGATGCAGTGCGCGCACGTCATGCCCGTGACCCCATAGGTCGTGATCGTCATGACGACTCCCTCCCACTCTGCCGTTCGGTCCGCGAATAGCCCCGGACCTGCACCTTGTTATGTATACCCCTCCGGGGTAGGGGTATCAACGCGCATCCGGCGATCTTCATGGAACCTTGATCTCGCGCGGGTAGCGCGGCGACACACGCTCCCTCGGCCGGGCACCTCTCGGGCCAGGTCGTCGCCGCCGGCCGTCGTAAGGGGCAGGACGAGGTGCACGGTCGTTCCTCGGTCCTTCTGGGAGCCGACCGCCAGGCTGCCGCCCACCCGGGCAGCGCGTTCGCGCATCCCGACGAGGCTCATGCCATCGCCCGGACGAACCGATGCGCCAAAGCCGCAACCGTCGTCCCAGACCTCAACGGTGATGTCCCGGCCGAAGGCCACCTCGACGTCGATGCGACGGGCCTGTCCGTGCGTCACGGCGTTCGTGAGCGCCTCCAGCCGATGCGGAAGGCAGTGAGCTCGACGTCCGACGGCAGCCGTACGACCGGCCCGGGGCCGCGGAGTCCACGGCGCGCTCTCGAACCACAAGGGCCGGGTGACGCCGAGCACGCTCGCCATGACGCGCGTCCCCCTGCAGCGCGACGGGCGCTGACGAGGGGCGGCGGAGTCGTGTCGGGTGCTGCACCGAGCGCCGGCAGCCGCCCCGCGGCCACGGTCAGAGGTAGGCCACCGAGGATGTCCACGCGGTAGCGAGTCCCAGGACGATGACCAGCCCGGTCAAGGCGTAGGTCGCGACCCGCCGGAGTCCGCGCATGCGGTGGTCCGCGGACAGCGCGCGCCGCTCCAGAAGCAGCAGGAAGCCGAGAACCACTGGCAGCAGAGCGGCGTTCATGACCTCTACGTCGACCGACAGGGCCACCAGGTTCGGGCTTGCCAGCACCACGCCGGCCCCCGCCGCGATGGCTGTCACGGCGAGTGCGTAGAACCCCCAGGCGCGTGCCGGGGCGTCGTTCAGGCTGTGATGCCAACCGAGGACCTCCGCGATGCCCCACGCGCCGGCCAGCGAGACCACCAGCACCGCCACTGTCGCCGCTCCGAGCATGCCCAGGCCGAACAGCACGACCGCGTTGCGGTGGCCGAGGAACGGCGCCAGCGCCGAAGCGATGGCACCGACGCTGTCCAGGTCGGCGCCCGGCCGGCTCACGCCGATCGTGGCTGCGACCGCGACCAGCACCGCGATCATCACGACCTGGGTCGCCACGGCGCCCAGCGCGGTGTTCCAGCGAGCAGCCCGTAACGCCGAAGGGGTGTCCGGCGCGTCATGGGCCCGATCGGTGGTCGCCTCCTGCTGGTAGAAGACCATCCACGGCATGATCACAGCCCCGACGTTGGCCGCGAGCAGCATCAGAAAGCCGCCGTTTCCCTCCACCGGGTGGGCCAAGCCGCTCATGAGGGCAGTGGGATCCGGATGTGCGAGGAGTGCTGCCGGGATGAAGAGCAGCTCCAGCGCGCCGATGGCGATCCCGACCGCTTCGATGCGCCGGTATCCGCCGCGGAGGATCAGGCCCACGAGCGCCGCGGAGGGAAGCACGACCGAGACGACTCGCGGCACCCCGACCATCGCGCCGATGCCCGCCAGCCCCGCGAACTCCGTGACAAGTGCCCCCAGGCATGCCGCGAACAGCGTGCCGGCCGACAGGAGTGCCCACCGCGCGCCGAACGTGTGGCGGATCAGCGCGCCGTGGCCGAGGCCGGTCAGGAGTCCCAGACGCGCCGTGATCTCCTGGACCAGGTACAGCACCGGAATCAGCACGAGCTGGGCTGCCACCAGGCGATAGCCGTACCGGGCGCCGGACTGCGCCGCGGTGACGACGCTGCCGGCGTCGGTGTCGGCCAGCATCACCATCAGCCCGGGGCCGAGCAGGAGTGTCGGCCAGCGCGTGAACGATCGCGGTCGGCGGACCTGCCGCACGACCGAAGGGCCGTGGGCGACCCGGACCGTCGACGCCATACGCCACCACCTGGGCCTTAGGGAAGCCTTGCCTTACCGGGGAAGGCTTCCCTGGCGCGCGCCCATCAAGGTGGGACCAAAGACCCGGGGTGATCCTCGCCGCGGGCCAGGTCGATCGGCCTGGGACGGGCGTCTCACGGTGCGTCGGGTGTGCCCACGCCTCCCGCACAGGCCGCGCCCGGCTCAGGGGTCTGCGGGCCGTCGGCGTACTTCGTGACGAAGGCCGCCAGGCGTGGGTCGTCGGCCGACGCGAGCTGCAGCTGCAGGCCCCAGGCAGAGGCCACCACCGCGGACGGGAGACCCGAGCGTGGGGTGACCAGCACGTACGGACTCTTCGCGGCCAGGGCCTTCAGCTCGTCGAGCTGCGCGGTCGGCAGTGCGGGGTCATGGGTGATCCACACCGCTCCATGCTCCAGGGAGTGCACCGCATTCTCGTCGGCCACCGGCATGGAGTAGTAGCCGCAGTTCTGGTCCACCGCGGAGTGGTCCCCGCCGACCGGGGGGTTCTGGGCATAGGTGACGGTGCCGGTCACGTGGTTGCGAGACAGGCCGGTGAACGTCTTGACACCGTCGATGGGCGCCTTCGCCGCAGCCTGGATGCTCGCGTCGTGCGACGCCTGGCGCACGAGCACCGTTGCGGTGGTCCCGCCCAGGGCGAGCACCACGGTGGCAGTGATGGTCCAGGTCAGCAGGCGTCGGCGCCGCTCCGCGCGCCGTTGTGCGTCTCTGACCGCCGCCAGGCGGGCCTGACGCTCCGTCAGCACCCGGGTGCGCCTCTTGCTCATCGATCAACGCCTCTCAAGGGTCCACGTCCGCGGGTGCGGCAGGTGACAGCGCCGCCGGGTGGGTGGTTCCGCCGCGCCAGCCTCGGTCCGCGCCATTACACACCAGGGTGCTGGGCGCAACGTCCCTTGCCGGACCCGTCAGCGTCGTCACGCCTTCGCCATCCGGAGTGCCCGGCCGTGCGTCGTGTGGGGTCTGGCTGCGCAGATGCAGACAGCTGCGCCGACCGGCAACGTGACGGAGCCCCCTGCGCCGCGGCGATGAAGAATTCGTCAAGATCGTCCAGTGGACGGCCCACGAGGCCGGTGTCCGCTGGGCGGTGTGGTTGCATGGCGACGTGCGCATGACCGCCGACCCCACGATGCCCGCGACCGACGCGGTCATGCTGCGGTGTTGTCGCCACACTTGCCCCGGCCGCTGACGACCCAGCCGCACCCCTGCGGACGCAGCAGTCCCGGGTGCCACCTCAGCTGACCGGTCGGCCGCCTTGCGGCCTGGCCTGCCCGGTCTCGTGCTGTCGGTGTCCACACCCAGTTTCTGACGCTGTGCCCGCTCAGCATCGACTCGCGAAAGGCACAGCCATGACTTCTCGACGCCTGCTTGCATCCGCTGCCCTTGCGGCCGCCGCCCTCGTGCTGGCGGCATGCGCGGGCGGCCCCGCCGGTGGACGACCGAGCTCGACCGCCACCACCGCCGGTGACCAGTCCTTGGTCCGGGTCAAGAGCGCCGGCGCCCTGGTCGTCGGCACCGAGGGCACCTACCGGCCGTTCTCCTACCACGCCGACGGGTCGGGGGACCTGACCGGCTACGACGTGGAGGTGGCGCGCGCGGTCGGCAAGCAGCTCGGGGTGCAGGTCAGGTTCCAGGAGACGCAGTGGGACGCCATGTTCGCCGGCCTGGAGGCGGGTCGGTTCGACATGATTGCCAACCAGGTGTCGATCACCCCGCAGCGGCAGAAGACGTACCTGTTCTCCACCCCGTACACCGTGTCCCAGGGCGTCGTCGTGGTCCGCGACGACGAGAGCTCGATCACCTCGTTCGCCTCGCTGTCTGGCAAGACCACCGCCCAGTCGTTGACCAGCAACTGGTACACCCTGGCGCAGGACTCCGGTGCCCGGGTGCAGGCAGTCGAGGGCTGGGCGCAGGCCGTCACGCTGCTGCAGCAAAGGCGCGTGGACGCCACCATCAACGACAAGCTGACGTACCTGGACTACAAGAAGCAGACCGGCGCGGCCGGGCTGAAGATCGCCGCCGAGACCGACGAGAAGTCGCGGTCCGCATTCGCGCTCCGCGCGACGGACAGCACGTTGACGCAGGCCGTGGACCAGGCGCTGGCCACGCTCGCGGCCGACGGCACCCTCGCGAAGATCTCCACGGAGTTCTTCGGCGAGGACGTCTCCCACTAGCCGTGGGTGGCATCCCCGCCGTCGACTGGGCGCTGGTGGCACGGTCGGTGGGACCGATCGTCTCCGGGGCGCTGACCGGCACCGTGCCGCTGGCGGCGGTGTCCTTCGCCGGCGGCATGGTGCTGGCGGTCGGCGTGGCCCTGGCGCGCATGTCGCGGCGTCGGATGCTGGCCGGCGCCGCCCGGGCCTATGTGTCGGTGATCCGCGGCACCCCGCTGCTGGTGCAGCTGTTCGTGGTGTTCTACGGGCTGCCGTCGCTCGGCCTGGTGATCTCCCCGTGGCCCTCGGCGATCGTCGCGTTCTCGCTGAACGTCGGCGGGTACGCCGCAGAGATCGTGCGGGCCGCGATCCTGTCGGTGCCCAAGGGGCAGTGGGAGGCCGCCTACACCATCGGGATGTCCCGCCGGCTGACCCTGACCCGGATCGTGGTGCCGCAGGCGGCACGAGTGGCGGTGCCGCCGCTGTCGAACACCTTCATCGCCCTGGTCAAGGACACCTCGCTCGCCTCGCTGATCCTGGTCACCGAGCTGTTCCGCCGTGCCCAGCAGATCGCCGCGTTCAGCCAGCAGTTCATGCTCCTGTACGTCGAGGCGGCGCTGGTCTACTGGGTGATCTGCCTGGGGCTGTCCGTCGGCCAGAGCCACCTCGAGAGGCGATTGGATCGTCATGTCGCCCACTGAAGGCTCGGCGCCGGCGCCGCGGCTGCTGACGGTCACGGGCCTGACCAAGCACTTCGGCGGCCGCCCGGTGCTGGGGTCGGTGGACCTGAGCGTCCACCGTGGTCAGGTGCTGGCCGTGATCGGTTCCTCCGGTTCGGGCAAGACGACCCTGCTGCGTTGCCTCAACGGGTTGGAGGTCCCCGATGCCGGCAGAGTGCAGCTGGCCGGCGTGACGATCGACTTCGCCCCCCGCCCGTCCCAAGCCGACCTCGGTCGGCTGCGCGACCGGTCGGCGACGGTGTTCCAGCACCACAACCTGTTCCCCCACAAGACCGTGCTGGCCAACATCACCGAAGGCCCCCGGTTCGTCCAGCACCGCGACCGGGCCGTGGTGCAGGACGAGGCGCGGGCACTCCTGGAACGGGTCGGGCTGGCCGACCGCGCCGACGCCTACCCGTACCAGCTGTCGGGAGGCGAGCAGCAACGGGTGGGCATCCTGCGTGCACTCGTGCTGCGTCCCCAGCTGCTGCTGTTCGACGAACCAACTTCGGCCCTGGACCCCGAGCTGGTCGGTGACGTGCTCGCCCTCATGAGGGACCTGGCGGTCGAGGGCTGGACGATGATCGTCGTGACCCACGAGCTTCAGTTCGCCCGCGACGTCGCCCACCAGGTGGCATTCATCGACCACGGCCGCGTGGCCGAGATCGGGCCACCGAGCCAGGTTCTCGGTGACCCACACGAGGAACGCACCCGCCTGTTCGTGCGCCGCCTGCTGCACCCGCTGTGAGCCGGTGGGAACCGTCAATGTAACGGTTGGAACCCCAGGGCGCGGTAGCCGGGCATGCGGCGTTGCAGGGAGGCGGCGAGGACGGGTACCGCTGCGTCGTGGTAGTCGTGGACCTCGGCGATGTCCTTGCCGGGTGAGGACCGGACGATTCGTCCTGCGCACTGGACGAGCAGTCCTGCGAAGGAGATCGGCGCGGCGAGGAAGAGTGTGTCGAGTGCGGGGGCGTCGAAGCCCTCACCGATGAACGGCGTCGTCCCGATCACGAGGATGCCGGCGCCGGCCTCGGCGGCGGTGAGGGTCGTGACCGCGGCTCGTCGGTCAGTGGTGGTCATCCCGCCTTGCATCACGATCGGCTCGTGCCCGCGGGCGGCCAGTTGTGCCGCGAGCGCCTCCAGGTGGGATACGCGACGGGTCAGGACGAGGCAGTTGCGACCGCGGCCGAGGGCGGTCGTGACGTCCTCGACGATCTGGGCGTTGCGAACGTCGTCGGCGACGAGGGCGCGATGGACGGCGGCGAGGGCGCCCGGCGAGGACGGGTCCAGGGAGTCATGGGTGAAGGCAGTCTCGTGGACGTGCAGCACGCGGCGTGGTCCTTCGTGTGCCGACCACGCGGCGTCCAGCGCGCCCGGCTCGGCGTCCGCGACCGTGTGTCGGATCGGGCCGAGGTGCCAATTGACGAGGTTGCCGAGCCCGTCACGCCGTGTGGGTGTGGCGGTCAGGCCGAGCCAGAACTGGGCGGCGATCTTCTTCACCGAGTGGTCGTAGGCAGCTGCCGCGAGGTGGTGGCACTCATCGACGACGACCTGGCCGTAGCCAC
>DAIDJQ010000050.1 GCA_027451305.1 Cellulomonas sp.
CGTCGTCCCGTCCACGCCGCCGCTCACAGCCCGTGCACCAGCTCGACCACGCGGGTGAGCACGTTCGGGTCGGTGTCCGGCGGCACCCCGTGCCCCAGGTTGACCACGTGCGCCGGCGCCACCGAGCCGCGCTCCACCACCTCCCGCACGTGCGCCTCGAGCACCACCCACGGAGCGGCGAGCATCGCCGGGTCCACGTTCCCCTGCAGCGGCGTACGTCCGCCCAGCCGCCAGCTCGCCTCGTCCAGCGGCACCCGGTAGTCCACGCCCATCACGTCGGCCCCGGCGTCCCGCATGGCGACCAGCAGCTCACCGGTCGCGACGCCGAAGTGCACGGTCTTGACCCCGAGCTCCCGCACGCCGGCGAGCACCCGCGTCGACGCCGGCACCACGTGCGCGGTGTAGTCGGACAGGGACAGCGACCCCGCCCACGAGTCGAACAGCTGCGCGGCGCTGGCGCCTGCGAGGACCTGCCCGCGCAGGAAGGCGCCGGTCACGTCCGCAGCCCACGCCATCAGGGCGTGCCAGGCGGCCGGGTCCGAGTGCATCAGGCGCCGGGCGGCCAGGTGGTCCCGCGAGGCCCGGCCCTCCACCAGGTACGCGGCGAGCGTGAAGGGGGCGCCGGCGAACCCGATCAGCGGGGTGTCACCGAGGGCGGCCACCGCCGCGCGCACCCCTGCGGCGACGGGTGCGAGCCGCTCGTCGTCCAGCGGGCCCAGGTCACGCAGCCGCGCGACGTCGTCGACCGTGCGCACCGGGGTGGCGAACACCGGGCCCACCCCGGGCTCGATCCGCACGTCCACGCCGAGCAGCGCCATGGGCACGACGATGTCCGAGAAGTAGATCGCCGCGTCCACCCCGTGCCGCCGCACGGGCTGCAGGGTCAGCTCCGCGGCCAGGTCCGGGTCCAGGCAGGCGTCGAGCATCGCCACGCCGGCGCGCGAGGTCCGGTACTCCGGCAGCGACCGTCCGGCCTGCCGCATGAACCACACCGGCAGCCGCCGCGGACGGTGCCCGGAATAGGCACTGACCAGGGCGGAATTCGTGGTTCGACCGGTGCGCAGCGGGTGGTCCTCGGGAAGGGGCACGAGGCGATTGTGCCGGACAAATGTTCGGGTGATTCAATCGGCGGCGTGGCGCTGCTCAGCTGTGCCGCCAGCCATCACGATCTCGACCTGTCCGCCCTTGAACGGCTCTCCACCGACTGGGCCGGCGTCGGTCCCGAGCTCGTGGTCGCGGCGGGTCCTGTCCGGGGTGCCGTGGTGCTCGCCACGTGCAACCGGTTCGAGCTGTACCTGGACGTCGACGACGAGCGCGTCGCCGAGGCCTGCGTCAACGCCTCCACCGCGGTCGCCGCGCGGTCCGGCCTGAGCCCCGCCGCGGTCCGCGGCCACCTGCGGCACCGGACCGACGAGGAGGCCGCCGGCCACCTGTTCGCCGTGGCGGCCGGCCTCGACTCGATGGTGGTGGGCGAGCGGGAGATCGCCGGGCAGGTGCGCCGGGCGCTGGTGGCCGCCCGACGGGAGGGCACCACCACCTCCGTGCTCGAGCAGCTGTTCCAGCACGCGTCGCGGGTGTCGCGGGCGGTGGAGGCCGAGACGGGGCTCGGCGGCGCCGGACGGTCCGTGGTGGGCGTGGCTCTGGACCTCGCGGCGCAGACGCTGCCCCGGTGTGCGCCGGACGAGGACGTCGACTGGTCCGCGCTCCGGGTGGTGCTGGTCGGCACGGGCTCCTACGCGGGGGCGAGCCTCGCGGCGCTGCGCGGTCGCGGCTGCCAGGACGTGCGGGTGTGGTCCGCCAGCGGCCGGGCACCGGCCTTCGCCGCCGCTCGCGGGGTGCGCGCCGCCGACGCGGACCTGCTGACCGAGCTGGCGCACGCCGACCTCGTCGTCGCGTGCAGCGGCACCGGTGGCCCGGTGCTGCACGGCGCCGCCCTCGCGGCCGTCCGGGCGGGCGCCGGGAGCACCGGACCGCTCACGGTGGTGGACCTCGCCCTGCGGCACGACGTCGACGCCAGCGTGGGTGAGCTGCCGGGCGTCCGGCTGATCTCGCTGCACTCGGTCGCCGCGCACGCCCCCGCCGGCTCGGCGGCCGTCGCCGAGGCGTCCACGATGGTGGCCGACGCCGCGGCCGGATTCGTCGCCGAGCGGCGCGTGCGCGCCTGGGACCCCGCCGTGGTCGCCGAGCGGACCCGCGTGCTGACGGGCACCGAGGACACGCCGGTCGCCCGGCGCCGGGCCCGCGCCGCGCTCCACGCACCGACCGTCCGGGCCCGGGAGGCCGCGCGGCGCGGGGACGAGGCGGCGTACCGGCGGGCGCTCGAGGAGCTGGCGGCGATCCAGCCCGTCGTCGGGACGTCCATCGCCTGACCGGCCGCCCGGGCAGCGCGCGCCGGGCGCGGCACGAGACCGGGCGTTGCTGCCGTGCCGGTCCGGGGGTGCCGATCTGAAGGCGCCGGTCCGAAGGTGCCGGTCTGAAGGTGCCCGTCAGGAACGCACGTGGTGGTGGTTCCGCCGGTCCTCGTGCGCCGGACGTGCGGCTGCCGGTCCGGGCGCCCAGGTCACGGGCACCACCTGGTTGGTCTGCAGGTCGGTCAGCTCGGCGGCGTACACCACCGCCTCGTACACGCCCGCCTCGACCTGCTGCAGGTGCAGCCGTTCGGCACGATCCATGTCGTCACCGAGGTGGGAGATGCGGGCGACCACGTAGCGCTGCGCGTCCTGCCACTGGTCCACCACGCGGACCGCGAGGCCGTTCCACCGTGCCGTCAGGTCCAGCTCGAACAGCTCGGACACCTCGTCGCGCGGCACCCGCCGGTACCAGCGACCGCTCCGCGACAGCTCGAAGCCCGTCTCGGCCAGCGGCGGGCTGGCCAGGGCGAGCACCACGGTGTCGTCGTCGAGCACGTCCGCCTCGAGGTACGCCGAGTGCCACTTGGCCACCGGGCCGACGCACCGCGACAGCGAGGGCAGCCCGGGCTGACCGGGGACCCCGGGCGCCGACGTCCAGCCGGTGCCGACGTCGCCGTAGCGGGCGAGCAGCCGCGACGTGCCGTCCGCGAGCACCCGCACCAGCTCGGTGCGCGGCGGGATGCGCGAGTGCCGCAGCCACCACAACGGGACGATGTAGCCGGGCACGTCCCGGTACTGCAGCTGCGGCGAGGAGTCGAACCGCAGCAGGTCCACGTGGTCGTCGTCGGGCCGGAACGGTGAGCCGGGGTAGCCCAGCCCGTGCACCTCGAACAGCTGCGCCGGGGTGGTGGCGAACGAGACGTCCGCGGCACGCACCACGTAGCCCGCCATCCGGTCGTGGCCGGCGGTCAGGTGGGCGTCCGAGGACGCAGGTGTGACCACCTTCTGCATGAGCGTCACGGGGGAACCCTGCTGCGAGAGGAACCGGAGTAACCGGATGAACCGGACGGGTCGTGCGCATTGTTTCCCGCATCCGGCACGCCTGTCCAGGTCTCGGCGCGTCGCGCAGGAGAGCGCTCACACCGCACCCACGACCGGTCGGTCGGCGCCCCCGGCGCCCCGCCCGCTCAGTCCGTGAGGTGGTCCACCAGGTCGGCCGCGATGCCGGTGTACGTGGCCGGCGTCATGGCCTGCAGCCGCGCCGCGACGTCGTCGGGCAGGCCGAGCCCGCCGATGAACTCGCGCATGTCCGCCGCCGTCAGCCGGTGCCCGCGGGTGAGCTCCTTGAGCCGCTCGTACGGGTTCTCCATGCCGGTGACGCCGGCGACCGAGGCGGCCCGCATCGCGGACTGCACGGGCTCGGCGAGCACCTCCCAGTTGTGGTCCAGCTCGTCGGCCAGCAGCCCCTCGTCGACCGAGAGGCCGCCGAGGCCGCGCCGCACGTTGTCGATCGCCAGCAGGCCGTGCCCGAACGCAGGGCCGATGTTGCGCTGGGTGGTCGAGTCGGTCAGGTCCCGCTGCAGGCGGCTGGTGACCAGCGTCGCGGCCAGCGTGTCCAGGAGGGCCGACGAGATCTCCAGGTTCGCCTCGGCGTTCTCGAACCGGATCGGGTTCACCTTGTGCGGCATCGTCGAGCTCCCGGTGGCGCCCGGGACGGGGATCTGGATGAACACCCCCCGGGAGATGTAGGTCCACACGTCGGTGGCCAGGTTGTGCAGCACGCGGTTGAACCGGGCGACGTCCCCGTACAGCTCCGACTGCCAGTCGTGCGACTCGATCTGCGTCGTCAGCGGGTTCCAGACCAGGTCCAGGTGCTCGACGAAGCCGCGCGACACCTGCTGCCAGTCCGCGCCGGGCACGGCGGCGAGGTGGGCGCCGAACGTGCCCGTCGCGCCGTTGAGCTTCCCGAGCACCTCGTCGGCCACGATGCGGCGCAGCTGGCGGCGCAGCCGGTGGGCGAGGACCGCCACCTCCTTGCCGAGGGTGGTCGGGGTCGCCGGCTGGCCATGGGTGAGCGCGAGCATGGGCAGCGCCCGGTGCTCGTCGGCCATCTGCGCGAGCTGGTCCGCGAGCGCCGTCGCGGCGGGCAGCCACACCTCCTGCACCGCGCCGCGCACCATGAGCGCGTAGCACAGGTTGTTGACGTCCTCGCTGGTCAGCGCGAAGTGGACGAGCTCGCCGACGTTCGGGAGCACCGACCC
>DAIDJQ010000051.1 GCA_027451305.1 Cellulomonas sp.
GAGCGGCGTGAGCCCGTGGTCGGCGGCCCACTGCGCCGACCCGAGCAGCACCGTCGAGGCGCCGTCGGTCAGCGGGGTGGAGTTGCCGGCCGTCATGGTGGCCGGCGTGCTCAGGTCGTGGCCGAACGTGGTGCGCAGCGCCGCGAGCTTCTCCGCCGAGGTGTCGGTGCGCAGGTTCCCGTCCCTGGTCAGCCCGCGGTAGGAGGTGACCAGGTCGTCGAAGAACCCGGCGTCCCACGCCGCGGCGAGGTTCCGGTGGCTGGCCAGCGCGACCTCGTCCTGCGCCTCGCGGCCGATGCCCCACTCGGCGGTGGTGAGCGCCTGCTGCTCGCCCATCGACAGACCGGTCCGGGGCTCGTCCACCCGCGGCGGGTTCGGGGTGAGGTCCTTCGGCCGCAGCCGGGCGAGCACGGCCGCGCGCTGCCCGACGGTGCGGGCGCGGGAGAGGTCGAGGAGCGTGCGACGCAGGCGCTCGCTCACCGCGATCGGCGCGTCGGAGGTGGAGTCGACGCCGCCTGCGATGCCGGACTCGAGCTGCCCGAGCCGGATCTTGTTGGCGAGCAGCAGCACGGCCTCGACGCCCGTCGCGCACGCCTCCTGCAGGTCCACGGCCGGCGTGCGCGCGGAGAGCGCCGAGCCCAGCACCACCTCGCGGGTCAGGTTGAAGTCGCGGCTGTGCTTGAGCACGGCGCCGGCCGCCACCTGGCCGATCACCTCCCCCTGCAGCCCGTACCGGGCGACGAGCCCGTCGAGGGCGGCGGTGAGCATGTCCTGGTTGCTGGCGTGGGCGTAGGCGCCGCCGGCACGGGCGAACGGGATCCGGTTGCCGCCGAGCACGTAGGCCGGGCGGGGTGCGGACGACGGGTCGGAGGTGCGGGCCATGGGAGAAGTCCTCTCGCATCGTCACTGATGGGCCTGCTGGGTTGTCCAACTCGGGGGCTGAACGGCTGAGGCTGTCGAGCGTTGCGGGCGTCACGGGATCGCGGGGACCTACGTCCCTTGGATCTGTCCGGAACTGATGGTACCTGATACCGTCGGTTTCGTGAGGGGTCAGGAAGGCGAGGAACCGGCTCGTTCGACGACGACGGGCCTGCCGACGACGACGGGCCGCGCGCCCGCCGTCCCGGGCCGCGCGCCGACGGCAGCACCCGCGCCCGCCCTGCCGGACCCGCCCGACGGCCGCACCACCCGCTGGGCCGACCACCGTGAGGCTCGCCGTGCCGAGCTGGTGCAGACGGCCCGGCGCACGGTGCACCACGACGGCCCGGACATCTCGATGGACGAGATCGCGGCGGCCGCCGGCACGTCCAAGTCGATCGTCTACCGGTACTTCGCCGACAAGACCGCGCTGCAGGTGGCCGTCGCGGAGCTCGTCGTGCGGGACATCCGCGACGCGCTCGCGAGCGCGCTCGCCGCCCACGGCACCCCGCGCGAGGCGGTGCGGGCCATGGTGGACGTGTACCTGGCGATGATCGAGTCGTCGCCGTCGGTGTACGCGTTCGTCACCCGCGACGGATCCGTGGAGCACTTCCTGGACCAGGTGACCGCCCTGGTCGCAGCCCCGTTCGCGCACGAGGTCGCGGACCGTGCCGACGGGGGTCCGGACGCCGCCGCACCGCTCGCGGCCGCCTGGGCAGCCGGTGCCGTCGGCTTCGTCCGGGGCGCGGGGGAGTGGTGGCTCGCGCACCGCGGGGACCCGGCCGCACCGAGCCGCGTCGACCTCGCAGGCCGGGTCTCGTCGTGGCTGTGGGCGGGTCCGGTCGGGCTGCTGGCCCGACGCCAGACGGAGCCCCCACCGCCTGCCGCCCCGGCGTCCGCGCCCGCGCCCGACCCCGCCGGCCCCCGCCCGCACCCCGCAGGCTCCCCGCCTTCGACGATGAAGGAGACACCGTGACCGCCACCGCCGAACGTCCGGCCGTCGTTCGTTCCGCGACGCCGCAGGTCGACGTGCCCGCCCTCGAGCAGCACCTGCTCGGCCGCTACGCCGACCTGCGCCGCAGCGCGCGCGCCGTCGTCGCCGACCCCGACTTCCAGAAGATCGAGGGCCAGCCGTACGCCGAGCACCGCGAGCGCGTGCTGGGCCAGCTGCGCCGCCTGGTGGCCGAGCACGACGTGCTGCGCGCGTTCCCCGCGGCGCTCGGCGGGGCGGACGACCACGGCGGCAGCCTCGCGCGGTTCGAGGAGCTGGTGGCCGGCGACCCGAGCCTGCAGATCAAGGCCGGGGTGCAGTGGGGGCTGTTCGCCTCGGCGATCCTGCACCTCGGCACCGCCGACCACCACGCCCGGCTGCTCCCGGCCGCGATGTCGCTCGAGGTCCCGGGCGCCTTCGCGATGACGGAGACGGGCCACGGCTCCGACGTCGCGTCGATCGGCACCACGGCCGAGTACGACGCGGCGACGCAGGAGTTCGTCGTCCACACGCCGTTCCGTGCCGCGTGGAAGGACTACCTCGGCAACGCCGCCACGCACGGCCTGGCGGCCGTGGTGTTCGCGCAGCTGATCACGGCGGCGCCGGGCGGCCCGCGGGTCAACCACGGCGTGCACGCGTTCTACGTCCCGATCCGCGACGCGGCCACCGGCGAGCTCCTGCCCGGCGTCGGCGGCGAGGACGACGGCTTCAAGGGCGGCCTGAACGGCATCGACAACGGGCGGCTGCACTTCGACCACGTCCGGGTCCCACGTCGCGACCTGCTCAACCGGTACGGCGACGTCGCCCCGGACGGCACCTACACCTCCCCGATCGAGAACCCCGGCCGCCGGTTCTTCACCATGCTGGGCACGCTCGTCCAGGGCCGCGTCTCCCTGGACGGCGCCGCCGCCAACGCGAGCAAGATCGCGCTGGCCATCGCCGTCACCTACGCCGACCAGCGCCGCCAGTTCGCCGGGGCGGGCGACGAGGAGGTCGTCCTGCTCGACCACGGCGAGCACCGGCGCCGGTTGCTGCCCCTGGTGGCGGAGGCGTACGCGGCCACCTACGCGCACGAGGAGCTGCTCGAGGCGTTCGACGGGGTGTTCTCCGGCCGGGGCGACACCCCGGCGGCCCGCCAGGACCTGGAGACCCTCGCCGCCACCTTGAAGCCCACCTCCACGTGGGCGGCGCTGCGGACCGTCCAGACGTGCCGCGAGGCCTGCGGCGGTGCCGGCTTCCTCGCCGAGAACCGTCTCGTCGGTCTGCACCAGGACCTCGACGTCTACGTCACGTTCGAGGGCGACAACACCGTGCTGTACCAGCTGGTGGCCAAGCGGCTGCTCGGCGACCACGTCAAGGGCCTCACGCTGCACTCGGCCGGTGACATGGCGCGCCTGGTCGCCGAGCGCGCTGCGGACGCGGCCCTGCACCGCACCCCGCTCGTCCGTGCCGTGCAGACCATCGCCGACGTGGGCGACGCCCGCCGCTCGGTGGGTCAGCTGCGCGACGAGTCCACCCAGCGCCAGCTGCTCACGGACCGCGTGGAGACGATGGTCGCGGAGGCCGCCGCAGCCCTCGCGCCGGCCCGCACGCTGCCGCCCGCCGCCGCCGCGGCCCTGCTCGACGCCCACCAGCACGAGCTGATCGAGGCGGCCCGCGCCCACGCCGAGCGCGTGCAGTGGGAGGCGTTCACCCGGGCGCTGGCCACCGTCGAGGACCCCGGCACCCGCCGGGTGCTGACGTGGGTGCGGGACCTGTTCGGGCTCACGCTGGTCGAGCGGCACCTCGCCTGGTACCTGATCCACGGGCGGCTGTCCGCGGGGCGGGCCCGGACGGTCTCGTCGTACATCGACCGGCTGCTGGTGCGGCTGCGCCCGCACGCGCAGGACCTGGTGGACGCATTCGGCTACGGACCCGAGCACCTGCGGGCAGCGATCGCCTCCGGCGCCGAGCAGGTGCGCCAGGACGAGGCCCGGGCGTGGGGCCGGGCGGAGCGTGCGTCAGGTCGAGCCGCCGTGCCGGAGCGGCACGTGCGGGGCTGAGGTCGGCTCAGCCGGCTGTCGGGGTGGCTGCCGGCGTCGACACGTCGGCCTGCCTCCGGACCCGCTGCGCGGTCCCACGCCCCCACCGCGGTGGTGTACGACAATGACGTGATGGCAGCCGCCGGGCTCGCCGTCGCCGCCGAGGAGGGTGTGCCGGTGCCCGAGCAGCTGTCGGTCGTCGCGTGGGACGGGTCCCCGCTGAGCCGGCTCGCGAGCCCTCCCCTCTCCGTGGTCGCCAGCGACGTGCACGCCCTCGGCGCGCCGGCCGGCGAGCGCGTCCTCGCGGCCGTCGCCCCGGCCGCCACCCTGCACGCCCAGCCGCCCCGGCTGACGCTGCGCGGCACCACCGCCGCGCACCTTTCCCGACACACCTCTGGAGTGAGCTGACGATGCGGGCCTGGCCCTCCGTCCCGAGCCACCTCGCGTGGCTGGACCGGCACCTGAACTCCCTGCTGGCCTTCGGCCGGCGTACCCCGGCCCCGGGCGGCGGCGCCGCCTGGCTGGACGACGACGGCACCCCGCTGCCCGCTCAGGGGGTGCAGACGTGGATCACCTGCCGCACGGTGCACGTGTACTCCCTCGGCGCGCTGCTCGGCATCCCGGGCAGCCGGCCGATCGCCGAGGCGGCGCTCGCGGGCCTGACCGGTCCGCTGCGGGACGCCGAGCACGGCGGTTGGTACCCGGGCGTCGGTGCCGACGGCACCCCCGACCCGGACAAGACGGCGTACGCCCACGCGTTCGTGGTGCTCGCCGCCTCGTCGGCCACCGTCGCCGGCCTGGCCGGTGCCCGTGAGCTGCTGACCGATGCGCTGGCCACCTACGAGCGCTGGTTCTGGGACGAGGCTGCCGGCAAGGCCGTGGACACGTGGGACACCGCGTTCACCACGCTCGACCCGTACCGCGGCATCAACGCGAACATGCACACCGTCGAGGCGTTCCTGGCCGCGGCCGACGTCACGGGCGACCGCGTCTGGCTGGACCGCGCGGCCCGGATCGGCGCCTTCGCGGCCGGCGCGGCGAAGGCCAACGGCTGGCGCCTGCCCGAGCACTTCGACGAGGCGTGGACCGCCCAGCCGGAGTTCAACGACGACCAGCGCGACGACAAGTTCAAGCCGTACGGCGCAACGGTGGGCCACGGTCTGGAGTGGGCGCGGCTGCTGCTGCACCTCGAGGCGGCCGGCGCCACCGGTGCCGACTGGCTCGAGGCGGCCCGCGCGCTGTTCGACCGCGCGGTCGCCGACGGCTGGGCCGCGGACGGTGCCGACGGGTTCGTCTACACCACCGACTGGTCCGGCGCCCCCGTGGTGCACGACCGGATGCACTGGGTGGCGGCCGAGGGCATCGGCGCCGCCGCGGCGCTGCACCAGCGCACCGGCGACGAGGTGTACGCCCGGCGCTACGCCCAGTGGTGGGACTACGTGGACCGGTACGTGATCGACCACGAGAACGGGTCGTGGTTCCACCAGCTCGACGTGCAGAACCGCCCCGCCGGCACCGTCTGGCCGGGCAAGGCGGACCTGTACCACGCGGCGCAGTGCACGCTCATCCCGCGCCTGCCGCTCGCGCCCTCGCTGGCCACCGCCGTGGCGCAGGGGCTGGTCCGCTCCTGACGTCGGCGTGACGCGCGCCCCGGGTGCGGCGGGACGTCCTGCCGCACCCGGTGCGCATCAGCACCGGGTCACCAGCGCGGCGGTCGCCGCCCGTACGGGTCGTTCCGGTACAGGTCGGCGGGGTAGCGCCGGGTGACCGCCAGGCGGTGGGCGACGCCGCCGGCCCGGGCGAACGGCCGGGCCAGCACCAGCCCCAGCAGGAACCCGCCGACGTGCGCCCAGTACGCGACCCCGCCGACGGACAGCGCGCCGAGCGTGCTGAGCCCGGACCAGAACTGCAGCACGAACCAGCCGCCGATCAGCAGCCACGCCGGCAGCAGCGGCCAGACGAACAGCGGCGGGACGAGCACCACGATGGTGCGCACCATGCTGCGCGGGAACAGCACCACGTACGCGGCGAGCACCCCGGCGATGGCCCCGCTCGCACCGACCAGCGGGACCGTGCCGGCAGGGTCGACCAGCACCTGCAGGAGCCCGGCCGTCAGCCCGGACAGCACGTAGAACAGCAGGTAGCGGGCGTGCCCCATGGCGTCCTCGACGTTGTCGCCGAAGATCCACAGGAAGAGCATGTTGCCGCCCAGGTGCAGCCAGCTCGCGTGCATGAACATGCTGGTCAGCAGCGTGACCCACGCCGTGGGTCCGTCGTGCAGCACCGCCTGCGGCACCGCCGCGTACGCCGTCATCAGCCGGGCCTGCTCGGCGGGCGTCGCCCGGACCATCGCCAGGAACACGAGCACGTTGGCGGCGATCAGCACGTAGGTGATCCCGGGCGTCGTCCGGCGCCTGCCGTTGTCGTCCGCGATGGGGATGACCACGCCTCGACGCTAGCAACCGGTGTCGAGCGCAGCGCCGGTATCCTCGTTGATCGATGACCAGCCACGTGCAGTCGCCGGCCCCCCGCCCCGCCTCCGCCTCGGACACGGTGGGGCACGCGCTCGCCACGCCGGAGCTCGAGCAGCCCTACGTCGAGCTCGGGCTCAAGCCCGACGAGTACGGCCGCATCCGTGACCTGCTCGGCCGCCGTCCCACGGCCGCCGAGCTCGCCATGTACTCCGTGATGTGGTCCGAGCACTGCTCCTACAAGTCGTCCAAGCTGCACCTGTCGACGTTCGGCGAGAACCACACGCCCGCGATGCGCGAGCACCTGCTCGTCGGCATCGGCCAGAACGCCGGCGTCGTGGACATCGGCGACGGCTGGGCGGTGACGTTCAAGGTCGAGTCCCACAACCACCCGAGCTACGTCGAGCCGTACCAGGGCGCGGCCACCGGCGTCGGCGGCATCGTGCGGGACATCATCTCGATGGGCGCGCGCCCGGTCGCCGTGATGGACCAGCTGCGGTTCGGCGCGATCGACCACCCCGACACGGCTCGCGTGGTGCACGGCGTGGTGTCCGGCGTCGGCGGGTACGGCAACTGCCTCGGCCTGCCGAACATCGGCGGCGAGCTCGTGTTCGACCCGTCCTACCAGGGCAACCCCCTGGTCAACGCCCTGTGCCTCGGCGTGCTGCGGCACGAGGACATCCACCTGGCCAACGCCGAGGGCGTCGGCAACCAGGTGGTCCTGTTCGGTGCGCGCACCGGTGGCGACGGCATCGGCGGGGCGTCGATCCTCGCCAGCGAGACGTTCGACGACTCCAAGCCGTCGAAGCGGCCGTCGGTGCAGGTGGGCGACCCGTTCATGGAGAAGGTCCTCATCGAGTGCTGCCTGGAGCTGTTCGCGGCGCACGTCGTCGA
>DAIDJQ010000052.1 GCA_027451305.1 Cellulomonas sp.
CGCGGCCGCAGGGCGCGGGCGAGCGCGTCGACGTCGTACGGCATCCGGCCGGCGGCGAGCCGGAGCCAGGTGCGCGCGTCGGCCACCTCGAGGTCCCAGCCGCCTCGTGCGACGACGATGGCCAGCAGCTCGTCCGCGACGAGCCGGAGCGCTTCCGGGTCGACCGGGTCGGGTGCCGGGTCGGCGCCACGGGCGCGACGGACGGACTGCAGCAGGTCGTCGGCGTGCACCACGAGCTCGAGGATGCGGGAGATCAGCATCGTGCTGAGCAGCACAGGTGCACGGCGGCCCTGCACCACGATGTCGTCCGGACCCAGCGACTGCGCCTCGTGCAGCGCGGCGGTGGCCCGGGCGTCGGCCCACTCCAGCGGCGCGTCCTCGATCTGCTTGGCGATGATCCGGGCCGTCTCGGCGATGTCCTCGGCACGGTCGGGGTAGCCGCCCAGGTACTCCGCGAACGTCGAGGGCACGGTGCCGGGCTCGGCCGGCACGCAGATCGCGAGCGCGTCCATGGCCCGCGCCAGGTGCGCGACGAGCTCCGCCACCGTCCATCCGGGCAGCACCGAGGGCTCCCCGCGGACGTCGTCGCCGACGGCGGCTCCCACCCAGGTCCGGACGCGGTCCCACTGGCGTCCCAAGGTCTCGGTGAGCAGGGCGATCTCGGTTGCGGGCAGCGGCATGGCCTCATGCTGCAGTCGTCGCGCGCCGATCGCTCGTCGAGGTCCGCCTGCTGGTCACGCGTCCAGCTGCGCGGCGTGGTGTGCGGCGGCAACGACGCGGGCGTCGGCGGTCTGCCGACCGACGGCTGCACTGCCTCCGCTCAGCGGACGCGCGCCTCGTCGGACAGGAAGTCCGCGACCAGCGCGCCGACCTGGTCCTCCTCGATGAGGAAGCCGTCGTGGCCGAACTCGGAGTGGACGTACCGGACCGGGCCGGCGCCGGGGATCCCGGCAGCGATCCGCTCCGACTGCGCCGGCGGGAAGAGCCGGTCCGAGTCCACCGCCACGATCAGGGACCTCGCGGTCACACCCGCGAGGGCGGCCTCGACGCCGCCGCGGTCCCGCCCCAGGTCGTGCGTGATCATCGTCCGGGTCAGCGTCACGTAGGTGTTGGCGTCGAACCGCCGCGCCAGCTTGTCGCCGTGGTGGTCCAGGTACGACTGGACCGCGAAGCGACCGCCCTCGAGCGGCTCCTCGCCGCCCTGCGGGATGCGGCCGAACCGCTCGTCGAGCTCGCGCGCGGAGCGGTAGGTCTGGTGCGCGATCTGGCGGGCGATCCCGAGGCCGACGTGCGGACCGTCGCCGTCGGCGGCGTCGTAGTAGTCGCCGCCGCGGTAGCCCGGATCGGCCGTGATGGCGGCGAGCTGGGTGTGGAAGCCGGCGATCTGGTCGCCGGACGTCTGGGCGCAGGTGGCGATCGCGGCGATGGCGCCCACGCGCTCGCGCGCCGAGACGGCCCACTCGAGCACCCGGTGACCGCCCATCGAGCCGCCGATCACCAGCGCCCAGCGGTCGATGCCCAGCAGGTCGGCCAGGCGGACCTCGGCGGCCACCTGGTCGCGCACGGTCAGCTGCGGGAACCGGCTGCCCCACGGGCGGCCGTCCGGGGCGGGCGACGCCGGGCCGGTGGACCCCTGGCAGCCGCCGAGCACGTTGGGTGCGACGACGAAGTACCGGTCGGTGTCGATCGGGGCCCCCGGGCCGACGAGGGAGGACCACCAGCCGTCCGTCGGGTGGCCCGTTCCGGCGGGGCCCGTGACGTGGGAGTCCCCCGTCAGCGCGTGCAGCACCAGCACGGCGTTGTCGCCGGACGGGGAGAGGGTGCCCCACGTCTCGTACGCGAGCCGGACGGCCGGCAGTCGGCCGCCGGACTCGAGCGCAAAGGGGCCGAGGTCGGCGAACAGCCGGCTGCCGACCGCGTCGCCCTCGCGCCACGCCGACGACGCCCGGACGGGGGGCCGCAGGGCCGGGGGCAGGCGGCTCGCACTCGTCGGGCCCGGTCCGGGCCACGCGCGCCCGTCCGCCGGCCGGTGGGCGCGGTCGGCGGACGGGCGGGGCGTGTCGGCGCACATGGGGTCAGGCGCCCTTCGCCGCGCGGAAGCCCGCCTCGAGGTCGGCGAGGATGTCGTCGATGTGCTCGATGCCGACGGCCAGCCGGACCAGGCCCGGCGTCACCCCGGACAGCGCCTGCTCCGCAGGTGTCAGCTGGCTGTGCGTCGTCGAGGCGGGGTGGATCACCAGGGAGCGGACGTCGCCGATGTTCGCCACGTTGGAGTGCAGCTCGAGGGCCGAGACGAACGCCTTGCCGGCCTCGGCGCCGCCCTCCAGCTCGAAGGCCAGCACGGCCCCGGCGCCGCGCGGCGCGTACTTGAGCTGGTTGGCGTGCCAGGGGCTGGACTCCAGCCCGGCGTAGTGCACGCCGAGCACGTCCTCGCGTGCATCGAGCCACTCGGCGACCCTCTGGGCGTTGGCGACGTGCCGCTCGACGCGCAGAGACAGCGTCTCGATGCCCTGCGCGATGAGGAAGGCGTTGAAGGGGCTGACCGCGGACCCGAGGTCACGCAGCAGCTGCACGCGCGCCTTGAGGATGTAGGAGAGGTTCACCCCGAACGCGCCGCCGACGCCCAGGTCACGGGCGAACACGAGGCCGTTGTAGGACGGGTCCGGCGTGTTGAAGTTGGGGAACCGCTCCGGGTACCGGGCGTAGTCGAAGGACCCGCCGTCGACGATCACGCCGCCGATGGCCGAGCCGTGGCCGCCCAGGTACTTGGTGGCCGAGTGCACGACGACGTCGGCACCCCACGCCAGCGGGTTGATCAGGTACGGCGTGCCGACGGTGTTGTCCACGACCAGCGGGACGCCGTGCTCGTGCGCCACGCCGGCCACCGTCTCGATGTCCAGCACGTCGGACTTCGGGTTGGGGATCGTCTCGGCGTAGAACAGCTTGGTGTTGGGCCGGATCGCGGCGCGCCACGAGTCCGCGTCGTGCGGGTCGTCGACGAACGTCGTCTCGATGCCGAGCTTGGCGAGCGTGTAGTGCAGCAGGTTGTACGTGCCGCCGTACAGCGACGGGCTGGCCACCACGTGGTCGCCGGCCTCCGCGATGTTCAGGATCGCGAACGTCTCGGCCGCCTGGCCGGAGGCGACCAGCAGGGCGCCGACACCGCCCTCGAGGCTCGCGACGCGGTTCTCGACGACCTCTTGGGTGGGGTTGCCGATCCGGGTGTAGATCGGGCCCAGCTCCTTGAGGGCGAACCGGTCGGCGGCCTGCTGGGCCGAGTCGAACACGTACGACGTGGTCTGGTAGATCGGCAGCGCGCGGGCCCCGGTGGTGGGGTCCGGCACCTGGCCGGCGTGGATCTGGCGGGTCTCGAAGCTCCAGCTCTCGTTGCTCATGGCTCGCTCCTGCGGTCTGCCCTTGGTCCGGGCGGATGGATGGGACGGACCCAGGGACAGGAGTGCAGCCGACGACCGTCCCGGGGGGTGAAGCTCGGGGGTGTGGCGCACGTGCGAGCCGAGGCTCGAGGCGGGGGAGCGCCCGACGAGGGGCGCGACCGGCCCGCGGGCACAGCCGAACGTGCGCTGGTCAGCGACACATTCGACGGGACATGGCAGGAGCGTAAGCGGATCGTCCCGGGGGATGGAACTGCAGTCTCACGATTCGGACGATCTGGTCTCGCCGGGCCGTGGGATGGCGCTCGGCGGGCGGTGCGCCGGCCGCCGGCCCGCTCGCGACGACGCGTGCATCGGACCCGGCGAGGTGGTGACGACCGCGGGGAGGGGTCGCGGTGTCCGATCCGTCCTGAACCACATCGGTGTGACTTCTGATGCTCGTGTGACAGATGTTCACTTCTGGGATTTGCGCAGGTAGCGTGCGTGAGGCACCCCAGCAGAGCACCGGTGCGCGCCCACCCGTGGGCCGTGCCCTAAGCGAGGCGAGACCAGTCGTGACATCCGCACCACGGCCCACCCGATCCGGTCGGCGACCCCGTGTCGCGTTCACCGCGGCGCTGCTCGCGACCCTCCTCGTGGTCGCGGACCAGTCGGGCGCCGTGGCGGATCCGACGCCCACGCCGCCGTCGGCCGCGGACGTCCAGGCCGCCCAGAGCGCCGTGCAGGCCGCCCAGGGGTCGGTCGCGCAGATGCAGGTGCGGCTCGCCGAGCTGTCGCTGGTCGGTGACCAGGCCGACGTCGCGGTGCAGGTGGCCGGCGAGCGGTACACGCAGGCGCTGTCCGACGCCGACGCAGCGCAGAGCGCGGCGGACGAGGCGGCGCAGCAGTCCACCCAGGCCGCAGCCGAGGCTGAGCAGGCCCGTCGCGACCTCGTCGCGCTCGCCCGCGAGATGGCCCGGTCCGGCGGCGGGGCCGACATGCTCGAGGCCGTCCTGTCCGCCGACGGGTTCCAGGACGTCGCCCAGCGCGCCGCCACGCTCACTCAGCTGACCGGCAGGGCCGACGACACCGTCCAGCGGTTCCGTGCCGCCACGCTGGTGGCCGACACCCTGCGCGACCGCGCGGCGTCCACGGCGCAGCAGGCGACGGCGGCCAAGGCGACCGCGCAGCAGGCGCTCTCCGCCGCCGAGCAGGCGCAGACCGACGCCCAGTCGCAGATCGCCACCGCCTCGGCCGAGCGGGACCAGCTGATCGTCACGCTCGCCGCCGCGCAGCAGACGTCCGCCACCGTGGAGCGCGCCCGTCAGGACGCCCTGGACGCGCAGCGGATCCAGCGGGAGAACGCGGCCGCCGAGGCGGCGCGCCTGGTCACGGTCTCCGCCCCCGCGACGACCGGCACGACGACGGCCGCGGAGCAGACCGTCGCCGCAGGCAGCCCCGCCGCGTCGTCCGGCACCACCGCGCGGCCTGCCACCGCGCCCTCCGCCGCGTCGGCAGCGGCCGGTGCGGGGACCACGGGCGGCAGCGCCGGCGCCGGCACCACGACCTCGGGAACCGGCAGCGCCGGCACCACCGCCCCGCCACCGACGGCCTGGGTCGGCACCTACGGCTACGGGCTGGGCACCGGTCTCTCCCGCGGCACGGCCGCGCAGGGCCAGGCCGCCGTGGCGTGGGCCGAGGCGCAGGTCGGCAAGGCGTACGTCTGGGGCGGTGTGGGGCCCGACGGGTTCGACTGCTCGGGTCTGACCAGCAGGGCGTGGCTGGCGGCCGGCGTCGGCATCAACCGCACCGCGGCCGACCAGTACAAGCAGATCCTCAAGATCAGCTACGCGAGCATGCGACCGGGCGACCTGATCTTCTGGGCGACCGACACGACGGACGCCAGCTCGATCTACCACGTCGCGATGTTCATCGGCGGCGGGCAGATGGTGGAGGCCGCCAACCCTTCCGTGCCGATCCGGATCGTCTCGATCCGCTGGGCCTCCACGATGCCGTTCGCCGGCCGCCCCTGACGGCTGCCGGCCCGGGCAGGCCGCTGGTCCCGGCGCGCCGGTGGCGCACCGGGACCGTCCGGTCAGTGGGTGTTGTAGCCCGCGTCGATCGCCCGCTGCCGGGACCGCTCGATCTCGGCCTCCGCGTCGGCGCGGCCCACCCAGTGGGCGCCCTCCACCGACTTGCCGGGCTCGAGGTCCTTGTAGACCTCGAAGAAGTGCTGGATCTCCAGCCGGTGGAAGTCGGACACGTCGTCGATGTCCTGCCGCCAGGCGGCCCGCTGGTCGCCCATCGGGACGCACAGCACCTTGTCGTCGCCGCCCGCCTCGTCGCGCATGCGGAACATGCCGAGCGCGCGGCACCGGATCAGGCAACCCGGGAAGGTCGGCTCCTCGAGCAGCACCAGCGCGTCGAGGGGGTCGCCGTCCTCGCCGAGGGTGCCCTCGATGAAGCCGTAGTCGTCGGGGTAGCGCGTCGAGGTGAACAGCATGCGGTCGAGCCGGATCCGGCCGGTCGCGTGGTCCACCTCGTACTTGTTGCGCTGGCCCTTGGGGATCTCGATCGTGACGTCGAACTCCACAGCACTCCTCCGCGCGCCCTGCGGCAGGCGCTGGTCGTAGTCGGCGCGCGGCGCCGTGGCGCCCTGGCACTAGGACAGTAGTCTGACGCACCGGCGGCGGGCAGACCGCCGGCAGGGGCCGTGAGGGCCCGGGAGCGGCAGGTGACCATGGCGAGAACGGCTCGGGTGGTCGGTACCGGCCTCCTCGTCGTCGTGCTGGCCGGCGGGGCCTACCTGACCGCCGACGCGTACGACCTCGTGCCCGGTGTGCTCACGCTCGCCCCGCCGGCGCCGACGGCGTCGCCGTTCCCGGTTGCCCCCGGTGCCGTGCTGCCGACCGTGAACCCGACGTCGCTCGAGCCGCTCGCCGCCCTCAGCACAGCCGCCCCCGTGCCGTCGGCCGCCGCGGTGCAGGCCGCCGTCGACGCGCTCGCCGCCGATCCTCGGGTCGGCCCCAGCATCGGCGTGCTGGTCACCGACGCCTCCACCGGAACGGTGCTCGCGGAGCACGGCTCGACGACGCCCCACACGCCGGCGTCCACCGCGAAGCTGGTCACCGCCGTGGCGGCCCTCGGGACGCTCGACCCCGCCTCGACGCTGGCGACCCGCGTCGTGGACGGGGGCGGGGGACGGATCGTGCTGGTGGGCGGCGGCGACATGATGCTGGCCCCCGGCGCCGGGGACCCGGGCGTGGTCGACGGGCACGCCGGTCTGGGCGATCTCGCGGCGCAGGTGGCGCGCACGCTCAAGCTCGCCGGGGAGACCACGGTCCGGCTCGGGGTGGACGACTCGCTGTTCACCGGTGGCGCCACCTCGCCCGGCTGGGACCCGAGCTACGAGGCGAACGGTTTCGTGGCACCGGTGACGGCCATCGCCGTGCACACCGCGCGGGTGCACCCGGACGTCGAGTACTCGGTGCGCTTCCCGGACCCGACCCTGAACGCGGCAGGGGTGTTCGCCCAGCGGTTGACGGAGGCGGGCATCACCGTGCAGGGCACGCCGACGCGCACGCAGGCGTCCCCTGACGCCCGTGTGCTGGGCGAGGTGCGGTCCGCGCGGCTGGACCAGCTGGTCGGCTACTTCCTGGACAGCTCGGACAACACCATCGCCGACGTGGTGGCCCGGCTCGTGGCGCTGCACCAGAAGCTGCCGGCCAGCTTCGAGGGCAGCACCCAGGCGGTGCTGCACGCGGTCTCCACGCTCGGCGTGGACGTGACCGGTGCGCACCTGGTGGACGCCTCCGGTCTGGCGGCCGGTTCCGTGCTGCCGCCGACTCTGCTCGTGCAGCTGCTCAGGCTCACCGTGGACGGCACCCGTCCTGCGCTCACCGGGGTGGCCACCGACCTGCCGATCGCCGGTCTCACCGGCACGCTCTTCGACCGGTTCACCCAGAGCCACGCCCGCGGGCTGGTGCGCGCCAAGACGGGCAGCCTGCCGAGCGTCACGTCGCTCGCCGGCACCGTGATCACCGCCGACGGCCGCCAGCTGCTGTTCGCGGTGCTGGCGGACCAGACCGGGTCGGTGGGCCAGGACCCGCCCCGGCGGGCGCTCGACGGGTTCGTCGGCGGTCTCGCCGCCTGCGGCTGCCGCTGAGGCCGTCCGGCCGCGTCGCCGCCCGGGGCCGCCGGGTTAGCGTGAGCGCCATGGTGGACGACGAGAGCGCGGGCCCGGTCGACTGGAGCGCCGCCGCCAGGGTGGCCGGCCGGCTGGCCGCCCCGGGCCCCGCCGCCGACCGTGCCCCGCTCACCGCGCTGGTCGCCGAGCTCCGCGACGCGGCCGCCCGGGCCGGTGCCCACGTGCAGGTGACCACCGGCATGCAGCCGGCCGACGGCCGCCCGACGGACCGGCTGGCCCGCGTGCTAGTCGTCGACAGGCCGCGCTGGGCCCTGGCCAACACCCAGGTGTTCGCCGCCCTGCTCGGGCCGCTCGCGCGCCACGCCGACGGCCGCCCGGTGGTGGTGCCCGCACCGGCCCGGCAGGCCGCGGCCGCCCAGGTGGGCGGCGTGCTCGCGCTGCTGTCCACCAAGGTGCTGGGTCAGTTCGACCCGTTCACGGACCCCGGGGGACGGCTGCTGCTGGTGGCTCCGAACGTGCTCGCCGTGGAGGAGTCGCTGGGGGTGGACCCGTCGGACTTCCGCCTCTGGGTCTGCCTGCACGAGCTGACCCACGCCCTGCAGTTCGCCGCAGCCCCCTGGCTGGCCGACCACGTGCGCGCGCGGGCGGCGCACCTGCTCGAGGACCTCGCCCCCGGCACCAGCCACGGCGTGGACGTGGAGGAGCTGGTCGGCGTGGTCAGACGGGCCCTCGGCGGTGCGTCCGGCGGTGGGCTGCTGGCCCTGCTCAGCCCGGCGCAGCGTGCCGCGTTCGACGAGGTCGGCGCCGTGATGGCCCTGCTCGAGGGGCACGCCGACGTGACGATGGACGAGGTGGGACCGGACGTGGTGCCGACCGTCGGCCGGATCCGGACGGCGTTCGAGGCCCGCCGCGACGCCGGTGCCGCGGCCGGTGGCGTGGAGCGGGTGGTCCGCCGGCTGCTCGGCATGGACCTGAAGCTGGCGCAGTACCGCGAGGGCGCCGCGTTCGTGCGTGCCGTGCGCAGCCGCGTCGGCACCGACGGGTTCAACGCCGTGTGGAGCTCCCCCCAGACCCTGCCCACCGCCGCCGAGATCGCCGACCCGGCGGCCTGGGTGGCCCGCGTGCGGCCCTGAACCGGTGAGCGGCCCGGTGGCCGCCGTCGCGGCGGTGCGGCTGGCGGTCGGCCGCGCGCTCGCGGACCTGCCGGCCGGGTCGTCGGTGCTGGTCGCCTGCTCCGGCGGTGCGGACTCGCTCGCGCTGGCGGCCGGGACGGCCTTCGTCGTGCGGCGGGCGGCCCGTCACGCCGCGGAGGCCGGGGGGGTGCCGCCCCTGCGGGCGGGTGCGGTGGTGGTGGACCACGGGCTGCAGGCGGGTTCGGCGGCGGTGGCCGCACGCGCCGCCGCGCAGTGCCGTGACCTTGGCCTGGACCCGGTGCTGGTGGTCCCGGTGAGCGTGGGGACCGAGGGCGGTCCGGAGGCGGCCGCCCGGGAGGCGCGGTACCGGGCGCTGGCGGACGCGGCGGACGGGCAGGGTGCGGCCGCGGTGCTGCTGGGCCACACGCTGGACGACCAGGCCGAGACGGTTCTGCTGGCTCTGGCGCGCGGCTCGGGCCCGCGGTCGCTGGCGGGCATGGCGGCCGTGCGCGGGCTGTTCCGCCGGCCGTTGCTCGGCCTGCGTCGGGCCGAGACGGCCGCCGCCTGCGCCGCCGAGGGGCTGGTGCCGTGGCAGGACCCCACCAACGCCGGCGGGCCGGACGGTCCACGGCGCAGCCGGGTGCGGCACGAGGTGCTGCCGGCGGTCGCCCGGGTGCTCGGGCCCGGCGTGGTGCCGGCGCTCGCCCGCACGGCGGAGCAGCTGCGCGAGCAGGCCGACGCGATCGAGGGGCTGGCGGACGAGCTGGTGGCCCGCGCAGCCGGTCCGGGGGACGGCTGGGACGTGGGCGTGCTGTCCGCCGCGGTCCCCGGGATCCGGCGGGCCGCCCTGCACGCCGTCGCGCTGAGTGCCGGCTGCCCTGCGGGCTCCGTCGCCCGTCGCCACGTCCTCGCCCTGGACGCGCTCCTGGTCGACTGGCACGGGCAGGGGCCGGTGCACCTGCCCGGAGGCGTCGAGGCGGTCCGGGAGTGTGGCAGGCTCGTCCTCGCCGAACCACGGGCCGCCGGACCCGCCCCGCAGGGGGCCGCCGCACAGCCTTCGGACCGATCTCGTCGAGGACAGGAGTAGCCGGTGGACGCCGCCGACATGGGAGCCGACCTGGAGCGGGTGCTGCTGACCGAGGAGCAGCTGCACGCGCGGCTGGACGAGCTGGCGGCGCAGGTCGACGCCGACTACGCCGATGCCGACCTGCTGCTGGTGGGGGTGCTCAAGGGCGCCGTCATGGTGATGGCGGACCTCGCCCGCCGGCTGCACATCCCGGTGCAGATGGACTGGATGGCGGTCTCGTCGTACGGCTCGGGCACCAAGTCCTCCGGCGTGGTCCGCATCCTCAAGGACCTCGACGCCGACCTGGACGGGCGGCACGTGCTGATCGTCGAGGACATCATCGACTCGGGCCTGACCCTGTCCTGGCTGCTGAGCAACCTGCGCTCACGGGGGCCGGCCAGCGTGGAGATCGCAACCATGCTGCGCAAGCCGGACGCCCTCAAGGTGGACGTCCCGGTGCGGTACGTCGGCTTCGACATCCCCACCGAGTTCGTCGTCGGCTACGGCCTGGACTACGCGGAGAAGTACCGCAACCTGCCCTTCGTCGGGACGCTCGCGCCGCACGTCTACGCCGGCTGACGGCGCCCGCACCGCCGGCGGAGCCGGCCGCGCCCCCGCTGAGCCCTGCGCGAACAGGCCACGAACCCTCCAGATTGACCATGTACCGTCGTGGCCAGCAGCCCTGCGACCCGGAGGATGAGGGGCCCGGCCCCGATCGCCCATGAATCTCAAGCGTCTCGCCCGTGGACCCGTCGTGTGGGTCGTCATCGCCCTGCTGCTCATCGTGTTCGCGTTCAGCGCGCTGAAGGTACCGACGGTCCAGCGGATCGACACCTCGGACGGCCTCGCGCTGCTGAAGGGCACCACGGTCGAGCAGGTGCGGATCGTCGACACCGCGCAGCGGGTCGACATGACGCTGAGCTCAGACTTCAGCAAGGACGGCCACGACTTCGGCAAGCAGGTGCAGTTCTTCTACGTCGTGCCCCAGGGCCCGTCGGTGGTGCAGGCGGTCGAGAGCGCCACGCTGCCCAAGGGCTACACGTCGGACGGCCCCGCGGTCTCCTCCTGGTGGAGCAGCCTGCTGTCGCTGGTGCTGCCGTTCGTCATCATCCTGGGGATCTTCTGGTTCCTGATGTCGAACATGCAGGGCGGCGGCAACCGGGTGATGAGCTTCGGCAAGTCGCGCGCCAAGCTGGTGAACAAGGAGTCGCCGCAGGTCACCTTCGCGGACGTCGCCGGCGTGGACGAGGCCGTGGAGGAGCTCGAGGAGATCAAGGAGTTCCTCTCCGAGCCCGCCAAGTTCCAGGCCGTCGGCGCCAAGATCCCCAAGGGCGTGCTGCTGTACGGCCCGCCCGGCACCGGCAAGACGCTGCTGGCCCGTGCGGTGGCCGGTGAGGCGGGCGTGCCGTTCTACTCCATCTCCGGCTCGGACTTCGTCGAGATGTTCGTCGGCGTCGGCGCCAGCCGCGTGCGCGACCTGTTCGACCAGGCCAAGCAGAACGCCCCGGCCATCATCTTCGTCGACGAGATCGACGCGGTCGGGCGGCACCGCGGCGCCGGCCTGGGCGGCGGGCACGACGAGCGCGAGCAGACCCTGAACCAGATGCTCGTGGAGATGGACGGGTTCGACGTCAACGCGAACGTCATCATGATCGCGGCGACCAACCGACCGGACATCCTCGACCCGGCGCTGCTGCGTCCCGGACGCTTCGACCGACAGGTGGCGGTGGACCCCCCGGACCTGCGGGGCCGCGAGCGCATCCTGCAGGTGCACGCCAAGGGCAAGCCGATGGCACCCGCCGTGGACCTCACGGCCGTCGCCCGGCGCACCCCCGGCTTCACCGGCGCCGACCTGGCGAACGTGCTGAACGAGGCGGCGCTGCTGACGGCTCGCTCCAACGCCAAGATCATCGACGACCACGCGCTGGACGAGGCGATCGACCGCGTCGTCGCCGGACCGCAGAAGCGCACCCGCGTGATGAACGTCAAGGAGCAGAAGATCACGGCGTACCACGAGGGCGGTCACGCCCTGGTCGCCGCGGCGCTGCGGTACACCGACCCGGTGACCAAGGTGACGATCCTGCCGCGCGGTCGCGCGCTGGGCTACACCATGGTGATGCCGACGGAGGACAAGTACTCCACCACGCGCAACGAGCTGCTGGACCAGCTCGCCTACGCCATGGGCGGCCGCGTGGCCGAGGAGCTCGTGTTCCACGACCCGACCACCGGTGCGAGCAACGACATCGAGAAGGCCACCGAGGTGGCCCGCAAGATGGTCACCCAGTACGGCATGAGCGCCACGCTCGGCTCGGTCAAGCTGGGCCAGGAGTCGTCCGAGGTGTTCCTCGGCCGCGACGTCGGCCACCAGCGGGACTACTCCGAGGAGGTCGCCGGCCGGATCGACGTCGAGGTGCGCACCCTGATGGAGAAGGCGCACGACGAGGCGTGGGAGGTGCTGGTCGAGTACCGGCACGTCCTGGACCACCTGGTGCTCGAGCTGCTCGAGAAGGAGACCCTCAACGCCCAGCAGCTGGCGGAGGTGTTCTCCGGCGTGGTCAAGCGCCCGCCGCGGGAGGTGTGGCTGTCCAGCGAGGAGCGCGCGGTGTCCGCCCAGGGCCCCGTGATGACCGCCGCCGAGCGCGCCGCGCAGAACGGCCACGAGGTGATCCCGCAGGACGAGGCCGCGGCCGCGACGCGGGAGCACCCGCCGGTCGAGGTGGTCGAGGCGCCGCCGAGCGCGACGTCGGACACCGTCGGTCCCACGGACACCACCGGGCGCCTCTGACATGGGCGACCGGGCGGTGGGCCCTCCGGTCGAGGACGACCTCGCGGACGACGAGACGCCGGTCGAACGGTCCGTGATCGGGCCGCTCGTCGACGGCGGGCGTGCGGTGCGTCCGTTCGACGCCGCACGCGCCGAGGCCGCCGTCCGCGAGCTGCTCATCGCCGTCGGCGAGGACCCCGACCGCGAGGGTCTGCTCGAGACGCCGGCCCGCGTGGCCCGCGCCTACCGCGAGACGTTCGCCGGCCTGTACCAGGACCCGCGGGACGTGCTGACCACCACGTTCGACGCCGGCCACCAGGAGATGGTGCTGGTGCGCGACATCGCCGTGTACTCCACCTGCGAGCACCACCTCGTCCCGTTCCACGGCGTGGCGCACGTCGGCTACATCCCCGGCGAGGACGGGCGGATCACCGGCCTGTCCAAGCTGGCACGCGTGGTGGACGTGTACGCACGCCGCCCCCAGGTGCAGGAGCGGCTGACCTCCCAGGTGGCGGACGCGCTCGTGGAGGTGCTGCACCCTGGCGGCGTGATCGTGGTGATCGAGTGCGAGCACCTGTGCATGTCCATGCGAGGCGTGCGCAAGCCCGGCGCCCGCACCCTGACCTCCGCCGTGCGCGGCCAGATGCGCGACGCGGCCACCCGCGCCGAGGCGATGGCCCTGGTGCTGGGTCGCTGAGCCCGGTCGGCTCGGCCGTAGGGTGACGCTCGTGAGCAGCGGCGTGCGTGGCGGACCCCCGACCCTGGCGCACCTGCAGGACGGCGACCGCACCCTGGTGATGGGCGTGGTGAACGTCACGCCCGACTCGTTCAGCGACGGTGGGCTGTGGTCCACGCCGGACGCGGCGGTGGCCCACGGGCTGGCGCTGCTGGCCGACGGTGCCGACCTGCTCGACGTCGGCGGTGAGTCCACCCGGCCCAACGCCCCGCGGGTGCCGGTGGACGAGGAGCTGGCACGGGTGCTGCCGGTGGTCCGCGCGCTGGTGGCGCGCGGGGCGACCGTGAGCGTGGACACCACGCGGGCGGTGGTGGCCGAGCAGGCGGTGCAGGCGGGCGCACTGCTGGTCAACGACGTCTCCGGCGGCCTGGCGGACCCGGAGATGGCCGCGCTGGTGGCCCGCACCGGGGTCGCGTACGTGGCGATGCACTGGCGCGGGCACGCCGACGTGATGGACTCCCACGACCGGTACGAGGACGTGGTGGCCGAGGTGCGCGACGAGCTGGCCGGCCGGCTCGAGGAGCTGCGGGCCGCCGGCGTCCGGGACGAGCAGGTGGTGCTGGACCCGGGCCTCGGCTTCGCCAAGGCGGGGGCGAGCAACTGGCCGCTGCTGGCGCACCTCGACCGGCTGCAGGACGACGGGTTCCCCGTGCTGGTGGGCGCCAGCCGCAAGCGGTTCCTGGGGCACCTGCTGGCGGGCCCGAGCGGTGAGCCGGTCCCACCGCTGCAGCGCGACGCGGCCACGGCCGCGGTGAGCGCTCTTGCGGCGGCGGCGGGTGCCTGGGCGGTGCGGGTGCACGATGCCCGCGGGTCGGCGGACGCGGTGCGGGTCGCCGCGGCGTGGCGTGCGGCAGGGCGCGCCCGTGGCGGCGAGGTCGGGCACGATGACGTGCACGACGAGACGGCAGGAGGCCTGCGGTGAGCGGTGAGCAGCCTGTGGTGGACGACGCCGGGCGTGAGCTGGACCGGATCCGGTTGACCGGCGTCGAGGCCACCGGGTGGCACGGCCTGCTCCCGGACGAGCGGCGCGACGGCCAGCGGTTCGTCGCCGACGTCGTCGTCCACCTGGACACCCGGCGCGCCGCCGCCCGAGACGACCTGTCGCACTCCGTGGACTACGGCCGACTGGCCGAGGAGGTGCACGCCGTGCTGGCCGGCGAGCCGGTGGACCTCATCGAGACGCTGGCGGAGCGGGTCGCCGCCACCGTGATGGCGCACCCCGGCGTGCTCGCGGTCGACGTGGTGGTGCACAAGCCGCAGGCGCCGATCCGGGTGCCGTTCGGCGACGTCGCCGTCGAGATCCACCGGGACCGGCGCAAGCTGCCCGCCGCGGAGCCGTACCGGGCGCACGCACCGGCACCCGTCGTCGTCGGCGAGCCGGCCCCGGCCGCCGTCGTCCCCACCCGGACGGCCGCGCACGCCGCGCACCCGCGCACCGCCCCGCTGCCGGTGGCCGAGGTGCCGGCGGTGATCCCCCTGCCCGCACCGACCTCCTCGGTGGTGCCGGCGGCACCGACCACGCCGATGGTGGTGCCCACCTTCGCCGACGTCGTCGGTCCGGGCGCGGGCGCTCCGGCCGACGCGGTGCCGGCGGCGACGGCCGTCCTCGGGATCGCGCAGGCCGACGAGCACGCCGACGAGTCGTCGGACGTCCCGTTCCCCGCGCCCGACGACGCCACCGCGACCACGGTGCTGCCCCGCACGTCAGCGGCTCCGGACGAGGAGCCGGCCCCGGCCGACGTGCTGAACCAGCGGCCCACCATCCCGGTCGACGTGGTGATCGCCCTCGGCTCCAACCTCGGCCCCTCGCAGGAGATCCTCCGCGGGGTGGTGGCCGAGCTGCACCAGCTCCCCGGCCTCGAGGTGGTGGACGTCTCGCCCCTGGCGCGCACCGCACCCGTCGGCGGGCCCGACCAGCCCGACTACCTGGACGCCGTGGTGCTCGGCCGCACCACGCTGGCCCCGCGCGAGCTGCTGCACGCCCTGCAGCTGATGGAGGACCGGCACGGCCGTGAGCGGCACGAGCGCTGGGGCCCGCGCACCCTGGACCTGGACATCGTGGTGTACGGCTCGGTGCTGGCCGTCACCGACGACCTCGAGCTGCCGCACCCCCGAGCGCACCAGCGCGCGTTCGTGCTGCAGCCGTGGGCGCAGGTGGACCCGGGTGCGGTGCTGCCGGGACTCGGCGGCGGGCCGGTGGGGCAGCTCGCGGAGACCGCCCCGGACCGTGACGGCGTGCGGTGGATGGCCCTCGACTGGCTGACGGCGCCGGTGCAGCACACCGGGTCGGTGGACGTCGCGGCGCGCGCGGCGGCGTCGCGGCCTGCACCCGGCCCGGCGGCGAGCGCTGCAGCGGGTGCTGCGTCGGGCCCTGCGTCGGGCCCTGCGTCGGACATCGGCCCGGGCCCGGGGCTCGACGACGACGAGGGTGAACCCGCTCCCGCCTGGCCCTGGGGTCCGTGATGCGACGCACCCGTTGGCAGACGCTCCTGCTGGTGGCGCTCGTCGTCGGGGTGCTGGTCGCGCTGCTGACCACCGAGGCCTCCCGCCGCGGCCCCGGCATGCCGACGGTGCCCTGGCTGGTGGCCGCCGTGGAGCTGGTCATCTCCGCCGTGGTGTTCTCGATGGGCTGGGCGGTGCGCCAGTTCCTGCGTGGGAAGCACCCGACGCTCGACCCGGTGCGCGCGGCACGGACGGCGGTGCTGGCGAAGGCCTCCTGCTACACCGGCGCGCTGCTGGTGGGCTGGTACGGCGGTCAGGTGGCGGCGCTGCTGGTGGCGCGGGACCTGCCGGGCACCGGCGGCCGGGCTGCCGCCGCAGGGGTCGCAGCGGGGGGAGCCCTGGTGATGGCCGTGGTCGGGCTGGTGGTCGAGTGGTTCTGCCGCATCCCGCCCCCGCGGGACGAGCAGGAGCAGGCGGCCCCCGGGACGGAGCCGGACCCCTCTCTCGGGTGACCGGGCGTCCGGCTCCGGTCCCACCCATCGGGCGTGGTGCCGATGCTTGGATGGTCGTATGACGAGTCCCGGCCCGGTGCCGAACGACGACCTCTTCCAGCCCTCCGACGTCGTGTGGACGCCGGTGTCCCCACGGCTTGCTGGTGCGCGGCTCACCGTCGTGGCGATCGTGCTGGTCCCGCTGCTGGTCGCGGGCGTGATGGCCGCGGTGCTCGTCGGGAGCTCCGCCGCCTGGTTCGCGCCGGCGGCGGTGCTGGCCGTGGCCGCGTGGCTCGGCTGGCTGGTGCCGCGCCAGGTGCGGGCCGTCGGCTACGCGGAGCGCGACGAGGACCTGCTGATCCGCCGCGGCATCATGTTCCGCACGCTCGTCGTGGTTCCTTACGGCCGGATGCAGTACGTGGACGTCAACGCAGGGCCGGTGGACCGCAGCTTCGGCATCGCTGCCGTGCAGCTGCACACCGCGGCCCCCAGCACCGACGCGTCGATCCACGGGCTCGCCCCGCAGGAGGCCGCGCGGCTGCGTGACCGGCTGGCCTCGCGCGGCGAGGCGCGGCTGGCGGGGCTGTGAGCACCGGTCCCGGAACCAGCGCTCCGCCGGCCGGGCCGGCACCCGTCACCGCGGAGGCGGTCGGGGAGGACCGGTACGCCTGGCGCCGGATGCACCCCGTCACGCCGCTGCTGCGCAGCTGGAAGGCGCTCGTCGGAGTGCTCGCCGTGCTGGCGGCGCAGGCCGGTGAGAACGTCCGCAACCTGGCGCACCTGCTGGGCGGCCGTACGTGGCTGGCGGTGCTGGGCGTGATCCTCCTGGTCACGGTCGTGGCGCTGGTGTACTCGGTGTTCGCGTGGCGCGCCACCCGCTTCGCGGTCACCGACGAGGCGGTGCACCTCCGGCAGGGGATCGTGTTCCGGCAGCAGCGGCAGGCGCGGCTGGACCGGCTGCAGGCGGTGGACGTGGTGCAGCCGCTGCTGGCCCGGCTGGTGGGTCTGTCCGAGCTCCGACTCGAGGTGGCGGGAGGCCACCGGTCGGCCGTCTCGCTGGCGTTCCTGCGTGAGGAGGAGGCCGACGCGTTGCGGGCCGAGCTGCTGGCGCTCGCGGCGGGGCTGCGGCGCCCGACGGCTCCGGCACCGGCCGGTGCTGCCGCCCCGGCCGGTGGCGCCGGCCCGGCGGGCTCGTTCCGGCCCGGCCCCGCCATCGCCGGCGCCGGCGTCCCGGCCGCGTCGGGCGTCCCCGCCACGGTGCCCCCCGCCCAGGTCCCCGCCCGCCCGGCGCCGGCGTTCG
>DAIDJQ010000053.1 GCA_027451305.1 Cellulomonas sp.
GACGCCCCGGTGGAGCCGGGCAGCTCAGGGTCGGCCGCGCTCGGCGCCGACGGCACGGTCATCGGCGTGGTCTACGCGAAGAGCTCGGACGGGCACAGCTACCTGGTACCCGTCAGCACGCTTCGGCGCATGCTGGACGACGCGTCCGCCTTCGTGCCGGCGCCGACCTGCACCGGCTGAGCCGATCCCCCTGTCGGGATGGTCCGGCCGGCGCGCGCCGAGGTCTCAGGCTCGGCGCAGCCGCAGCTCGAACGAGTCCACCCGCTCGGCCGTGACCGGGTCCGCCGCGAGCCGCTCACCGACCTGCTGCAGCACCGCGTCCAGAGCGCTCCGGTCGAGCCCGGGACGCAGCGCAAGGTCCACGGTGACCTCGGCACGCTCACCGGGGACCACGTCGCACGACACCACGGCGGCGAGGCCGCCCATCGCGGTACGGACCGCCTCGCGCACCTCGTCCACGACCGCCCCGCCGAGCACGGCGGGCTGCCACGACCGCCCTTCGGCCAGCGCGACGACGGCGGGGCGCGGCACGGTCACCGGCACGGGGCCGGCGGGATCGACGACGAGCACCGGCCACCCGTCGGACACCGCCGACAGCGCCGCGCGGGACGCCTCCGCGGGGACCGGCCGGGCGTCGGGCCGCCACGCGGACATCGTCGCGACGCTGGTGAACACCGGCAGGGCCGTGCGGCCGTCGGGCGTCTGCACCCCGACGACACCCGCGGCGGCCGTGGAGTCGTTCGCGTGCTCGGCAGCGGCCTCCTCGGCCGACACCTCCGCGTGCGCGAGCACCGGGACCAGCACCCGGGTGCCGGCCAGCGCCGCGACGACGTCGGCCACCGAGGACGTCCCGGCGGCGTGCGCCTCGAGCACCCCGCGCAGCACGGGATCGGCCGAGCCGTCGTCCTGCGCGAAGGCCGAGGTGGGCGGCAGCTCGCGCGGGGTCACGGGCGCCCGGCGACCTCCAGCGCCTCCTCCAGCGTGAAGGCGCCCGCGTACAGCGCCTTGCCGACGATGGCTCCCTCGACGCCGGCACCCACCAACGAGCGCAGCGTCCGCAGGTCGTCCAGGCTCGAGATCCCGCCGGAGGCCACCACCGGGGCCGACGTCCGGGCGCACACGGCCCGCAGCAGCTCGACGTTGGGCCCACGCAGCGTGCCGTCCTTGGTGACATCGGTGACGACGTACCGCGCGCACCCCGCCTCGTCGAGCCGGGCGAGCACCTCCCACAGGTCGCCGCCCTCGCGCGTCCAGCCCCGCGCGGCCAGCGTCGTGCCGCGCACGTCGAGGCCGACGGCCACCCGGTCCCCGTGGGCGGCGATCGCGCCCGCCGTCCACTCCGGGTCCTCGAGGGCAGCCGTGCCCAGGTTGACCCGGGCGGCCCCGGTGGACAACGCCCGCTCGATGGAGGCGTCGTCCCGGATGCCGCCGGACAGCTCCACCCGCACCCCGAGCTCGGAGAGCCGCGCCGCCACGTCGGCGAGCAGGACGGCGTTCGAACCACGGCCGAACGCCGCGTCGAGATCCACCAGGTGCACCCACTCGGCACCGGCCCGCTGCCAGGCCAACGCCGCGTCGAGCGCATCGCCGTACCCGGTCTCCGACCCCGCCTCGCCCTGCACCAGCCGGACGGCCTGGCCGTCCACCACGTCGACCGCCGGCAGCAGCTGCAGGCGCGGCTCGCTCATCTCTCGTGCTCCTCGTGTCGGGGTGCTGTGGTGCCGTGGACGCCGTGGTTCAGCGCAAGGTGCCGACCCAGTGGGCCAGCAGCTCCGCGCCGGCGTCCCCGGACTTCTCGGGGTGGAACTGGGTCGCTGCGAGCGGGCCGTTCTCGACGGCTGCGACGAAGCGGTCGCCGTGCTCGGCCCAGGTGACCAGGGGCGCGGTCAGCGGTCCGGGACGGGGCATCGTCTCCGCCAGGGGGAACGAGCGCGCGGCGTAGGAGTGCACGAAGTAGAAGCGCTGGTCCTCGAGCCCGGCGAACAGCGTGGACCCTGCCGGGACCTCGACGGTCGCCCAGCCCATGTGCGGGACGACCGGCGCCTCCAGCCGGTCGACGAGCCCGGGCCACTCGCCGAGACCCGCGGTCCGCAGGCCGTGCTCGACGCCCTCGGTGAACATCACCTGCATGCCGACGCAGATGCCCAGGACGGGCCGCCCACCCGCGAGCCGTCGGTCCACCACCTGGTCGCCACCGACGGCCCGGAGCCCCGCCATGACCGCTGCGAACGCCCCCACGCCGGGGACGACGAGACCGTCTGCCTGCTGGGCACGTTCCTTGTCGGCGGTCAGCTCCACCTGCGCACCGACGCGTTCGAGGGCGCGGACCGCCGACCGCACGTTGCCGAAGCCGTAGTCGAGGACCACGACGCGGGGCTGCTGGGGCACGCCGTCAGGGTACCCGGGCGACGGCGACCCACCCGAACCGCGTCAGCCGCGCTGACGGCGCACGGCCAGCGCGCGCAGGGCCTTCCACCGGGACATCCCGACGCTGGTCACCACGCCCGGCACGTCGGCGGGTCGCAGCCCGCTGATCAGGAGGTCCTCGAGCAGCTCGGGCGCGTCCGCCAGCACCAGGCCCGGCGGCAGCTCCCGGGTGCGCTCCCCTGCAACCCAGTGGGTGGCGGACACCTGCTGCTCACGGCGCTCGAGGAGCACCACGGGCACGGCACGCAGCAGCTCGGAGATCGCAGCGGCGGCCTGCTCCCCCGCCGCCGGGTCACGCAGCACGGCGATCGCGCCGACCGCAGACGGCACCGCGTCGACGTCGACCTTCGCCAGCGCGCACGTCGCCGCCAGCGGTCCGGGGTCGGCGACGGGGGTGACGACGAGAGCCACGGACGGCGTCTCGTCGTCCAGCTCGGACAGGTCGTCCGGGATCTCCAACCCGGCCAGCGGGTCCCCGTCCATGACCGCTTCCGACGACGGCTCCGCGGGCGGCCGTGGCTCCTCGTCCGGCGCGCCGGACGAGGAGCCGTGCTCGCCGATCACAGCGCACCCTTCGTCGAGGGCACGCCCTCGACGCGGGGGTCGAGCGCGACGGCGGCGCGCAGCGCCCGCGCGAGGGCCTTGAACTGCGCCTCGACGATGTGGTGGGGGTCCCGCCCGGCGAGCACGCGCACGTGGATGGTCATCGCGGCGTGGTGCGCGATCGACTCGAGCACGTGGGCCGTGAGGGCGCCTGTGAAGTGACCGCCGATCAGGTGGTACTGCTGACCGGCCGGCTCGCCGGAGTGCACGAAGTACGGCCGCCCGGAGACGTCCACGACGGCCTGCGCCAGGGCCTCGTCGAGCGGCACGGTGGCGTCACCGAAGCGGGCGATGCCGCGCTTGTCACCCAGCGCCTGGAGCAGCGCCTCGCCGAGCACGATCGCCGTGTCCTCCACCGTGTGGTGCACGTCGATGTGCGTGTCGCCGCGGGAGTGCACGGACAGGTCGAGCAGGGCGTGCTTGCCGAGGGCCGTCAGCATGTGGTCGTAGAACGGCACGCCCGTGTCGATCTGCGTGCGCCCCGACCCGTCGAGGTCGAGCTCGACCACCACGCTCGACTCGCTCGTCGTGCGCTCCACCCGCGCCGTCCGACCGCTCACAGTCCCGCCACCTCCACCAGGGCGGCCTTGAAGGCCGCCGTCTCCTCGGGCGTCCCGACGGACACCCGCAGCCAGCCGGCCGGCCCGACCTCGCGGATCAGCACCCCCCGGTCGAGCAGACCCTGCCAGACGCCGTGCGGATCGTCGAGGACGCCGAAGAGCACGAAGTTCGCGTCGGAGTCGGCTGCCGTCAGACCGCGCTCCCGCAGCCATGCGACGAGCGCGTCCCGCTCGTCCCGCAGGCCGCCCACCTGAGCCATCAGCTCGTCGGCGTGCGCCAGGGCGGCGCGTGCGACCGCCTGGGTCACCGCCGAGAGGTGGTACGGCAGGCGCACGACGCGCAGGGCGTCCACGAGCTCGGTGCTGGCCGCGAGGTAGCCGACCCGGCCACCGGCCAGCCCGAAGGCCTTGGACATGGTGCGGCTCACTGCGAGGTTCGGGTGCTCGGCCAGCAGCTCGAGCGCCGAGGGCGTGCCACGGCGACGGAACTCCCCGTACGCCTCGTCGACGACGACGACGCAACCACCGGGCACCGCTGCGGCCGCCTCGAGCACCGCCGCGACCGTGGTCGCCGGCAGGGAGGTCCCGGTCGGGTTGTTGGGGCTGGCCAGCAGCACCACGCTCGGCGCCTCCCTCGCGACGACGTCCCGCGCGTGCGCCGGGTCGAGGCTGAAGTCGTCCGCACGGCGGCCGGTCACCCAGCGGGTCGAGGTGTCACGCGCGTACTCCGGGTACATCGAGTAGGTCGGCGCGAACGAGACCGCCGTGCGGCCCGGACCGCCGAACGCCTGCAGCAGGTGCAGCATCACCTCGTTGGACCCGTTGGCCGCCCAGATCTGCGCCGGGTCCAGCCGGACGCCGGACTCGGCGGCGAGGTAGGCCGCCAGGTCCGCCCGCAGGTCCGCGAAGTCCCGGTCGGGGTAGCGGTTCAGCGTGCCGGCGGCTGCCCGCACCGCTGCGGCGATGTCCTCCACCACTGCGGCGGACGGCGGATACGGGTTCTCGTTGACGTTGAGCCGCACCGGCACGTCCAGCTGGGGCGCCCCGTAGGGGTGCAGACCCGCCAGTTCGGGTCGCAGGGGCAGGGCGGCACGCGGCTGGTCGGCGGTCACCGGACGAGTCTAGGGAGCGAGACGCAGCGCCAGGCGGCGGTCCGTGCACTGGTCGAACGGTCCGCGACTCGGCTCAGAACCGCGCGCGGACGGCCTCTCCGTGGGCCGGGAGCCGCTCGGCGTCGGCCAGCGCGACCACCCGGTCCGCCACCGCAGCGAGCGCGTCGGCGTCGTACTCCACCACCTGGACCGGGCGGACGAACGAGTGCACGCCGAGCCCGCTGGTGAAGTGCGACGAGCCCCCGGTGGGCAGGACGTGGTTGGAGCCGGCCATGTAGTCGCCGAGCGAGACCGGTGAGTAGGGCCCGACGAAGATCGCGCCGGCACTGGTCACCTGCTCGGCAAGGGCCGCGGCATCCGCCGTCTGGATCTCCAGGTGCTCGGCGCCGTACGCGTTGACCACCTCGAGCCCGGTCGCCACGTCGTCCACCAGGACGATCGCCGACTGGGTCCCGGCGAGCGCCGTCGCCACCCGTGCCGCGTTGGCGGTGGCCGGTGCGATCACCTGCAGCCGCTGCTCCACGGCATCGGCGAGCTCGACCGAGGGCGTCACCAGCACAGCGGCCGCCAGCGGGTCGTGCTCCGCCTGCGACACCAGGTCGGCCGCGACGTGCGTGGGGTCGGCGGTGGCGTCCGCGAGGATCGCGATCTCGGTCGGCCCCGCCTCGGCGTCGATGCCGACCCGCCCGCGCACCAGCCGCTTGGCGGCGGCGACGTACACGTTGCCCGGGCCCGTGATCACGTCCACCGGTTCGCACAGCACCGCGCCGTCCCGCTCGTCCTGGCCCGCGGCGCCGTACGCGAACATCGCGACGGCCTGTGCGCCGCCGACCGCGTACACCTCGTCGACCCCGAGGATCGCGCAGGTGCCCAGCACGACGGGGTCCGGCAGGCCGCCACGGTCCCGCTGCGGAGGCGAGGCGACAGCCAGCGACCCGACGCCGGCCTCCTGTGCAGCGACCACGTTCATCACCACGGACGACGGGTACACGGCGAGACCGCCCGGCACGTAGAGGCCGACGCGCCGCACCGGGATCCAGCGCTGCCGGACGTGCGCGCCCGGAGCCAGGTCCGTGGACAGCGGCGCCGGACGCTGGTCGGCGTGCACCTGGCGCACCCGACGGATGGTCTCCTCGAGGGCCGCCCGGACGACCGGGTCGAGGGCTTCGGCGGCGGCGCTCAGCACCTCGGCGGGGACCCGCAGGTGCTCCGGTCGCACGCCGTCGAACCGCTCGCCCAGCTCCCGGAGCGCGGCCGCGCCGCGGGTCCGGACGGCCTCCAGCACCGGCAGAACGGTGGCGACGGCGTGCTCCACGTCGAGCTCGGCGCGGGGCAGCACGTCGATCAGCTCGCGGCGGGACAGGGTGCGGCCGCGCAGGTCGATGCGGGAGATCACGGACGGCAGTCTAGGCGGGGGCCGGTCGCCGGACCGGGGCCGTCCGTCCGGCCACGGGTCGCCGGCCGCCCCGACGGCCGCGGCCGTCAGGCTCGACACGTCCCGAGCCCGCTCACCGCAGGCGCCGCGACGATGACGTCAGGAGGCCAGGCAGCCGGGGCCGAGCAGAGCCTTGAGGTCGCCGAACAAGGCCGGGGTGCGCTCGACCCGCAGCCCGTCCCCGAGCCGCATCACGGTGGCGCGCCCCGGGCTCGTCAGCCGCAGCCGCACCTCGGTCACCCCGGGATGGGTCCCGAGCACCTCGCGCAGGCGCTCCACCACGGGCGGCGTGCACCGCGCGACAGGCAGGGACACGAGGAGCGGGGCGTCGGTCCCGGCGGACACGTCGGGCAGCGTCACCTCGGCAGCCTGGAGCTGGAGCTGCTCGTCACGTCGCCGGACCCGGCCCCGGACCACCAGCACCGCGTCCTCGGCGAGCACCGTGGAGTACGCGAGGTAGGTCTCCCCGAAGAACAGGACCTCGAGCGAGCCCTCCATGTCCTCCAGGGTGATGACCGCCCAAGGGTTGCCCTGCTTGGACATCTTGCGCTGCAGCGACGTGACCAGGCCTGCGACCACCACGGTGGACCCGTCCGGCCGGGCCTCGTCCGCGATCAGCGTGGCGATCGAGACGTCCGCCGCCGTCGCCAGCACGTGCTCCAGGCCCGACAGCGGGTGGTCGGACACGTACAGGCCGAGCATCTCCCGCTCGAAGGCGAGGCGCTGCCGCTTGTCCCAGTCCGGCACGTCCGGCACCGTGACCGCGAACCCCGACGCGGCCCCGTCGTCCGCCCCGCCCATCAGGTCCGCGAACAGGTCGAACTGGCCCTCGGCCTCGCGGCGCTTGACGCCGATCACCGAGTCCACCGCCTGCTCGTGCACCAGCAGCAGGCCCCGGCGGGAGTGTCCTAGGGAGTCGAACGCCCCTGCCTTGACCAGCGACTCGATGGTGCGCTTGTTGCAGACCACCGCCGGCACCTTGTCCAGGAAGTCGGTGAACGAGGTGAACTCACCCTTCTCCTCGCGGGCCCGGACGATGGCGTCCACCACGTTGGCGCCGACGTTGCGCACGGCGGTGAGGCCGAACCGGATGTCCGTCCCGACGGCCGTGAACGTCCCGGCCGACGAGTTCACGTCCGGCGGCAGCACCGTGATACCCATGTGCCGGCACTCGCCGAGGTACAGCGCGGACTTGTCCTTGTCGTCGCGCACGCTGGTCAGCAGCGCGGCCATGTACTCGGTCGGGTAGTTCGCCTTGAGGAACGCCGTCCAGTAGGAGACGACGCCGTAGGCCGCGGAGTGCGCCTTGTTGAACGCGTACCCGGCGAACGGGACGAGGGTGTCCCACACCGCCTGGATCGCGCCGTCGGAGTAGCCGTTCGCCCGGCAGCCCGCCTGGAACGGGACGAACTCCTTCTCCAGGATCTCCTTCTTCTTCTTGCCCATCGCGCGGCGCAGCAGGTCGGCCTGGCCGAGGGTGTAGCCGGCGAGCTTCTGGGCGGCGCGCTGCACCTGCTCCTGGTAGACGATCAGGCCGTAGGTGATCCCGACGACGTCCTGCAGCGGCTCCTCGAGCTCCGGGTGGATGGGCTCGACGTTCTGCAGCCTGTTCTTGCGCAACGCGTAGTTGATGTGGGAGTTCATGCCCATCGGGCCCGGCCGGTAGAGCGCGATGACGGCGGAGATGTCCTCGAAGTTGTCGGGACGCATCTGCCGGAGCAGGGCGCGCATGGGGCCGCCGTCGAGCTGGAAGACGCCCAGGGTGTCACCGCGGGCGAGCAGGTCGTACGTCGGCTGGTCGTCGAGGGGCGTCTCCTCGATCAGGATCGCGGGCTTGCCGTTGGCGACGATGTTGGCCAGCGCGTCGTCGAGGATCGTCAGGTTGCGCAGCCCGAGGAAGTCCATCTTGATCAGGCCGAGCGCCTCGGACGCGGGCTGGTCGAACTGCGTGATGATCGCCCCGTCCTGGGGGCGCTTCATGATCGGCACGACGTCCGTGAGCGGGACGCTGGACATGATGACGCCTGCGGCGTGCACACCCCACTGCCGCTTGAGGTTCTCCAGGCCGCGTGCCGTCTCCAGCACCCGCTGCGCCTCGGGGTCGGCGGCGACGACCTGGCGGAACTCCTCCGCCTCGGCGTAGCGGTCGTTCGACGAGTCGTACATGCCTGCCAGCGACACGTCCTTGCCCATCACCGCAGGCGGCATCGCCTTGGTGAGCTTGTCCCCCATCGCGAACGGCAGCCCCAGCACCCGGGACGCGTCCTTCAGCGCCTGCTTCGCCTTGATGGTGCCGTAGGTGACGATCTGGGACACCCGGTCGTCGCCGTACTTGTCCGTGACGTACCGGATCACCTCACCGCGCCGACGCTCGTCGAAGTCGACGTCGACGTCCGGCCAGGAGATGCGCTCCGGGTTGAGGAACCGCTCGAAGATCAGCCCGTGCTTGAGCGGGTCCAGCTCGGTGATGCCCATCGCGTAGGACGCCATGGAACCGGCGGCCGACCCACGGCCCGGACCCACCCGGATCCCCTGGGACTTGGACCAGTTGATGAAGTCCGCGACGACCAGGAAGTAGCCGGAGAACCCGAGCTGCGTGATCACGCCCGTCTCGTACTCCGCCTGGCGACGCACGTCCTCGGGCACCTGACCGTGGTAGCGCCGCTGCAGCCCCCGCTCGACCTCCTTGATGAACCAGGAGTCCTCGTTCTCCCCCGCCGGGGTATCGAACCGGGGCATGTAGTTGACGCCGGTGGTGAACCCGACCTCGCACTGCTCCGCGATCAGCAGGGTGTTGTCGCACGCCTCCGGCAGCTCGGCCCAGACGGTTCGCATCTCCTGCGCCGACTGCAGGTAGTACCCCGTGCCACCGAAGGCGAACCGGCTGCCGCCCTGGTCGGACGTCGGCTCGTCGAGCGTCGAGCCCGACTGGACGGCGAGCAGCACCTCGTGCGCGTGCGCGTCCTCCTTGCGCGTGTAGTGCAGGTCGTTGGTCGCCACGAGCGGTGCGCCCAGCTGCTCGGCGATGCGCAGCAGGTCCTTGATCACCCGACGTTCGATGTCGAGCCCGTGGTCCATCAGCTCGACGTAGAAGTTCTCCTTGCCGAAGATGTCCTGCAGGTCCCCCGCGGCGCGCAGCGCCTCGTCGAACTGCCCCAGCCGCAGACGCGTCTGCACCTCGCTCGACGGGCAGCCCGAGAACGCGATCAGCCCGTCGGAGTAGCGGGACAGCAGCTCGCGGTCCATCCGGGGCCACTTGCCCATCTGGCCGTCGAGGGACGCCGAGGAGCCGAGCCGGAACAGGTTGTGCATGCCGGCGGTGGTGCGGGACAGCAGCGTCAGGTGGGTGTAGGCGCCGCGCGCCGAGACGTCGTCCGCGGCCTGGTGCGCCTCGCCCCACCGGACGCGGGTCTGGTCGAACCTGCTGGTGCCAGGGGTGACGTACGCCTCGACCCCGATGATCGGCTTGATCCCGTGCGCCTTGGCCTTCTGCCAGAACTCGAAGGCGCCGAACAGGTACCCGTGGTCGGTGATCGCCATGGCGGTCTGGCCGAGGCGGTCCGCCTCGTCGAACAGCTCGCCGATCCTGGCCGCGCCGTCGAGCATCGAGTACTCGGTGTGAGCGTGGAGGTGGACGAAGTCGGAACCCTTCGAGCCACCCGCCGCCGCCATGCGGGCGATCCTACGTCCCGGCACCGACGCTCCCGCGCCGCCCTCAGGTGTGTCAGCGGTACGCCGCGCGCAAGCCGTCGAGCGCGTGCTGGAGGTCGTCGGGGTACTCGCTGACGACCTCGAGCCACTCCCCGGTACCCGGGTGCTCGAAGCCCAGCCGGACCGCGTGCAGCCACTGGCGGGTGAGCCCGAGCCGCTCGGCCAGCGCAGGGTCGGCGCCGTACGTGAGGTCGCCGACGAGCGGGTGCCGGAGGGCGGCGAAGTGAACGCGGATCTGGTGGGTGCGCCCGGTCTCGAGGTGCACCTCCGTCAGCGATGCACCGGGCAACGCCTCGATCACCTCGTAGTGGGTCACCGACGGCTTGCCGTCCGCGACCACGGCGAACTTCCAGTCGGACGACGGGTGGCGCCCGATCGGGGCGTCGATGGTCCCGCTCGCGGGCGACGGGTGCCCCTGTGCGAGCGCGTGGTAGACCTTGTCGACCGTCCGCTCCTTGAACGCCCGCTTCAGCGCCGTGTACGCCCGCTCGCTCTTGGCCACCACCATCAGCCCCGACGTGCCGACGTCGAGCCGGTGCACCACGCCCTGCCGTTCGGCGGCCCCCGACGTCGACACGCGGTAGCCGGCGGCCGCGAGTGCACCGACCACGGTCGGACCGGTCCAGCCCGGGGACGGGTGCGCCGCCACGCCCACCGGCTTGTCCACCACCACGAGGTCGTCGTCGTCGTACCGCACCCGCATGCCGGGAACGGGCTCCGGGGGTACCGCGGGTGCGGCGGACGCCACGTCCGGCAGCTCCACCTCGAGCCAGCCCCCTGGCGTCAACCGCTCGGACTTGCCGACGGTCCGGCCGTCCAGCGTCACGGCTCCGGCCTCGACGAGGTCCGCGGCGCGGGTGCGCGACAGCCCGAGCAGCCGCGCCAGCGCGGCATCCGCCCGCTCTCCCGCCAGCCCGTCCGGGACGGGCAGCGTGCGCCGCTCGGTCACCGCGGCGGGTCGCCCGCCGCGGGCCGCGACGACGCCTCCGACGATCCGTGCGCCGGCCGGCCGCCGTCCAGCTGGACGCCCCGCATCGTCTGCAGCACCACCAGCCCGGCTGCCACGACGATGGCCACGTCCGCCACGTTCCCGACGAAGAGCCGGCCGTAGGCGATGAAGTCCACCACGTGCCCGCGGGCCGGTCCGGGGGCACGCACCAGCCGGTCGACGAGGTTGCCCACCGCGCCACCGAGCAGGAGGCCGAACGCGAGTGCCCACCCGGTGGACCCCAGCCGCCGGGACACCCGCGCCACGACCACCACCACGGTCGCCGCCACGATGGTGAGCACCCAGGTCATCCCCGTGGCGATCGACAGCGCCGCACCGGGGTTGAACACCAGCTCGAGTCCCAGCAGGTTCCCCAGGACGGGGCGGCGCAGGCCGTCCGCGAGGGCGTGCAGCGCCCAGGCCTTGGTCAGCTGGTCGACGGCCAGCACGACGACGGCCAGCACGACGACGAGGCCCAGCAGCCGGCGCCGGCGACCAGGTGCGGTGACGTCGGTTCCGGGCACTTCGGCCAGGACCTCCGGCGCACCCGGCAGGTCGGGGCTCCCGCCCGGCTGCTGCGCGGTGCCGAAGGTCGGCTCTGGCTCGTCGGGCGTGGGCACCGCAGGAGTCTACGGGCGCGTCAGCGCCGTTCCTCGCGCTGCTTGCACTCCACGCAGAGCGTCGCCCGGGGGAACGCCTGCAGCCGCGCCTTGCCGATCGGCTTGCCGCACGACTCGCAGGCACCGAAGGTGCCCCCGGCGATGCGCTCCAGCGCGTGCCGGGTCTGGTCCAGCAGGTCGCGGGTGTTGTTCACCAGCGTGAGCTCGTGCTCACGCTCGAGCGCCGACGAGCCGTAGTCCGCCTGGTCGTCACCCGCACCGTCGCCGGAGTGCCGCAGCAGGTCCGTCAGCTCGGCATCGGCGTTCGCCAGCTCGCCCTCGAGCCGGTCACGCTCGACCACGAGCTCGTCGGCGACCTCCGTCACCTCCGCGGCTGTCCACGGCGCCTCGCCGTCCCGTACGGGGAACTGCTTCACCATTGTGGTCAGGTCCTTGGTCTCGCCGCTCACGGTGAGCGTGGTGAGTGCCTCGTTCATGGCCGTCGGTCCCCCCTCGCTGGAAGTCACGCGAATGTATTCGCGCGCGGCCCCGAGCACAACAGGACACGCATCCCGGCAGGCTCGTCGAGCGGCTGAAGTCTTGTCCCAGGTCGTGGGGGCGCCACCCTCCAGCGCCTGCAGGGGCCGACCTGCTGCGGTGGTGGACGCACGACCGCCCGGCACCCCGAGGGGCACCGGGCGGTGGCGACGACGCCGCAGCGCGGCGTCGCGGGGTCAGATGCCCTGGACGTCGCCGACGGGCTGAGCCTGGCCGCTGCGCGGCGGCAGCGCGTTGCCGCGGTTGTCCAGGTCCCCGAGCAGGTTCTCGAGGTAGCTCTTGAGCCGGGTGCGGTAGTCCCGCTCGAACACCCGCAGCTCGTCGATCTTCCGCTCCAGCAGCGACCGCTCCTGCTCGAGCTGGCCGAGGGTGCGCTGCGACGTCTCCTCCGCCTCGCGGACGATGTGGGTGGCACGCGACTTGGCCTCGTTGATGAGGCGGTCCGACTCCTCCTGGCCGCTGCGCACGTAGTCGTCGTGCAGCTTCTGCGCGAGCGCGAGCATCCCGGTGGCCGACTCGGGCTCGTTGCGGGGGGCAACGGCGGTCACGGATGGGACGGGCGGTGCGACGGCAGCGACGGGGGCCGGCGCGGGAGCCTGGACCGGTTCCGGCACGGGGGCGGGCTCCGGCTTCGGCGCCGGCGGCTGCTGCTGGGCCCCGGTGCGGCTCAGCTCGGCGATCCGCCGCTCCGCGGCCGCCAGCTTCGTCTTGAGGTCCTCGTTCTCGTTCTGCAGCTCGCGCAGGGTGTTGACGATCTCGTCGAGGAAGTCGTCGACCTCGTCCTGGTCGTATCCCTCGCGGAACTTCGTCGACTGGAACTTCTTGTTCAAGACGTCGTCTGCGGTCAGCAGTGCCATCGTCGTCACCTCTGTCGGTCGTGCTGCTAGGCCGGCGGCAGTCCACCGACCGCCTCGGGCCACCGTAGCGGACAATCAGCGCCCCGGACTCCCCCCGACACGCACCCGGTCGGGGGACGACGTGCAGGCAGACACCACGCCGGGTCGCCCGGGCCGGCGCGGACGGGTTGTGCTGCGCCGCCGCTAGATGAACGAGAGAAGCACGATGCAGATCAGGAACAGCACCGTGAACGCGAGGTCGAACTGGACGGGCCCGAGCCGCAGAGGCGGCAGGAAGCGCCGCAGGAAGCGGAGGGGTGGGTCGGTCACCGAGTACGTGGCCTCGGCGACGACCAGGGCGACACCCGTCGGACGCCAGCTTCGCGCGAACACCTGCACCCAGTCGAGCACCAGCCGGACGAGAAGGATGAGGAAGAAGACCAGGATGACCAGGTGGAGGACGCCCAGGACGAAGGTCACGCGTCAGCTCTGGTTGTAGAAGCCGGCTCGCGCCGCCGCCTCGGCGGGATGCCCCTCGCCCGAGACCTCGACCGTCGCCGGGGACAGCAGGAACACCTTGCTGGTGACCCGCTCGATGGCACCGTGCAGGCCGAAGATCAGCCCCGCAGAGAAGTCCACCAGGCGCTTCGCGTCCGCGTCGTCCATGTCGGTGAGGTTCATGATCACCGGGATGCCCTCGCGGAACGCCTCACCGATCTTGCGCGCGTCGTTGTACGAGCGCGGGTGGATGGTGGTGATCCGGCGAAGCTCCGTGGGGGTCGCGGCGGCGACGGCTGCACCGGTGACGCGCGTCGGACGACGCAGCGGCGTGACCTGAGCCTCGAACTGGTCCGGCACCTCGACCTCCTCGACGTCGTCCTCGACCCACTCGTCGTGCTCCTCGGGCCGCTCGTCGGCCAGACCGAGGTACAGCATCGTCTTGCGCAACGCTCCGGCCATCGCACCTGCTCCCATCCTCCGGACGTCTCCGGTCCCCCCGTCCGCACGGGTGCTCCCCGACGGCGGTGCGCAGCGCGACCGGCGGAAGCGCTGCGTCCGTCACGCTAGCAAGGCGTCCCCGCTGGTCGACGGTGCGACACGCGCGGTGCTCGGCAGCAGCCGGACGACACCGCAGGCGCGGCCCGTTGCGGTGCCTGCGGCGGTCGCCCGCCGGTGCGAGTACAGCGCCGCGTCGAGGAAGGTGTCGCGGTCCAGCCGCCGCACGGACCGCACGCCCGCCGCCCGCAGGACGGCCTCCGCCCCGGCCCTCAGGTCCAGCGCCGCTGTACCCCACGACGTCACGGCCGAGGCGGCGGGCAGAACCTGCGCGACCTGGTCGCGGAGCTCCGCCGGCACCTCGTACGACTGCCCCGCGATCGACGGGCCGAGGGTGGCGAGGATGTTCACCGGTCGCGCGCCGAGGTCCGTCATCGCACCGAGCGCGGCCTGCAGCACCCCGGCGACCAGCCCGCCACGGCCCGCGTGCGCCGCAGCGACGACTCCGGCGTCCGGGTCCGCCAGCAGCACCGGGATGCAGTCGGCGACGAGCACCGCGAGCGCCACGTCGGTCCGGGTGGTCACCAGCGCGTCGGCGACGGCGACGGAGTCGGTGCCCTCCGGCGGCGGCCCGTCGACCACGGCCACGTCGCGCCCGTGGACCTGGGTGGCGAAGGCGATCGGAGCGCCGACCCAGGCCGAGACGACGCGCCGGTTGTGCTGGACGTGGTCCTGCATGTCGCCGACCGCGAGGCCCAGGTTCAGGCCGTCCCACGGAGGGAGGCTGACGCCACCGGACCGGGTGGTGAACCCCGCGCGCACCCGTGGACCGAAGTCGGCCTCGAGCACCTCGAGACCGGCCTCGGCGGCCTTCGCGGACATCGGCTACTTGAGGAAGTCCGGGACGTCGAGGTCGTCGACCTCCCGGCGGACCGACTCCTCGGTGAAGACTCGCGGCACCTCGAGCGGGCCGGTGAGCGGGGTCGGCTCGGCCTCCGTGGACAGGAAGGCCGGGACCGACGAGGTGGTCGGCGTGACGGGCGCGAGCGGTTCCGGGATGTACGTCCGCGGTGCCGGCACCACCGGCGTCTGGTGCGCACCGGCGAGCTGGGCAGGCCGTGCCGTGGGCTGCTGGACCGCGGCACCGCTGACCTGCCCGAGCGCGCGGGCGTCATGCCGCACCTGCGGTGCGCCGCCGTCGAAGCCCGCCGCGATCACCGTGACCCTGACCTCGTCGCCCAGGGCGTCGTCGATGACGGCACCGAAGATGATGTTGGCCTCGGGGTGCGCGGCCTCCTGCACCAGCCGGGCGGCCTCGTTGATCTCGAAGAGACCGAGGTCGGAGCCGCCCTGGATGGACAGCAGCACGCCGTGCGCACCGTCGATGCTCGCCTCGAGCAGCGGTGACGAGATCGCCATCTCGGCCGCCTGGACGGCGCGGTCCTCGCCGCGGGCGAACCCGATGCCCATGAGGGCCGAGCCGGCGCCCTGCATGACGGACTTCACGTCGGCGAAGTCGAGGTTGATCAGGCCCGGCGTGGTGATGAGGTCGGTGATGCCCTGCACGCCGGACAGGAGCACCTGGTCCGCCGAGTGGAAGGCGTCGAGCACGCTCACCGAGCGGTCCGAGATCGACAGCAGCCGGTCGTTCGGGATGACGATGAGGGTGTCGACCTCGGCGCGCAGGCCCTCGATGCCGGAGTCCGCCTGGTTGGACCGGCGTCGGCCCTCGAACGTGAACGGGCGGGTGACGACGCCGATGGTCAGTGCGCCGAGCGACCGCGCGATGCGCGCGACGACAGGTGCGCCTCCGGTGCCCGTGCCGCCACCCTCGCCCGCGGTGACGAAGACCATGTCCGCCCCGCGCAGGACGTCCTCGATCTCCTCGGTGTGGTCCTCCGCGGCCTTCTTGCCGACCTCTGGGTCGGCACCGGCGCCCAGACCGCGGGTGAGCTCACGGCCGACGTCGAGCTTCAAGTCGGCGTCGGACATCAGGAGCGCCTGCGCATCGGTGTTGATCGCGATGAACTCGACGCCCTTGAGGCCGACCTCGATCATGCGGTTCACGGCGTTGACGCCGCCGCCGCCGATGCCGACGACCTTGATGACCGCCAGGTAGTTCTGCGGAGCTGCCACGGTGGGTGCCTCTCGTTCTCGCGCGGTGCAGGTCGCGGCCGGGCCGCGGTCGCTCGCCCCGACACGCGGGGATTGCGCTTCAACCTTCACCCTCTAGTTGAGGGTTAGAGTTATGTCAGGTCTGTCGTCAGTGCGTGACGGTAGGTGCGGCCGGCATCCCGATCAACGACCGCGCCGCGCGTGTCGGCGGGTGATCCCGTGCGCTCGTCGGCGACCACCACCGCAGGGGTGCCGGGATCACCGCGTGATCGGCAGCCGCGGCGCGGACACGTCGAAGACGTGCGCCCCCTTGGCCGCCGGCGAGGCACGTAGCGCCGTGAACACCGCGATCTTCAACGGGGTGTCCTGAGAGCTCCCCCAGTCGACCTCGACGCCGTCCCGCAGGTGCATCGTGACCGTGTCCTGCGTCTGCGCGGCGACCCCCGCGACCTCGGCCAGCAGCACCGGCGGCAGCTGCCGCAGCACCCCGAGCACGGCCTGCAGGGTGCGGGCGTCGTCGGCGGGCACGTCGACCACCGGAAGGCCGGCGGGCGCCTTGGCGGCCCTGCCGACCTGCACGCCCTCCTGGTCGAGCAGGGAGAAGCCAGCGGCGGCAGCGCCGGGCGGCGCCTGCTTCTCCGGCACCGCCGCGACGGGCTCCCGCGCGACGAGCTCCACGGTCAGCCCGTGCGGCCAGTCCCGTGTCACCCGCGCCTCGCGGACCCCCGGCACCTGCAGGAGCCGGTCGCGCAGGCTCACCGTGCCCAGCCGTGGCAGCGGGACGCCGGCGTCCGTCGCGACCACGGCGAGCACCTGGTCGACCGCCACGACGGTGCCGGCACCCGTCACGGTGACCTGCGCCGGACGCAGGGCCAGCACGGGCGACCAGAACAGCAGCCACGCCAGCGCGGCCAGCGTCAGGGTGCCCGCGATCGCACCGGCGATCTGCCGGCGGGCGAGCGTGCGACGGGCCCGGGCCCGCTCGGCGAACCGCTGCACCGACCGCGTGGAGACCACCGGCGGACTGACCGGTCCGCCGAAGCGGCGGACCTGGTAGGTGGTGGCGGCCGTGTACCGGTCGACGACAGGCGAGGGCGGCCCGGTCGGAGGAGAGGTCGTCGTCGCGCCGCTCCTCGGCGCAGCGGCCCCGGCCCGCACGGAGGGCCCTGCCGCGGCGGCACCGGGCCTGGGTCCCACCCGAGGCTCCTTCGCCGGCGGCTCGGGTCGCGGCGAGGACGGCGTGGGTTCGGAGCGACTCGTCGCGGCCGGGCGCGCACCTGGGCGGCCGGCGGCTCCGGGCCAGACCCGGGGCACGGGTGGTCGCGACGGGCTCATCCTGCGGCGTCCGGGTCCGCTGCGGTGCCGGCTCGGCCCCGGTCGGTACGGGGCTCCGGGCCGTCGGCGTCCGTCTGCCGAACGGGATGCGACCCGCTCGTCGCGTGACCGACCCTGCTCGCGGCGCGCTCCCGGAGCTCGCTGAGCACCACGGGCGCCAGCGCCGTCACGTCGCCGGCGCCGACCGTCAGCAGCAGGTCGCCCGGCTCGGTGAGGGCGGCAGCGGCGCGAGCGGCCTCGAGGCGGTCCGGGACGAAGCGCGCCCGCCCCGGCGGTGAGACCCGGTCGGTGATCAGCGCGCCCGACACCCCGGGCTCGGGGTCCTCCCGGGCCGCGTAGACGTCCGTGACCACCACGCCGTCGGCGTGGGCGAGCGCGGCGGCGAACTGGTCCGCGAACGTCCGGGTCCGGGAGTACAGGTGCGGCTGGAACAGCACCACGACCCGACCGTCGCCCGCGACCTGGCGTGCGGCTCCCAGCAGCGCCGCGATCTCCGTGGGGTGGTGCGCGTAGTCGTCGACCACGCGCACACCGTCCGCGGTGCCGCGGTCCTCGAACCGGCGTCCCGTGCCGCGGAACGCACCGAGTGCGTCCGCCGCGGTGGCCGCGTCGAGCCCGAGACGACGGAGCACCGTCCATGCCGCGGCGGCGTTCAGGCCGTTGTGCGCTCCCGGCACGGCGAGCCGCACCACCGACCTGGTCGGCCCGTCCACGAGCTCCGTGGCCCAGCCGCCCGCGACCGCTTCGGTCGGGCCCACCCGGACGTCTGCGCCTGCGCCCCGTCCGTAGGTCACCACGGCGACCCCACGGGCCGCGAGGCGCGAGGCCACGGCCGCGACCAGACGTGCGGCACCCGGGTCGTCGGTGCACGCCACCAGGGTCCCGCCGGTGCGGATGCGGTCCGCGAACGCCGCGAACGCGGCCTCGAACGCCTCGCGCGTGCCGTAGTGGTCCAGGTGGTCCGGCTCGACGTTCGTCACCACGGAGACCAGCGGGCGGTAGGCGAGGAAGGAGCCGTCCGACTCGTCGGCCTCGGCCACGAACGGGCCCGCACCGTCGCGGCCGCCGCCGAGCGGGCCCGCGTCCGAGAGCACGGAGCCGCCGATGGCGAAGGACGGGTCCGCGCCCGCGTGCAGCAGCGCGGTGGCGACCATCGCGGAGGTGGTGGTCTTGCCGTGCGCGCCGGCCACGGCGACGGAGGAGCGCCCGGCCATCAGGGCGGCGAGCGCCTGCGACCGGTGCAGCACCCGCAGCCCGGCAGCACGCGCTGCCGCCAGCTCCGGGTTCGTCTCGCGCACGGCGGACGACACGACGACGGTGTCCACGTCACGGACCGCGACGGCGTCGTGCCCCACCCGGACGCCGACCCCTGCGGCCCGCAGGCCCGGCAGGGCCGGGCCGTCCTGAGCGTCCGACCCCGAGACCTGCAGGCCTCTGGCAGCCAGCAGAGCCGCGACGGCCGACATGCCCGCACCGCCCACGCCGATCAGGTGCACCCGGCCGAGCGAGTCGAGCGCCGGCGGCTCGTCGTCGAAGAGCTGCACCGCGTCGGCCGGGGCCTGCACCGCGTCGTCGCGATCGTGCGGGGCACCGTCCGAGGGCAGCTGCGCGAGCACCAGGGCCGCAACCCGTCGTGCGGCGTCGCGTACGCCCACCGACGCGGCAGCCGCCGCCATCCGCTCGCGCGCCGGCACCGCATCCGGCCCCACCAGCAGAGGCAGCACGTGCGCCCGCAGCCACGCGGCGTCGAGCGCCCGGTCCTCCACCAGGAGGCCACCGCCCGCTGCGACGACGCCGGCTGCGTTCAGGCGCTGCTCGCCGTTGCCCACCGGCAGCGGCACGTAGACGGCGGGGATGCCCAGGGCGGCGAGCTCGCACACCGTGCCGGCCCCCGCGCGGCCCACCACCAGGTCCGCCACCGCGAGGGCCAGGTCCATCCGGGACAGGTACTCCAGCACGTGGTACCGCCGAGCGTCCGGCAGCCCCTCGACGGCACGCCGGACGGCGTCGGCCTTGCCACGGCCGGCCAGGTGCAGCACCTGGACGCCGGCATCGAGGAGGTCGCGGGCAGCGGCCGCCACGGCGGCGTTCACGCTGAGCGCGCCCAGCGACCCGCCGGTCACCAGGAGCGTCGGCAGGTCCGGGTCGAGAGCGAGCTCGGTCGCCGCCCTGCGACGGGCGCCGTGCGCGTCGCTCGTCCGCTCGACGAGCAGCCTGGCGACCGGCTCGCGCAGCGGCAGGCCCGTCACCTCCGCGTTCGGCAACCTGGTGCCCGGGAAGGTGACCGCCACGGCACTCGCCCAGCGGGCCCCGAGGCGGTTGGCCACACCCGGTCGGGCGTTCTGCTCGTGCACCACCACCGGCAGGCCCCGGTGCCGCGCGGCGAGGTACGCCGGTGTCGCGACGTAGCCCCCGAACCCGACCACCACCTGCGCACCCGACTCGTCGAGCGCCGCCTCGGCTGCCGCGACGGCAGCGCGCAGCCGCCCCGGCAGACGCAGCAGCTGGGTGCTCGGCCGGCGCGGCAGCGGCACCCGTGGCACCACCGCGAGGGGCAGTCCGTGGGCAGGCACGAGCTCCGCCTCGAGGCCCTCCCTGGTGCCGAGGACGGTGAGCCGGATCCCGGGCCGCGCCGCGCGCAGGGCGTCGGCCACCGCGAGGAGCGGGTTCACGTGACCCGCGGTACCGCCCCCGGCCAGCAGCACCGAACCTTCCCCCGGCTCAGTCACGTGCCCGACCCAGCACGGCCAACGAGCGGCGCACCACGGAGGGCCGGGCCGCGAGCGCCTCGGCCGCACCGGGCTCCGAGCGGGCGAACGCCAGCACAACACCTAACGCGGCCATCGTCATGATCAGGGCTGATCCTCCGGCAGAGACGAGTGGCAGGGGCACACCGACCACCGGCAGCAGCCCGATCACCACGGCGATGTTGATCATCGCCTGCCCGACGATCCAGCACATGATCGCGCCGGTGGTGATCCGCGCCATCGGGTCGGCGTGGCGACGGATGACCCGCACCATGGCGAAGGCGAGCAGCGCGAACAGTGCGAGCACGAGCAGCGTCCCGATCAGGCCGAGCTCCTCGCCGAGGATGGCGAAGATGAAGTCGTTGTGGGCGGCAGGAAGGTAGGACCACTTCTCGCGGCTCTCCCCCAGCCCCAGGCCGCCCCAGCCACCGGTGGCCAGTCCCCAGCCGCCGTGCAGCGTCTGGTAGCACTCGTTCTGCACGTCGCAGCTGCCGGAGAGCCAGGAGCGGATCCGGCCGACGCGGTTGTGCCCGAGCGTCACGAGCGGGATGACCGCTGCGACGCCCGCCACGATCAGCACGGCGAAGTAGCGGCGTGGGACACCGGCCACCCACATGGCCCCGAACAGGATCAGCAGGAGCACCAGGGCCGTGCCGAGGTCCTGCCCGAGCAGCACCGTGCCGACCGGGATGATGCCGCCGATCGGGATGACGGGGATCAGCGCGTGCTGCCAGCGATGGAGCAGCGGCAGCTTGCGCGCGAGCACTGCTCCGAGCCAGAGCGCCAGGGCGAGCTTCAACGCCTCGGACGGCTGCGCCGAGAAGCCGGGCAGGCACACCCAGTTCTGGTTGCCGCCCGCGCCGCAGCCCAGACCCGGGACGAAGACCATCGTCTGGAAGACGACGGCCGCGCCCAGGGCGGGCCAGGCGAGCTTGCGCAGCGTACGCACCGGCAGCCGCGAGGCGATGAGCATCAGCGGCAGCCCGGCGAGGGCGAACTTGGTCTGGTTCAGGAACACCGCATAGGGCGAGTTGCCCTTCTGCAGCGACTCGACGCTCGAGCTCGAGAGCACCATGACCAGGCCGATCACCAGGAGCAGAGCCGTCGAGCCGGCGAGCACGTAGTAGCTGGTCACGGCGCTGTTCCAGTGCCCGAGCACGGACCGGCGCCGGGCCGGCCCCGTCGCGACGGTGTCCGGCTGGGCGGAGACCACGCGGTTCACGACTGCCCGAGGAGGCCCCGGACGGCGGTCGCGAAAGCGTCACCACGCTCCGCGTAGGACGTGAACTGGTCCATGGAGGCGCACGCAGGGGCCAGCAGCACGCTCACGGCGGTGCCCGCCGGCGCGGCGGCGGCGAACCGCCCGGCAGCCTGCACGGCACGAGTCATCACCGGTTCAGTGTCACCGGGGACGACCTCGACCACCGGGACCTGCGGCGCGTGTCGGGCGAGGGCGTCACGCAGCGGCGCCCGGTCCTCCCCGATCAGCACCACGGCCCGCAGCCGGTCGACCCGCCGCTGCACCAGGTCGTCGAACGTCGCGCCCTTGGCCAGACCGCCGGCGATCCACACGACGCTGCCCTCAGGGAAGGCCGCGAGCGAGGCGGCCGCAGCATGCGCGTTGGTCGCCTTGGAGTCGTCGATCCACGCCACACCGTCGCGCTGCGCGACGGTCACGATGCGGTGCGCGCCGGGCTCGAACGCCCGCAGCCCGTCGCGCACGGCCGTCGGACCCGCCCCGTGCGCCAGGGCGAGCGCGGCGGCGGCAAGCGCGTTGGCGACGACGTGCGGCGGCACCTGCCCGTCGGGACCCGCGAGCTGGGCGAGGTCGTCGAGCGTCGCGAGCTCCTGCGCGTGCGAGTACCGCAGCCGGGCGAACGCCCGGTCCACCAGCACGTCCTCGACCACGCCGACCTGCCCGACCGACGGGACGCCGAGCGTGAACCCCACGGCGACGGCACCGTCGACCACGTCCGCCTCCTCGACGAGCCGGCGGGTCGTCGGGTCGGCCACGGCGTAGACGCAGGCCACCTGCGCGCGCTCGAACACCCGTCCCTTGTCGCTCGCGTACGCCTCCATCGAGCCGTGCCAGTCGAGGTGGTCCGGTGCCACGTTCAGCACTGCGGCTGCCTGTGCGGACATCGAGGACGTGAAGTGCAGCTGGAAGCTGGACAGCTCGACCGCCAGCACGTCGACGGCAGGGTCCGTGACGGCGAGGACCAGCGGGTTGCCGACGTTGCCGGCGGCCACCGCCCGCTCGCCGCCCGCCCGCAGGATCGAGTCCAGCATGCCGACCGTGGTCGTCTTCCCGTTGGTCCCCGTCACGACGAGCCAGGGGGCCGGCCCGCCACCGTCGGCGCGATCCACCCGCACCCGCCACGCGAGCTCGACCTCGCTCCACACGGGCGTGCCGCGCTCGGCAGCGGCGGTCAGCAGCGGATGCGCGGGCGGCAGGCCAGGGGACGTCACGACCACGTCCACGTCCGCGAGCCCGTCGCGCGCGAGGAACGCGTCGACGTCGTGCTCGTCCGCGCCGCTCGCGCGGTCGTCGAACGTGCGCACCCGTGCGCCGAGCCGGTCGAGCACGTCGACCGACGCACGTCCGGACAGGCCCAGCCCCGCCACCAGCACCCGAAGCCCGTCCACGTCGACATCCGTGGGCGAGCCGCGCCACCCGCCCGTCGGACCGTGCACCGCACCCGTCGAGCCGTCCGCTCCCACCTAGCCCGCCACCCATTCCCCGTAGAACAGCCCCACACCGAAGGCCACGAACAGTCCTGCGATGATCCAGAACCGGATCACGATGGTGACCTCGCCCCACCCCGACAGCTCGAAGTGGTGGTGCAGCGGTGCCATCTTCAGCACCCGCCGTCCGGTCGCCTTGAAGAAGCCGATCTGGATCACGTCCGACATCACGATCACGACGAACAACCCACCGAGGATCGCCGCGAGGATCTCGGTCCTGGTGAGGATGGAGAACCCGGCCAGCGCGCCGCCGAGGGCGAGCGAGCCGGTGTCCCCCATGAAGATCTGCGCCGGGCTGGCGTTCCACCACAGGAACCCGAACAGCGCTCCGGTGATCGCCGCGGCGACCACCGCCAGCGCCAGCGGGTCGCGGGTCTCGTAGCAGCGCGGACCGACCGAGCCGAGGATCTGGCACGACTGCTTGAACTGCCACACGCCCACCAGCACGTACGCGCCGAACACGATCAGCGAGACCCCGGTGGCGAGCCCGTCGAGGCCGTCGGTCAGGTTCACGGCGTTGGACCAGGCCGTGATCAGGAAGTTCGCCCAGATGACGAACAGGATCAGGCCGATCGTGGCGCCGGCGAAGGCCAGGTTCAGGTCGGTGTCCCGGATGAAGGAGATGCGCGCCGACGCCGGCGTCCGGAACCTCGCGTTCGGGAAGTGCAGGGCGGCCACGGCGAAGGTGACCCCGACGACGCCCTGCCCGATGATCTTCGCGAGCGGGGACAGCCCGAGGCTGCGCTGCCGCGAGATCTTGATGAAGTCGTCGAGGAAGCCGACCACGCCGAGCCCCGCCATGAGGAACAGGACGAGGATCGCGGACGCGGACGGGGCGGTCCCGGTCAGCAGCAGCCCGGCGAGCCAGCCGACGATGCTCGCCACGATGATGACGACGCCACCCATGGTCGGCGTCCCGCGCTTGGTGAAGTGCGCGGTCGGGCCGTCCTGCCGGATGAACTGCCCGTAGCGCCGCCGCACCAGGAAGCGGATCAGCAGGGGTGTGCCGAGCAGCGAGGCGACCATCGACACGCCGCCGGAGATCAGGACGGCCTTCACACGCCCGCTCCGACCAGCCGGTCGCCGAGCTGCCAGAGCCCGGCGCCGTAGGAGGACTTCACCAGCACCACGTCGCCGGCCTGCAGCTCCTGCGCGAGGAACTGTTCGGCCGCGTCGATGTCGTCGGCCAGCACCACCTCGTCACCCCAGGAGCCCTCGTGGTTGGCGCCGTCGCGGATCGCCCGCGCGCCGTCGCCCACCACGACCGTGAGACCGATGTTGAGCCGCACCACCAGCCGGCCGATGGCGTCGTGCGCCTGCCGCGCCTCCGGGCCGAGCTCGAGCATCTCGCCCAGCACCGCCACCGAACGACGTTCCCGGCCCGCCAGCTGGGCCAGCGCCTTGAGCGCGGCCCGCATGGAGTCGGGGTTGGCGTTGTAGGAGTCGTCGACGACGGTCACGCCGTCCGGGCGGTCGACCACGTGCATCCGGTGCGGGCTGAGCGCGTCCGCCGCCGAGAGTCCCGCAGCGACGTCCTCGAGCTCCAGGCCGCCGACGAGCGCGGTCGCCGCCGCCGCCAGCGCGTTGTGCACGTGGTGCTCCCCCACCAGCCGCAGCCGGACGGGCATCGAGCGCGGCGCCTCCGGCGTGCGTGCGTCCACCAGGCTGAAGCCCGCGCGGCCGCGGTCGTCCAGCTGCACGCCGGACGCCCGGACCTGCGCCTGCGGCGAGATGCCGAAGGTCACCACCTCGCCCGGCGCCAGCCCGGCCATCGCGACGACCCGGTGGTCGTCGGCGTTCAGCACGGCGACCCCGTCCGGACGAAGCCCGGTCACCAGCTCGGACTTGGCGCGGGCGGTGGCCTCGACGCCCCCGAACTCGCCGAGGTGAGCGGCACCGACGACGAGCACCACGGACACGTCCGGCGGAGCGATCTGCGTGAGGTACTCGATGTGCCCGATGCCGGAGGCGCCCATCTCCAGCACCAGGTGCGCCGTCGACTCGTCGGCGCGCAGCACCGTCAGGGGCAGCCCGATCTCGTTGTTGAACGACCGGACTGGGGCGACCGTGGGCGCGTCCGCGGAGAACAGCTGCGCCAGCAGGTCCTTCGTCGTCGTCTTGCCCACGGACCCCGTCACGGCCACCACCTGCAGCGCGGTGCCGCCCGGCTCGGCCGCCGCCTCGCGCAGCCGCCCGAGCACGTCACGGGCGAGGGCGCCGAGCGCCACGGTCACGTCGTCCACCAGGACCGTCGGCAGCGTCCCGCCCGCGGGTGCCGGCACGTCGCGTGCTGCGAGCACCAGCACGGCACCCGCCTCGACGGCCCCCACCGCGAACTCGTGCCCGTCCGCGTGCTCCCCCGGCAGCGCGACGAAGAGCGAGCCGGGGAGCACCTCGCGCGAGTCGGCCACCACCGGACCGGTCACCACGGTCCCCGGTGCGACGCCGGACAGCACACCTCCCGTCGCGGCCGCGACCTCGGCCGCCGTCAGGGCGATCACGCGTGCAGCCCCGGCCGCGTACCGGCTGCGGCGGCCCGCTCGTCCCGCACCGCGGCGAGCACGTCGCGGTCGTTGTAACGGTGGAACACCCCGGCGATCTCCTGGGTCGGCTCGTGCCCCTTGCCCGTGATGATCACCGTGTCCTCGTCGCCCGCCAGGTCCAGCGCCCGCCGGACGGCGTCGGCGCGGCTCGTCGTCACCTCGAGCACGTCGTGCAGGTCGGGCCGCTCCGCGCGGGCGCCCTCGAGGACCGCCGCCCGGATCGAGCCGGGCTCCTCCGAGCGCGGGTTCTCGTCCGTGACGACGACGACGTCCGCCAGCCGCGCCGCGATCTGCCCCATCATCGGCCGCTTGCCGCGGTCCCGGTCACCGTCCGAGCCCAGCACGATCACCAGACGTCCCGGGGTGATCGGCCGGACCGCCTCGAGGGCGAGCACCAGCGCGTCCGGGGTGTGCGCGTAGTCCACCAGGCAGAGCGGGAGACCGTTCCCGCGTTCGACGACGCGCTCCATCCGGCCGGGGATCTCGTGGGCGTGCGCCACAGCCTCGATCGCCACCGCCAAGGGCACGCCGGCGGCGTGCGCGAGCACCACCGCCGCTGCGGCGTTCGAGACGTTCACCAGGCCGGGCAGGGGGCTGGCGGCGGGGTGCCGGACGCCGTCGGGGCCGCGCAGCACGAAGCTCGAGCCGACGCCGTCGAGGCCGATCTGCGCCTCGACCACCGCCCAGTCGGCCGTCTCCCCGGCGGGATCGCCCACGTGAGTGGCCACCGTCTCCACCGGGATCGGAGCCGCGGCCGCGAGACGACGGCCCCACTCGTCGTCCACCACCACGACGCCGCGGCGAGCCTGGTCCGGCGCGAACAGCCGGGACTTGTCCGCGAAGTACGTCTCCATGTCGCCGTGGAAGTCGAGGTGGTCGCGCTGGAGGTTGGTGAAGCCCACCACGTCGAACACCAGGCCGCGCACCCGGCCGAGGGCGAGGGCGTGCGAGGAGACCTCGGTGCTCATCGCGGTCGCCCCGCGCTCGGCAGCCAGCGCGACGATCGCCTGCAGCACCGGGGCCTCCACCGTGGTGCGGGGGCTCTCGACGGCCTCGTCCCCGATCCGCAGCTCGACGGTGCCCAGCACCGCGGTCACCGGGTGCACCGCGCGCAGCGCTGCGTCGACGAAGTACGTCGTGGTCGTCTTGCCGTTGGTCCCGGTCACCCCGACGGTCACCATCCCGGCTGCCGGGTCGCCGTGCACCCAGGCGGCCACGGGACCGGCGAGCGCGCGCGGATCCTCCGCGACCAGCACCGGGACCCGGTCGGCCACGCCGTCGGCGCTCGCGAGCCGCCTGCCCGCCTCGTCCGTGAGCACCGCCGACGCACCCGCGTCCACGGCCGCAGCGGCGAACCGGGCACCGTGCACGGTGAAGCCCGGGACTGCGACGAAGAGGTCGCCGGCCTGCACGTCGTCGCTCGCCATGCTGACCCCGTGCACGGTGGTGCCGGAGGCCTGCGCACCCGTCGCGACCAGGCCGAACACCTCGATCAGGTCGGCCGCCCGACGGGCCGGGGGACTGAGCGGGCGCATCCGTCCCTGGGGGGAGGTCATGGGGAGAATCTACCTGGCCGCTCTCTCGCGCCCGGTCACCAGGTGGACGGGAAGAGCGTCGTCTTGGCCCCGGACGGCGCGATCCCGAGCTCGGACAGCGCGAAGCCCGCCACGTCGCTGAAGACCGGCGCGGCGACCACGCCGCCGTAGATCGACGTCTTGGGGTTCTGCAGGAAGACGCCCACCACGAGGCGGGGCGAGTCGGCCGGCACCACCCCGATGAACGAGGCCGTGATGCCACCCGTCTGCATGTCCTGCGCCGTCCCCGTCTTGCCGGCGACCTGGTAGCCCGGGACCGCGGCCGACGTCCCGGTGCCGTCGTTGACGACGCTGCCCAGCATGGTCAGCACCGTCTGCGCGGTCTTGGCGGACACGGCCCGCACCCCGGCGGGCTGCGCGACGGGCGTGTACGTGCCGTCCGGCGACGTCCACCCGGCGATCAGGTGCGGCTTCGGGCGCACGCCGCCGTTGGCGATCGTCGCGTAGACGTTGGTCGCCTGCAGGGCGTTCACCGACAGGCCCTGGCCGAACAGCACGGTGTACTCCGTCCGTCCGTCCCACTGGTCGGCGGGGTGCAGGATGCCGGCGGTCTCCCCGGGGAGCTCGACACCGGTCGGCGTGCCGACACCGAACTTCGTGAGGTAGGAGTACCGCTGGTCCTTGGTCAGCTGCTGACCGACCATGACAGTCCCGGCGTTCGAGGACTGGGCCAGGATGCCGGTCGTGGTCCACTGCTCGACGCCGTGCTGCTCGGCGTCGTGGAAGGTCTGACCGTTCGGCGTCGTGTACTGGTACGGCACCGAGAACTGCGACGTCGGGGTCGTCAGGCCGGACTCCAGGAGCCCCGCCATGGTGATGACCTTGCCCGTCGAGCCCGGCTCGAAGGCGTCCGAGACCGCACGGGACAGCGCATCGGCCGCAGCGGCGCCCGGCTTGTTCGGGTCGATCGAGTCCGAGTCCGCGACGGCGTACAGAGCTCCGGTGGCGACGTCCTCGACCACGACCGTCGCCGAGTCGGCGCCGGTGGCGGCCTTCTGCGCGTCCGCCGCCTCCTGAGCCTTCCACTGCAGGTCGGAGAGGATCGTCAACCGCGCGGACTGGCCGGCGACGGCAGGCGAGCCGGTCGAGTAGCCGCCCGGGATCGCCTGGCCACCGGCGCCCCTCTCGTAGGTCTCGGAGCCGGCGGTGCCGGTCAGCCGCGAGTTCAGCGTGTACTCCAGGCCCTGCAGGCCCTTGCCGTCCGTGCCGACGAAGCCGATCAGGTTGCCCGCCACGGTGCCCTTGGGGTACGCGCGGTCGGCGACCTCGTCCACCATCACGCCGTCGATGCGCAGCGACTCCACCTCACGGGCGACCTCCGGGAGCACACCCTTGGCGATGTACCGGAACGTCGCGCTGCCCGCCAGCTCACCCCCGAGCTCCGCCGAGTTGGAGCCGAGCAGCGGGGCGAGCAGCGCGGCGACCCCCGCGGCGCCGTCCGGGGCGCCGGTGCCGCCGGTGCTCCGGTACTTCGCGATGGTGCGCTGGTTGACGGACACGTCGTACCGCTCGACCGAGGTCGCGAGCGGGACACCGTCCGCGTCGGTGATCTGGCCGCGCTGTCCCAGCACGGTCACCGACGAGAGCCGCTTCTCCAGCGCCACCTTCGCGATCGCCGGCCCCGCGATGCCCTGGACCCACACCAGCCGCCCGGCGAACGTCATCAGCACCAGGACGAGCACGACGACGAGTGCGGTGACCCGCCCCCGCGGCCCCGCCTCCTGGACCGGGCGAGGACCACGGGGACGAGGCACCTGGAGCAGCCGGGCGGCCTCCCCGACGGCGCGACGACGGGGGGGCACCCGGGTCGCTGTGGAGGCCATGCCTGCCACCGTGCCACGGCGTGCTTCCCGCCCGGCCGCGCCGCGCGGGGCGGGA